>CP070648.1:4565599-4570261 GCA_020354555.1 Armatimonadota bacterium | reverse complement strand
CGGGTCGGGGGCCTTCGCGGTCCGGCGCGGCTTTCGCTGCCTGACGTCTTGCTGACACGGGGGCGGAGGTATCGGAGGCAGCGCGGCGCTCCGGGGCATCTCCCCGATGACCACGCGGAAGCCGATATACCAGGACGTGTCCTCGGGCAGCGTACCGATCCGGTTGGCCGAGCGCAGGTAATACGCGAACGTGGAATGGCTGCCGCCGCGCGTCACCTTGAAGTCCCCGTCGGCGCGGCCTACGGGGTCGGTCTGCGGCTGCTCCTCGTACGGCCCGTACCAGTCGAGGCACCACTCCTCGACGTTGCCGTGCATGTCGTGAATGCCCCAGGGGTTGGCCGGCGTCCCGCCGACGTGGAGCGGGACGACCTCGTCGCGGCCGCGCCCGCGCCTGAGGTCGGGGTACCAGGAGCTGCTCGGATTCCTGAGATAGTCGTCCGGCAGGGCGTCGCCGGTGGAGAACAGGGTCGTGGTGCCGGCGCGGCAGGCGTATTCCCACTCGGCCTCGGTGGGCAAGCGATACGGAAGCCCTTCCTTCCGGGACAGCCAGTCACAAAACGCCTGCGCCTCGTGCCAACTCACGAAGACGACGGCCTCATCGTCATCAATCGAGAAGCCGAGCTTGCCGCGCAGGTAAGTGTGGAGAGGGTCGAACTCCTCGTACTGCTGGTTGGTGACTTCATGGACTCCAACGTATGACGCATTGCTGATGGTTACGGTGTGGGCGGGCACCTCATCGTAGTCACCGGTCTCGCGGAGCCACGCTCTGCGCTCGCCGTCCGGCTCGCGCGGGTCGAGCAGGTTGTCAGGAAGCTTGCTGCCGTCGTGGCCCATGACGAAGTTGCCCGGTTCGATACGCACGAACTCCATGCCGATGGAGTTGCGGAACGTCTTGCCGGTGGGCATGCGCGAATCCCCCGCGGCGTCGGCGGCGCGGCCCGGGCGCATGGCCAGGCCGATGCACGCGATGGCGCAGAGAGTCAGGGCGGTCATCCCGGCCGCGCCCGGGATGTGTGGGAGCCAACTCGCAGCGAGCATCGGAACCTCCTGATCGTCGGGCGGACTCGGCATCGCTTGCCGGCGCTCGGTCTGCGCGACAACGCTGACGGACTTCGAGGGCGCGCGCGCTTACTCCTCCGCCTGCCAGGGCGAGGAGCGCATGCTGCCGATCGCCCAGCCGGCGTTGAAGCCCGCCCAGATGAAGTTGCCGCCGAAGATGAAGAACGGCAGCCACAGCTCAGGATAGACGAAGCAGAAGCCGAGGGTCAGCATCGCGGTGATGGTGAGTGCCATGCATATCGCGATTGAGGCGTACTCGTCGAGATACGCAGTGATGGCGTACAACGGGATGGCGACCCAGAAGAATACCAGCCCGGGCAGCAGGACGAACGCGAATACCGGCACCGGCGCCGCCTGCGCCCAGTAGGACAAGACGGAGTAGGAGATCATCTCGTCGTCGTAGGGGGTGAGGATGTCGGTGGCCGCGAGCGCGAGGCCGGCAAGCATGCCGTCGAGGGCGGCGATGGCGAGCATTTCCGCGGGCAGGCCGAAGAAGAGCGCGGGGCCGCGGCTGGCGCGCAGGAGCAGGATGGACGCCTCGATGAACAGCGCGGCGACACCGATCATGAGCCACACCTGCACCGGGCGGTGCCAGCGCCCCGGCTCGTCCTCGAGCGACCGGCGAACGCGGCGGCCTTCGCGCAGCGCGGTGGACTCCTCCAGGAGCTGCCAGTAGCGGCGGTGGTCGGGGTCCATCTGGATGGCGTAGTTGTACATCGAGATGGCTTCGCCGTACTTGCTCTGGATGCGCAGGATGTCGCCGAGGAGCGCGTAAGCTTTGGCGTTGCGCTGGTTCTGCTCGAGCACGTCCTTGGCGAGGCGTGCGGCGGCCTTGTACTGGCGGCGGGCGACACCGGCTTCGGCGGCGAGGAGAAGCTTGGATTCGGTGGAGAGACGGGTATAAAGGTCCGGGGTCTCGACGGGGGCGCCGCGAGCGGTACGCACCAGCTTCGTGTAGTCGCTTCTGCGCGGGGAGTCAAGGACGAGATACGCCTTGGCGATGCGCAGGAAATCCTCGTGTTCGAAGATCTGCTCAGGCTCGAGGTCAGGTTCGAAGCGGCGCGTCAATTGGCGGTAGCGACTGCGGACCTGGCTGGGCGGAGCGTCATAGGGCAGCCCGAGCACGTCGTATGCCGTTCGAGCTTTGGCCATGAGCTGGGCGTCCTTCCGGCGCCATATTGTAGCAATGCAGCAAGGCGCGCGCAAGCGGCGGGGCGGCGTTTACGATGTCGACGCGCAGTTCCGCGCGAGGCAGGGGGTGGTTGGGCGCGCGTGCCCACGCCGCGCGAAGATGCGTGCTTTCGAGCGCAGCACCGGCGGCGCGCGTGACGCGGCGGGAAAGGAATCCGAGCGCGTGGGCCAGAAGCAGTGCCGGAACATCTGACAAAGGAGACGGTCTTGCAGGTGGATGATTCGCAGGTTCCAGTCAATTCGTTTTCCTCTCTGATGGAGCAGCCGGTTATCGCGGACTGGCTGATCGCCGGGCCGTTCGTGGTGGAGACGGAGGCATTCTTCGAACGGGAGTACATGTTCGAGCGACCCAAGATCCTCGACATCGACTACCTCGCGGCGGCGGGCGGGGAGCGCAGCATCCGCCCGGTGGAGGATCAGTGGGTCGCGAACGAATACCTCGGACCGCCGCGCTGGCAGTGGCGGCGGCTGCGCGAGTCGCGGATCGGCCTGACCGGCCGGGCCGGCGATTTGCTGTACCGCACGGTGCAGCGCAACGCGGTGTTCTACCTCGCGACGTACGTGGATTGCGAGCAGGACGAGGTCGCTTTCGTCGAGGCGTATCACTCCGGCATGCGGCTGTTTCTGAACGGGGAGCAGATCCTCGATCAGCCGTACGGCCTAGCCAAAGGCATGGGGATGCGGCAGCTGCTGCTGCCGGTGCGACTGAAGGCGGGGCGGAACCTGTTTCTCGCCAAGGTGAGGCCGGGGTATATCGCGGACGGCGTCGAGTTCTGTCTGCTCAGCTTCACCGTGCGGCCGGCGGTAATCGCCAACGGGGGCATAGTTGCCGCGGCGCCGGCGGCCGAGGGCGTGTTCTTCGGGCCGGCGGACGACCCGCGCCAGGTGCTCCAGGTGCGCATCGGCAACCTGGGCGCCGCGCGGGCGGAGGTCGCGTTGGGGGTGGCCGACGAGCGGGCCGCAGTGGCGCTCGACCCCGGGCAGTCGCAGTTTATACGGCTGCGCGGGCCGAAGGTGGAAGCGGCTGAGGGTCCGGTGGCGGCGGAGTTGTCGCTCGAAGTTGACGGCAAGGCGGCGAGCGCGCCCTTCACGTTCGCCCCCGCGCCGAGGCCCGATCCGCGCGGCACCGGCTTCGTGTACAGCGACTTCCACTTCGACACGACGTACCACGAGGAGCAACGGGTGTACGCGATGGGGGCGCTGGACATCGTGCGCCGCTACTGCGAGCAGTTCGAGAAGGATCCGAACTTCAAGGGGATACTGTCGGAGATTGACTACCTCAAGCCGTACTTCGACCTGTTCCCGGGACACCGCGCGATCCTGCGCAAGGCGCACGAGGAAGGGCGCGCGGAATCGGACGTGTTTTACAACCAGCCGCAGGCGCTGAACTCGTGCGGCGAGACGTTCGTGCGCAACATGGTGTACGGGCAGCTGTGGCACGAGGACGTGCTCGGCCGCCGCTGTTACGTGTATTCGCCGGGCGACGTGTTCGGCCACCCGGCGCAGATGTCGCAGATCTCGGCCAAGGGCGGGTGCGAGGCGGTGGGGTGGGGCAAGTCCATCTACGGTTTCCCGCCGCTGTTCCGCCACGTGTCGCCGGACGGCACGCACCTGGTGCATCGGCGCGGACACGTGGATCGGCAAAGCGCGCTGATGATGGGGCTGACGTCGTTTCTCACGGGCTGCGACCAGACGCCGCCGACGGACTGGCTCGGCGAGCTGGTGCCGAAGGTGCAGATGGCGGTGCCAGCGGACTTTCACAGGTCGGTGGACGAGGAATGCCGCGCAACGGGCACGCAGCTGCCGTTGACCTCGCGCGACATGTCGCTCTACCACCCCGGCACCGCACTCAGCCGCATCGAGCTGAAGATCGGCAATCGCATCGCCGAGAACCTGCTCATCAGCGCGGAGAAGTTCTCCGCGCTCGCTGGGCTGCTCGGGGCGAGCTATCCGGAGAAGCCGCTCGACAAGGCATGGCGGCAGTTGCTGTGCGGGCAGCACCACGACTCGATCACCGGCACGCACAACGAGATTTCGTACGTGGATCTCATGGTGGGTTACCGCGAAGCCTGCGAGCTGGCTCACGGGGCGCTGTCGGACGCGCTGGACTACCTCAGCCGCGCGGCGAAGGCGGCGGCCGCGGCGCACGAGAAGCCGCTGCGCGTGTTCAACGCGCACGGCTGGGATCGCACGGATGTCTGCCGCGCGCGCGTGCCGCTGCCCGCGGGATGGGACGAGTTCGGTTTGCGCGACGCGGGCGGCAAGGCGGTGCCGTGTCAGATCTTGCGCCGCGACGGCGACGAAGTGGAGATCGCTTTCGTCGCGGCCGTGCCGTCCCTGGGTTATACGACGTACTACCTCACCTCCAAGCCGGAGAAGCCGGCGAGCGCAACCGAGCGCAGGGAAGAGGCG
>CP070648.1:4527523-4565499 GCA_020354555.1 Armatimonadota bacterium | reverse complement strand
GCGCTGGTGCATGCTACCAGTCCATCCGGTTCGGTGTCCCGATCTTGACGAGCACGGCGCCGTGTGCCGGCACCGACGCGGCGAAGGATCCATCAGACCTGCCGAGGTCCTTGCGCAGCCACAGGTCGCGCACCGCAGCCACTTCGCGACAGCGGCCGAGTCTCTCCCTCTCCCGCTCGCCACCGGGATTTCAACTGCAGGGGGTCAACTGCCGTCCATACCCGCCATAAGACGCATTACCGCCTCCTGTGTGCACTCCTCGCGCGACAGCTTGCCGGCGATCCGGCCGTGCCTGAGCACCAGCATCCGCGTGGAGAGATTGAGAATCTCCGGCAGCTCGCTCGAGATGAGCAAGATGCCGCTGCCTTCGCGGGCGAGCCTGTCAATCAGGCCGTGGATCTCCGCCTTGGTCCCGACGTCCACGCCGCGGGTGGGCTCGTCCACCAGCAAAATGCGGCACTGCGCGGCGAGCCACCTGGCGATGACGAGCTTCTGCTGATTGCCTCCGGAGAGGCCGGCGGACACGACGTTCATGCTCGGCGCTCGTATGCGCATCAAGTCGAAGTACCGCCGCGCCAGACTCTCCTCCGCCTTGCTGCGAATCCATCCCATACGCGCCAGCCGGTGCAGCGTCGGCAAGGTGATGTTCTGCTTCGCCGTCATGGGCAGCACCAGCCCGTGGCGCTTGCGGTCCTCGGGAATCAGTCCCAGGCCCAACTCCATCGCCGCCGCCGGCCGCCCCGCGATGTCGGCCGGCGCGCCCGCGATGAACACGCGGCCGCCGACCAACGGATCCAGGCCGAACAGCGCTTGAGCGATTTCCGTCCGCCCCGATCCGACGAGCCCTGCAAGCCCGAGGATTTCCCCCGCGCGCAGGGTGAACGAGACCGATTCGAACTTGCCCGCGCTCGACAGCCCTTCCACGCGCAGGAGTTCCTCTCCGGGCTCGGCTTCGAGGTGGGACGGGAAATACGCTTCGTACGGCCTGCCGATCATCAGCCGCACCAGCGCTGCTTCGTCGAGTTCGGAGGTCGGGCGGGTCGCGACGACCTGGCCGTCGCGGAGCACCGTGATCGTCTCGCAGAGGCGGAACACCTCCGACAGGCGGTGGGAAATGTAAATGGACGTCACGCCATCGCGCTGAAGCCGCTTAATCAGTTCGAACAGGCGCTCGGTTTCGGCTTGCGAGAGGCTGCTCGTCGGCTCGTCGAAGATGAGAATCCGCGCGCCGCGGCCGACCGCCGCCGCGATCTGGATGATCTGCTGTTGGCTGATCGGCAGTTCCCCGAGCCGCCGCTCGACATCAACCCGCGCCCCGATCGCGCGCAGCCGGTCGAGCGCGCGTTCGATCATCCGCCCGCGGGACACGAACGGCCCCTTCGCGGGAGTCTGGCCCAGGCACAGGTTCTCCGCGACAGAGAGGTTCTCGCAGAACGCGAGTTCCTGGTGGACGATGCCGATGCCTGCGGCCAAGGCGTCGCGCGGGCTGGCCAGACGAACCGGCCGGCTGTCCACGACGACGTGCCCGCTGTCCGGCCGGTAGATGCCGGCGAGGATCCGGCCGAGTGTGCTCTTGCCGGCCCCGTTCTCGCCGACGAGCCCGTGGCATGCGCCGCGCGCGATGCGTACGCTGACGTCATCCAGCGCCACCACGCCCGGAAAGCGCTTGGTGACGCCTTTGAATTCGACGACGGGATTGTCGTTCACGGACGCGTTCTCTATCCGGCACCCGACGCCCGCTTGCGGGCGCGGCGCCATCGGGTGCCGCGCGGGCTACGTCATCTCGAGGTACTTCTCCGGGACGTCGGTGAAGCCCCATTCCTTGAGCTGGCGCGCCCAGTCGCCCAGGCTCCGCCTGTCAACGCGGACGAGCTCCATCGGGTTGATCTCGGGGACGTCCTTGTTGAGAAAGACCTTGTCCACGATCTTCTCCACCGAGACGTAACCCCAGAGATAGGTCGGCTGCGCGAGCAGCACGGGCGCAATGCCCTTCTCGACGTACGGCAGCTGGGCGGGCAGCGCGTCCACCGCGACCACCTTCACCCTTGCCGGGTCGAGGTCGTTGAGCAACGTCGTCGTGAACAGCGGCCACCCGCCGACCATCGCCCAGCCGGTAATCTCGGGGTAGGCGTTCATCACGCGCAGCACCTCGGCGGCGGCGTCCTGCGGTGTCTCGGTGTGATAGAACGTGCCGGCGAGCTTGATCTGCGAATACTTCGCGGCCTCTTTCTTCACGCCCTCGACGCGCTTGCGCAGGTTGGGCGCGTTCTGGTTGCCCGCCAGTATCGCCACACTGCCCTTGCCGCCGAGCTGCTTGGCGAGTTCGGCCATGACGAGCTCGCCCGTCTTGACGTCGTCCACGCCGTAGAAAGCGAAGCGCTTCGAGTCCGGGGCGTCGCTGTCGAAGGTCATCACCGGGACGCCGCGGGCGACGGCATCGTCGATGCTGCCGATGACCTTGCTTGCGTCGGAGCACGAGAGCAGGACGACGTCGTCGCCCTCGTTGACCGCCTGCGTGATGCGCTGCGCCTGCACCTGGCCGTCCTCGGTCGGCGGCGTGCGCCAGTCGATCACGATGTCTATGCCGTGTTTCTCGGACAGGTCCTTCGCCGCCGCCTCCGCGCCCGTGCGCGCCGACAGGAACACCGGGTTGGTCGAGCTCTTGGCGATCATGGCGATGCGGATCGTCTCGTCCGGCGCTTGGACTGGGGTGCCCGGCCCGCGGCACCCGGCGGCGAGGGCCGCAACGACTGCACAGCCCACGACGAACAGCAGCACGTTTCGTTTCATCTCACACACCTCACGTTTCGGGGTTGGTTGACGGTGGCATGTCATCCTGCGGCGGCGCCGGGACTTCGACGCCCCCAGCCATGCGCGCGATCCGCCGCTCCGCCAGTTGGGCGTTGACTCGATCCAGCACGACCGCGATGATGATCGCGCAGCCGATGATGATCCATTCGTAGTTCTGGTCGAAGTGCAGGGTGCGGATGGACTGGCGGATGAGCACGATGAGCACGGCGCCGAGCATGGCGCTGACCGCGCTGCCCCTGCCCCCAACCAGGCTGGCGCCGCCGACCACCGCGGCGGCGATGACGTACAGTTCGTATCCGGTCGCGTCGGCGCATGACACGGAGCCGTAGAAGCTGCCGCCGACGAAGGCGGCGATGCCCGCGGTCAGGCCGGATATCGCGTACACGGCAATGAGGACGCGGCCGATCCGCAGACCGCAATACCGGGCCGCCTCGGGGTTTCCTCCAATCGCGTAGACGTCGCGCCCCATCACGGTCCTGAGCAGGAAGACCTCGCCGATTAGCGTGATGACCAGCATGACGAGCATGGGCACGGGATAGACCGCCGAGCTCAAGCCGAGGGAGCTCTTGGCGACCGCGGTGAGGCTAGCCGGAACGAGGATGCTCTCCGCCTTGCTGGCGACGAAGGCGATGCCGCGGAAGACCCACATCGTGCCCAGCGTGATGATGAAGGGATGCACGCGCAGGCCGACCACCATCAGTCCGTTAAGCGCGCCGCAGACGACGCCGATGCCGAGGCACAGCGCGAGGCCCAAGCCGACGGTCGCGGCGGATCCCGTCGTCCCCGACGCGCGCAGCGCGATGGCCATGATGACGCCCGACACCGCGTAGGTGGATCCCACCGAGAGGTCAATGCCGCCGGAAATGATGACCATCGTGACCCCGATCGCCATGATGGCGAAGAAGCAGGCGTCGGTGGCGGTCTGCATCAGGGCGTAGGAGTTGAGGAAGTTGTTGACTTCCCGGCCGGTCAGCCGGTCCACGTGCGATCCCGCGAACAGGGTCAGCAGGAAGCCGAGGAGCAGGATGACCAGGATCAACCCCGACTGTTGGGCACGCAGGAAGCGGTTGAGCAGGCGTTTCATCGGGGCGTTCCTCCGCTGATCTCCGCGCGTGGACAAGCCGTGGGCTCCTGATACTCCTCAGCACCCTGGTTTCGGTGAACGCCGCCGCGAACCTCTAGGGGGCGCCGTGTGGAACGCCCCGCGCGCTGCCTCAAGGCGACAGTCGCTCGCAGGGAACGAAGCCGCACCGCAGAATTCATCTCTCCTCGCCGGTTGCATCGCTCTGGTTGGCGAACGAGGAGAGCCGGCAAACAGCAGGCGCCGCCTGCGGAGATAGTCGGATGTCCGAAACGTCGGCTCTTACGATGCCGCCGCCGGAAATCGAGCGCGCGATTCGCCTGTCCTACGGCCAGGCGATGCTCAGCTCGATCTATGTCGCTTCGACGGGCGGCATGTTTCTTATTGGCTACGCGCTGAAGCTCGGCGCGAACAACGTTCAGATCGGCCTGATGAGCACGGTGCCGATGCTGTTCGTTGTGATGCAGCTCTTCGCCTCGGCGCTCGTCGAGCGCGGCGTGAGCCGGCGCAGCATGACGATTGCGGGAGCGCTCGCCAACGTCTCTTGTTGGGCGTTCGTCATTCTCATCCCCTCCGCGGCGGGGTGGGCGGCGCCCGCGGTGAAGGTCGGCGCGCTGATCGCCATCATCACGCTCGTCACGGTGTTCGCGCACATCTCCGGCAATGCCCGCGGGAGCTGGCTGGGCGACCTCATACCGGCCGGCTTGCGCGTCACCTTCTTCGGCCGCCTCAACATGTACGCGGGCATCGTCGGCACCGTCTTCGCGCTCGTCGAAGGGGCATTCCTCGACCGCGTCAGGCACATGGGAATCGGGGCGTTTGGCTGGCTGTTCGGGTTCGGCATCATGTTCGGCATGCTCAACGCGCTGCTCTTCGTGCCGCAGCCGGATCTTCCACTGGCCCGACCGCCGGCGGGCAGCCGCTTCGTTCGGCTGGCGCGGGAGACCTTCACCAACGTGCAACTGATGCTGCTCATGGCATGGGGCCTGCTGTGGTCACTCCAGTCAATCGCCGGCCCGTTCTACGCCACCTACATGCTGCGCGATCTGAAGATGCCATTCCTCGGCGTCGGCGCGGTCAATGCGGTGGCGACGCTGACCATGCTGGCCGCGTCGCCGTTCTGGGGCCGCATGGTGGACCGCTACGGCAGCCGCCCGGTGCTCATCGCGTGCACGGCGACGCTCGCGCCGATCCCGCTGATCTGGCTCGGGATGACGAGCGCTCGCGCGGTGTACGCCGCGATCCCACCGCTGAATCTGCTCGCGGGGTTCGCCGTCGCCGGGGTATCGGTGGCGGTCAACACTCTGATATACAAGGTCACCCCGAGCGTGGGGCGCTCGGTGCAGTTCGCGGTGTACTCCTCGGTCGTGATGCTCGGCGCGGCGCCGATGCCGGCCCTCGGCGGGCATCTTCCGGGACTGCTCCACCACCTCGGGATTCATGCCGACTTGCGGGTGACGTTCTACCTCGCGGTGGCGTTTATCGCCGCCGCCGCGTGGGTCGCGCGCCGCATCAGCGAGCCGGATTCCCTGCCGACCAGGGAGTTGATCCGCAACCTGCCGCACCACCTTCGCGCGCCGCGTCCGCCGCGGGCCGGATAGCGTCGCCGTGCGGCCGGCCCTACCGAGGCGATGCGACAAAACCCTGGTTTGACTTGACATTCCAGTGGAAATATGGGATATTACAGTAGCGACGTGGAATCGTCGCCGAACGTGGAAAGCGGCAACACCTCAAGCATTACCCCCCTACGGTCAGCGCATGTGCGACCTCCTGCTTGCGGCGTGCACTTTCAGAAAGGAGATTCGCGCATGACAACTGGCAAAGTCAAGTGGTTCAACGACGCGAAGGGCTACGGCTTCATCGAGACTGATGAGGGTGATGTGTTCGTGCATCACTCCGCGATTCAGTCCGACGGGTTCCGTTCCCTGAGCGAGGGCCAGGAAGTCGAACTCGAGGTGACCCAGGGCGCCAAGGGCCCCCAGGCCGCCAAGGTTCGACCCCGCTAGAACCCAAACCAAGCGTCGAATATGGAACGTGCGGCCCCGGGATATGCCCCGGGGCCGTTTCATTTCGGGGTGTTCCTGGCGTCGGTCGAACCGTCCCGCGCGGGTCTGATTGGCCGATCGCGAACGACCACATGCTTTCCCGTGCCGGCGCAGGTGGGGGCCGGCTGCACGGCGAACACCGCGCCCGGGGGCGGGGAGGGAGCACATGCCGGTCAGGACATTCGACGACGAGGAACTGCAGGCGGTCAGGGCCGTGCTGGAGTCGGGGAACTTGTCCTCGATGGGCGGGCCTGCGACGCCCGCATTCGAGGCCGCGTTCGCCGAGGCGCTGGGAGCGCGCCGCGGTGTCGCGATGAACTCTGCGATGTCCGTGCTGCACAGCGCGGTGATGGCCGCCGCGGCGGGCGCGGGAGACGAGGTCATCTGCGACCCGGTGTGCGTGTTCGGCGCGGTCGCCGTGATGTACAACAACGCGGTGCCTGTGTTCGTGGACGTCAACCGCGTGACCTGGAACATGGACCCGGACCTGATCGAGGCCAGGATCACCGAGCGCACGAAGGCGATGATCGTCACCCATGTCTGCGGCCTGCCTGCCGAGATGGATCGCATCATGGCAGTTGCGCGCAGGCACGGCTTGATCGTGATTGAGGACTGCGCCCATTCGCTGTTCGCCACCTACCAGGGCAAGAACACGGGCACCTGGGGGCACATCGGATCGTTCAGCTTCCAGATGTCCAAGCAGATGGCCCTCGGCGACGGCGGGATGGCGGTCACCGATGACGAGGCGCTGGCCAAGGCGCTGGGGCTGCATGCCAGCGCGCCGACGTTCCACAGCGTGGCGTTCGGGCTTCATTTCAACTACCGTATGAACGAGCAGACCGCGGCGATCGGGCTGGTGCAGCTCAAGCGGGCGCGGGGGTACATTGACGGGCTGGTCGAGAACGCAGGCCTCTACGACGCCGCCGTTGAGGGGTGTGATTGGATCGAAATCCAGCGCGGCCCCGATGAAGCGCAGCATACCTTTCATCTCTGGGGCGCGACGTTCCGCGGCGATGAGAAGGGCATGGCGCTCGACGACTTCAAGCGCGTGCTGGCGGAAGAGGAGGCGCCGCTCTCGGTAGGCTACACGAATATGCCGGCGTACAAGCATCCCCTGATTGCGGAGCGCCTGGGCTATGGCCGGGGCTGCCCCCTCGACTGCCCGCTCTACGTCGGGCGCGGCAATCAGTATCCCGACGGGCTGTGTCCCAATGCGGAATGGCTTCTCCCGCGCATCATCCTCGGCTACCCCTTCGGGGCGAGAGATGACCACGAGCGCGGCGCCGAGAAGGTCAGGCGCGTGATCGAGAGGCTGGCGTGAGGCGGCAAGGATGACCGGATCGCGCCCGCTCGACGTCGGCGTCGTCTGGGATGAGTCCGCGCGCGAGCAGGCCAATCGCAGCGGGCGCAACTACTGGTACGCCTATATCTGGGACATGCTCGAGCGCCTCGGCATCGCCGCCGCACGGGTTCCTCCCTCGGCGCTCGCCACGCCGAAACGCCTCGCACGGCTCGGCAGCATCATCCTCGGCGGCGTCGCCGAAGCGGTGCCGGGCGAAGCCGCCGCCGCCCTGACGGAGTGGGTGCGCGCCGGCGGCACGCTCATCGGATTCGCGGTTGAGGGGCTGGATGGGCTGTTCGGCATTCGTCCGCGTGCGGCGGTGCCCCAGCCGGAGGATGAATTCGCCATCACCGGCTACCTCGAATTCACACGCGGCACGCTGACGCACGGGATCCACTCGCCGCTGGCGCCCGAGCAGCGGCTCATCATCATCTCACCGGTTCGCCCCGTGGTACCGGTGAAAGGCCGCGAGGTGGCGCGGTTCTTCGCGCCGCATGCGGCGGCACCGGACGACGGAGCGCGGGCGCGCGCGACCCGGCTCGCGATTGTGACGGCGCGCCGCGTCGGCAAGGGTTGGGCGTTCTACTTCGGCTTCGATGTGCCGCATACCATCTGGGCGCTCCAGCAGGGCCGCCCGATTGACCGCGACTACGACGGCGACGGCTACCTGCGGTTCGGCGACGCGATGGTCATCGGCAGCAATTCGCCCCACGTCCCCTATGCCGATGAGCTTGCGCTGCTGGTGCAGAACATGCTCGCGCGCCGCCCGACGCCGATGCTGCACCAGTTGCCGCCCACGGACGGCGCAGTGCCCGACGCGCTGTTCCACTTCGGGGGCGATGATGAGTGCCAGCCCGGGGTGCACCTTCCCGCTTCGGACTTCATGAGGAGCCGGGGGCTGCCGTATCACATCAACCTGATGCCGCTGGACGGCCGGTTCGCGATCAGCCGCCAGGAGTTCCGGCGCATCCGCGCCAACGGGCATGAGTTGAGCCTGCATTACAACTTCATGGACGGGTTCACCCACCCCGGCCCGTTCGCGGAGCAGGACGTCGCCGCGCAGGTCGCGCTCTATCGCGCCGCGTTCGGGCGCGCGCCGGTCTGCACCGTCAACCACTGGTGCCGCTGGGCGGGGTGGGCGGAGCCCGCGAAATGGATGCTCGCGGCGGGGGCCAAGGCGGACAACAGCCGCATCCATTACGGCTCGCCGCCGCTCAACCCGGTCAACCGCATGGGCTTCGCCTTCGGCACCGCGTTCCCGTACTTCTTCCGCGACGACTGGCGCGGGGGCAATGCGCGAATCCCGTTCGTGCAGGAGCCCATCGTCGCTTACGAGGTCGGGTATGAAGGCGGTGCGACCGATTTCCGCATGCTCCGCCACGCGGTTGACATCGCGGCGCGATACCACATGACGATGAACATGTTCTATCATCCCGTCTACATCGCCAGCTACCCCGCCTGTCGGACGGCGATTGACGAGTTGCTGCGATACGTGCGGGGGCGCAAGCTGCGGGCGGTCTTCATGGGCAGTGACGAGCTGTGGCGATGGTGGTGGCAGCGATCGCGGGGGCGGATCGGTCGGGCGCGGGCGGGCGGCGACGCCGTGTCGTTCACCGCGCGCTGCGGCTACAGCGGCGGCTTCGTCGTCAAGCTGCCGCTCGGGCGGGAGAAGCCAACCCGCTGCCTGGTGGACGGCAAGCCCGTGCGGTTCCACGTCGAACGACGCTTCGGAAGGACATGGGTGCTCGTGCCGCTGCCCCGCGGAGAGCACGACGTGGCGGTGAAGTTTGCCTCTCGTTAGCCGCGCGTCGGGTTCGCCCCGGGGATGACCGCCGCTACTTCGCCGACACCTCTACGCCCTCAGTGTCGAGGATGACGTTGACGCTGGCGCGGAACTTGGCGGGGTCGCGGACGAAGTCGAGATAGTGCTTGAGCCGCTCGGCGGCATTGACGCTGTTGTGGGCGAGGACGATGCTGCCTGCGGGCATGAGCGCATAGCCCGCCTCGAGGATCTCGAGGTAGATCCCCTTGCCGCGCCCGCGGTCGCCGTCGGCGTCGAGATAGAGCAGGTCAAGCTGCTCCTGGAACTGCGCCACGACATCCACCGCATCCGCCGCCACGACGCGAGCGACGCCCGTGGGGTCTATGCGTCTGACGTTCCGCTCTGCTCGTTCCGCTTCTTCCGGTTTGACCTCGACGCCGATCAGGTTCGTAGCGGTGTAGCACGCCCCCGGGCCGACGGCGGCGCCGGCATTGGAAATGAAGGTGTTGCCGCAGAATACGCCGGCGGCGATCATATTCTGCGGCTGCGCTATGGCGTTGATCGCGTAGAGCAGGCGCTGCACGCGGGGGGTGATCGCGGTCCACGGAATCTCGAACCGCTCGGCAACCGCCCGTCGGTGGGCGAGCATCTTGTCGTGATCGTACTCCGTGCGCGGCAGGATGCCGGCCTCGCACAGGACGTTCAGCGCCTCGCCCACTACCGCGATCTCGTCCTCCAGTGGTTCGAGGGCGAGATGCGGATTCGAGTAGTCCATGGGGTAGCTGTCCCAGGTATCGCTGCGATGGGTCACGACCACGACGGCACTCCTCCGACGCACAGGAATCATTCCCCTTCTTCTGCCTCCGCGGCCGCAACACCTCGGGCAGTCTCCGGGCGAGCGGGGTTCCCGATCGCCTACCCCTTGACGGCGCCTCCGGTCAACCCGGCGATGAAGAACCGCTGGAAGAGCAGGAAGAGCGCGAGCACCGGGAGCGTCGAGATGAGCGCGGCGGCCATGAGGTAGGCCCATTCGGTCTCGGTCGTCCCGCCCATGCTCACATAGGTCGCGTTGGCGAGCACTTTCTGCAGCACGTCGAACGCGCTCTCCGGGTCGGTAATGAGCATCGGCCAGACGAACGCCTCCCAGCCCGCGAGGAAGCTGAAAACGGCGATGGTGGCGATCGCGGGCGCGGCGGCGGGCATGGCGACTAAGAACAGAATCTGCCCCCAGCTCGCGCCGTCGACGACGGCGGCCTCGATGATCTCGTCGGGGACGCTGTTGAAGAACCGCCACATCAGTACGATCGAGAACGCGCTCGCCGCGCCGGGGAGGATGATGCCGAGCAAGGTGTCGGCGAGGCCGATTCGGGTCACGGTGAGGTAGAGCGGCACCATCATGCCCTCGAAGGGCACCATCATCGTAATCAGCAGCACCGCGAGGATGAGCGTTTTGCCGGGCAGGCGCATCTTGGACAGCGCGAAGCCCGCCATGCAGTCGAACACGACGTTGAGCCCCATGATGAGCACGGCGACGGTCGCGGTGTTGAACAGCACCCGCGACATGCGGAACTGCTCGCTGGCGAAAATGCTGAAGAAGGCGTTGAGCGAGAGGTCCCTCAGCGGCGGGATCCAGACCAACGGCACCCGCATCCACATCGCCTGGTCTATGAGCGAGCCGCGCACCATCCAATAGAGCGGAAAGCCGAACACGACGATGCCGGCAGCCAGCACCATGGCGTAGGCGGCGGTGAGCGCCAGCTCTTTCGTCGTCGCGCGCCGCCGCCTCATGCGTGCCTCGCAGTGAGCTTGTTGAGCAGCGCGGTCGCGGCCACGATCACGGCGAGCAGTGCGAACGAAATCGCGCACGCGTAGCCCAGCTCGCCGTTGGTGAACGCCGTGTCATAGGCCTGGAGGGCAACCGTCTGGGTGGCATCGTTCGGCCCGCCTCTGGTCAGGACGAACATCGGCT
Source organism: Armatimonadota bacterium (assembly GCA_020354555.1). Taxonomy (NCBI): domain Bacteria; kingdom Bacillati; phylum Armatimonadota; species Armatimonadota bacterium. The sequence continues at coordinate 4,554,489 of CP070648.1, read as the reverse complement.
CGAAGACGCGGAACGCCCCGATGCTCGACAGGATGATCACCGTCATCGCGACGCCGCGAATCGAGGGGAACGTGACGTGCGCGAATTGCGCGACCGTGCCCGCGCCATCAACCGTCGCGGCCTGCTTGAGGTCCTCGGGCACGTCTTGCAGCGCCGCGAGCAGGATGAGCGAGAAGAACGCCGCACTCTTCCACAGCATGAGCATGATGATCGCCCACAGCGCCCACTCCGCGCTCCACAGCCACGGCACTTTCTCGAAGCCGAGCGTGCCGAGCGCCGCGTTGATCGGCCCGTAGTTGCGGTCGAACATGAAGCGGAAGATGCTGATCGCGACGACGCTGGAAACCGCCACCGGCACGAAATAGATCGAGCGCACGACCTTGATGCCGCGGAACTGACGGTTGAGGAGCAGCGCGATCGCCATCGAGATGATGAAGTTCGCGGGCACGAACACGACCACGTAGCGCAAGGTGTTGCCGAAGGCCTTCAACACGACGGGGTCGCTCAGGAGCTTCCGGTAGTTGTAGAGCCCCGCCCACTGGAGGGACAGGAAGCGGCTGCAATGCGTGAACGACAGCCCGAGGGCGAGCGCGCTCGGGATCATCACGCAGAGGAAGATGATGAACAGGCCGGGCAGCAGGAAGGTGCCGCCGGTCAGCGCTTCGTGCCGGCGCCTCGTCAGGCCCGAGCCGGGCGGCGCCGCGGGAAGCATTCCTGCCGCAGCACCCGCAGCCGGGGATGGCGCCGGCCCGCCCGTGGCCGACTTCCGTGGTTGCCGCACGCGCTTACTCAGGGCCGCATCCTCCCTGCACGAAGTGCGTGTGAATCATCCAGTAATCGTCCACGACCGCCTGCATCTCGCGCGCCGCTTCGCCCATCGCTGCGGCGATGTCGGCATGCGGATCCTTCATCACGACATCGAGCACGCGGCTCTGAAACCGCCCGTACCAGATCTTGACGAAGAACGGCGCGAGCGGGTTGTTGCGCCCGTGGAGCATGGCCTCGCGCATGCGCGCAAGCTGCGGCTGTCCCGCGCGAAACTCCGGCATCTCGAACACGCGCAGGTTGGATGGCGGCGAACCGGTGAGTTCGGCCCACTGCAGTTGGCTCTGCGGCGACGTGACAAAGACCATAAACCGCCACGCCTCCTCCGGGTGCTTGCACGCCTTGGCGATCATCAAGTGCTGGCCGCCGAAGAAGCCGACGTTCGCGACGCCCGCCGGCAGCGGCGCGATCTGCCACTTGCCCTGCCACTGCGGGAAATTGCGGTCGTGCATGCCGATGATCCAGGCCCCGTTGATCATGAATGCAACCTGCCCGGACGACCACAGGGAATCGAGGGTCGTGCCGGACGCCAGGGACGGATCCATCACCGCGTGCTTGTACATCAGGTCGTGCACGAATTGCACCGCCCCGATGGCTTGCGGCGTGTCAACCAGGACCTTGCGATGGTCGGGGCTCAGGATGTCGCCGCCGTTCTGCCAGATCCACGGCATCATCCAGAATCCGGCGGTGGGCTCCATGGCGAACGGGTACTTCATGCCGAGCTTGGCTTGCAGCGCGCGGCAGGCGTCGAGCAGCTCCTGCCACGTCGTCGGCGGCTCGACGCCGGCTCTCCGGAACAGATCGGTGCGATAGAACAGGCACCCGTAGCCCCCGTAGAACGGAATGCTGTAGCGGACTGTCCCGACGCAGCCGTCGCGCAGCATGCTGGGTGGGAAGTCCTCGAGGTGGTAGTCGGGGTCGCGGTCAATGAACTCGTTCAACGGCAGCAGCAGCCGCTCGCGGTTGAGGTCGGGCGTCGTGTTGTCGTCCATGATGAACACGTCGGGAGGATTGCCGCCGATGAACCGCGTCGTCAGCACCGACAGGTACTGGCCGTGGCTGATGTTGGTCACCATCCTCACGCGCACGCCGGGGTTGGCCCGCTCGAAGGCGCGCGCCATCTCGTCCCAGCAGCGCATGGTCAAGTCCGACGATCCGCCCCCCGCGTAGGCCCAGAACTCAATCGCCGTGCGCCCGTCCGCTCCGCCGCCGTCGCCGCCCCGCCGCGCGAGCAGCGCGAACAGCGCGCCGACCACGAGAAAGACTAGAAATGCGTGCCTCATGCGGTTTCCGTTGCCGCGCAGCCTGCTCGGCCAAAGGCTCCGTCGTTAGTAATCGTCCGAGACGGAGCGCACGATCCTGACCCACTCGCGCAGGCGCTCCGGCCGGCCCTCAACGGTGTGAATGTCCTTGAGCGTGATGTCCGCGTGGCAGCCGGTGCAGGCCTCCATCGCGTCACGCACAACCGCGCGGATGTGATCTCGGTCGAATCCGCAGCACACCATCTCCGCGGGATTGGGCCGCCACGACAGGACGTAGTCCCCCTGGATCCGCTCCGCGCAGCGCCGCACGTTCGCGCGCGGGGCGACGGCGATCCGCCGCAGGTTGGGGATCTGCCGCAGGATGGAAATCTTCTCCGTAAGGTCCTCGCAGCAGCCGTACGCGACGAGGCCGAATCTCTCGATGATCGGTCGTTGGTATTGGAGCATGAACTCGTCGTGCATCTCGGGCGACACCCAGGTGAGCTCCTGCGCGGCGACGAAGACCCAGAGCCGATCGCGCGCGACGGGCGCGGGGTCGGCGCTCGGATCGGGCAGCTCCTCGGCGTACGGCATGGCCTGGTTCTCGTGCGCGCAGAGGCGCCAATCGCCGGCGGCCTCGGCCTCCTGATGTGTCGCCACAATGCCGTCGCGCATGAAGGCGAGCAGCTCGTGCAGCCACTGCGGGTGATCCACCATGTCCCACATCACCTGCTCGAGTCCGCGCAGGTATGCGAGCTGGGTTGAGATATCGGCGTTCCACACGCGGTACGCTGGGGCGCGGTCAACGGCGACGGTGATGATGTCGCCGATCGCGTCCTGGAGGCGCGCGACCTTGCGCGTGGTGTCCTGTTCGTTGACGACGTGGTGCGGCGCGGTCAGCCTCGCGCGATCCTCGAGGCGCTTCAGCGGCGGGTCGTATCGCCACGCGCCGGCGGGCTCCGGGCTGGGGATGGTTCTGACCTCCACCCCCCAGATGCCCTGAGGCGGCGTGACGTGCGCGGCGTCCACCGTCACCCACGGTTCGAAGACGTAGTCGTCGCCGATCGTCTCCTGGTACAGCATCTGTCGGAACCACGTCTCGTAGCGGCGCAGGAAGGGATCGTCGCACTCCAGGTGCTGCAACTCCGGGACTTCGTTCCACGGCACGCCGCGCACGTAGATCGGGGGGCGCGTTTTGACGAGGCTGTTGTGCTTGCGCCATAGATCGCGGCGCTCGCGTTGCGTGTCGGTGTCGCAGATCCCCACGTAGCGCGCCGCCAGGTCGCGGAGTACGCGTATGTCGTTGGTAGATGTCACGGCTGCCGCCCCCGCGCCCCTCACAAGCCCGCGTCGCGGAGATACTGCCTGCTGATGGCGAGGTCTTGCAGCGGGTCTTGGAGATGGGTATCTTGCTCGACGAAGACCCAGCCGTCGTAACCGGCCTCCACCAGCGCGCGCACGACGCCGGCGTTGTCGAGGCCGATGTTGCCCGCGCCCAGCTCGCAGAACCGCCCGCGCTCGGTCCAGTTGTCGAGGCCGATCTCCGGTTTCAGCAGCAGCCAGTCCTTGAGGTGCACCGCGACCAGGCGATGCGGGTGTTTCTCTACGATCTCGATCGGGCTTCCGTCCGCGGCGGCGAGGTGCGCGGTGTCTAGGATGATGCCGCATCCGGGGCAGCGCGCGAGGAACTCCTCCAACTGCGACTGCTTCTCGATCAGCGAGCCGAGGTGATTGTGCAGGCCGAGGCGGATGCCCCAGCGCGAGCATGCAGCGGCCTGGATATTCACCTGGCGGCAGAAGGTGTCGAAGTCCCGGGCGGCTACAGCGACCCATACGTAGGACTTGCCCAAGGCAGCGGTCCACTGGATGGATGCTTCCGGATTGGGGCCGAGGCACGTGCCGAAGTCCATGCCCATCCTGCGGATACGCGCGGCCTTGGACATGGCGTCGTCGGCGGTGACGGCGTAGATCCGCTCGATGCCGTCGTAGCCGATCGCCTTGAGCCCGGCCCAGCGCTCCTCGGAATCGAAGCCGCCGCCGTCCCACACGCTCATGCCGTAGTCCGCAACACCGAATCTCATGAACGCTCCCTCCGTTGACTGCGCGCTTAGGCACGAGTGCACCGGCAAGACAATCGCGCTGCTTCGAGAAGTGTGATTCGACGCACCAGGGAGCCGGTCCTGGCCGGCGCGTGAAGGAAGTCGCGCCGCTTGGATGTCCTTCCGTGAAACCTCTTGCCGCGCCAAGAGGTCTAATCAAGCCGAACACACTGAGCCGGCAACGAGGCGGTCACTGCATGAGGAACGGAGGTCAGCCAACATGCGCGCGATGAGACAGGCAGCCGTCCTTGGCATCCTGCTGGCGACAAGTCAGCCGCTGCGGGTAGGGGCGACGCCGGGGGGCGCACCGGACCTCTACGTTCATCCCACGCTCGGCAGCGACAGCGCCCCCGGCACCTCATCGGAACCGGTCCGCAGCCCCGCCGCCGCGGTGCGATTGCTGCCCGAGGTGCTCATGTCATCAGTGACCATCCATGTGGCAGAGGGTGCTTATACTGCAACCGGCATCGATGACATGCCTCGAGGCACGCTCGTGCTGCACAGGCGGATGCGGCCGGGAGTCGAGGTGGCATTTGTCGGCCGAGATGGATCCTTCCGCCGCCCCGCCGCTGTCGGCGCCGTGGTGTTCAACTGGCAGGGAGAGCCGCTGGTGCGGATGTCAGAGGGCAGGTGGCGATTCGAGCGCCTTCAAATTGGAGACGGCAGCGCTCGGCAGCGCAGCGGAATCGAGGCCCGCGACACCGGTATCGCCCGATTGAAGGACATCCGTATCCGTACGCGCAGCTTCTCGGGCGCAGGCATCCACGCGGCTCGCGGTGGCCGCGTCGAGCTTCTCGGCAGCATTGAACTCAACGAGCATCTGCACGACACGGCCCTCGACGAATCCTTCAGCGGAATTCTCGCGACTCACTATGGCTCGGTTGCCTTCCGAGATGACGAGGGGCGCCTCTCCGTTGGCAACGGTCAGTTGTCCGCCGCGTACTACGGCATCATCGAACTCGGTTGTGCGAGCGCTGAGATCACGTCGTGGGGCGAGCAATCGAACGTCATCGCAGTGAACAACTCCGGCCGCGTGGACCTCCACGGCACGACCACGACGCTCCGCGCGCAACGCGAGGGCAATGCGGTCATCGGCCTCGAAGATGACGGGCACGTGCTCGCCGAGGGTGCGCGCGTCATTATCCGCGCGCCCGACCTCAACGGGGCCGTCGTCCTGCAGAAGGCGAGCACGTTCTTCGGCGGCCCGATCGAGATTCATGGCAAGCCATGTCGCGTGTCGGCGATGAGCGGATCCGTTCTTCTGGGAAGCGTCAAGGGCGACCTCGAGTGGGCGAGCGCGGATACGGGCGCTCACGTGTTCCTTGAGTGCCAGGGAAGCGTCCGGGAGGTCCGCGAGGATTGCTGCGGACGAGTCGTCGTGAAGACGTTGGGACCGTAGAGGCGACCAGCCCGGCCACTGGTGTCCGATGTCTCGCCTGGAGCCAGACGGCGCGGATCGCCTCGCGCCTCTCGATCGCAGGCCAATCAGGCGCCCTTCAGCGTCTCCTCACCTGGCTGCCAGTCCACCGGGCACAGCTCGCCTGTCTGGAGGGCTTCGAGCACGCGGAAGGTCTCGTCGACACTGCGTCCCACGCTCAGGTCGTGCACCAGTTCGTATCTGACGACGCCTTCGGGGTCAATGATGAACAGCCCGCGCAGCGACACCCCCTCGTTCTCCAGCAGCACGCGGTAGTCGCGACTGACGCGCTTCGTCATGTCGCTCAGCATCGGGTACGCGATGTCGCCGATTTCCTTCTGCCACGCCAGATGCGAGTATTTGCTGTCCACGCTGACCGCGAGGATCTCGGCGCCGGCGTTGGCGAACTCGTCGTTCCTCTTGCTGAACTCCTTGATCTCCGTCGGGCACACAAACGTGAAGTCACCGGGGTAGAAGAACAGCACGACCCATTTGCCGCGCAGGCCGCGCAGGCTGACCTTCTCGAACTTGCCGCCAACCACCCCCTCCATCTCAAAATCAGGGGCTTGCTGGGTCACCAGGCTCATGGGGACGATCTCCTTTCCAATAACCGGCTGTAGATGGCCGCAGCCGAGCACGGCGCGTGATCCGTGTCGCTCGGGCGCGCGGCGCGACGAGGGGCTGGGCTACAACTGCAACTGCTCCTTGAGCCACTCCAGGATCTGCTCCGCGGTCCTGTACCCTGATTGTCGCGCCAGTTCTTCGCCGTCGCGAAAGATGACCAGTGTCGGGACCGCCTTCACTTGGTACCGCTCGAACAACGGCATCGCGTCCTGCGCCGCGACCTTGCAGAACTTCGTCGCCGACTCGTCATCGTCGGCAGCTTTCTCGAAATCCGGATTCAGCCGCTGGCAGTGCGGGCAGGTCTGCGACCAGAAGTCCACCACCACCGGAACGGTCTCCTCCAGTACCTCCTTGTCGAAGCTGTCAGCGCCTAAGTCCAAGGGTTTCGTCATCAGCTGTGCTCCTCGTCTGCTTGGTCTGCGCGAAGACCGCGAGTGCCATCGGGCAATGAGGGCGCCGCGTGCCCCACTCGATTACCGATATGTCTTCCCCACCTCACCACTCGCACCTTGGGGCGCGGAACGGACAACTGCATGGGGGAGATGCGGACACAACGGTGCCGCCGTCGGTCAGCCGCGCTGCGTCGGACTCCGGCGTTCGGCCAACGAAGCGGCCACCGCGGGCGGGCGGCTACCGGATGTCGCGCAGTTGGGTTATCGTCGGCTCACTGCCGCACACGGCGCAGTTGGGATCGCGCTCGACTAAGACCTCGCAGAAGCTCGCGGTGAGCGCATCATAGACGACGAGCCGACCGACGAGCAACTCCCCCGCGCCGAGAATCCATTTCATGGTCTCGGCGGCCTGCATCGCGCCAATCACCGCAGGCGCGATGTTGAAGATCCCCGCCTGTGCGGCATCCGGCACGGCGCCCGGCGCGGGCGGCTCGGGATAGAGGCAGCGATAGCACGGTCCCCGTCCCGGCACGATTGTCGTTATCTGTCCCTCGAAGCGCGCAACGGCCGCGTGGGACAAAGGCTTGCCGGTCAGCACGCACGCGTCGTTGAGGAGATAGCGCGACGCGATGTTGTCCGTGCAGTCCAGGATGAAGTCGTAGTCCTGTATTATGCCCGGCAGGTTGCGCGCGGAGAGGCGATCCTCGTGCGGAATCACCCGCACCTCGGGATTGAGGTCGTGGAGGCGGCGCGCTGCCGATTGCGTCTTCGGGCAGGCCAACTCGGACGTGGCGTGGATGATCTGACGCTGGAGATTGCTGAGTTCAACGACCTCGCCGTCGGCGACGCCGATGGCACCCACCCCTGCTGCAGCGAGATACGCAACCGCCGGCGAACCCAATCCGCCCGCGCCCACGACCAGCACCCTCGCCCGAAGCAAGCGCTCCTGGCCGGCCTCGCCGACCTCGGGCAGCGATACGTGGCGCGCATATCTCCGACCCTGGTGTTCCGTGAGAGCCATGATACGCTCGGCGACCTGTGCCGACAGCGTCGGAATTCTGACCCGGATGCGCATCTTCCTCTCCCACACGTGCGTGATCAACGACAACGCGTCTCGCAGACAACTCACGGTTGAGCGCGGCGGCGCCAAGGATTCGACCAATCGCCCGGCCAAGAGACCCAGCACGGCGACGTTGCGACAGCGGCCGAGCCGCTGGGCGCGGCTCTTTTCGCTCGACCCAGGCTGCCCGAGCGCGACGCAATCTTCTCGGCGGCGTGGGGACGGGCGAGGGAGGGCGAGGGCAAGAGGAGAAACAGAGATGGTGTCGCAGTTATCGAGATGCGTGTATTAGGGAAGGACGCAAGAGACGGCGGGGCACCTCCCAAACGAACCTCGTCCGGAAGAGTCTACGCGTATTACCCGCGCTGCGGTAACACGCGAGACTCTATGATTGCGACACCGTGGAGTGCCCGGCGTCTCGTGGCGGCTCAGCGCGCGGCCCGGTCGTGTGGTTGTTCGGGCGTGGGAGGCCGCGCCGATGGATGCGGCCGTCCTGAGAGGAGATGAGGGATGCAAGCGAAAGACGCGAGGATTCTAGTGGTCGAGGATGATGTTGACGCGGCCGACGTCGTGAAGACGGTGCTGGAAGCGGAGGGTTATCAGGTCAGCCTGGCGGATTCGGCCGCCAAGGCGTGGGAGGCCGTCGGCGCGGAGCGCCCCGATCTGATCATTCTCGACGTGATGATGCCCTCCGGCACAGAGGGCTTCCACTTCGTATGGGACCTGCGCAATGCCGATGATGAGCGACTGCGCGATGTACCGATCATCGTGCTGAGCGCGATTCACGGCACCACGCCCCTGCGTTTCTACCCCGGCGAGGGCGACGATACCTACGAGCCCGGCGAGTATCTGCCGGTTCAGGCATTCCTGGACAAGCCGGTGGAGCCGAAGAAGCTGCTCGCCGAGGTCGCGCGCGTCCTGGCGCGACCGTCGGCATGACTCTCGCGCCGGATCGTCGCGCCGCGCCCGCGCCAGCTTGATCCACGTTCATCCCGGAGCCCGTCATGATGCGCGCCCGTCAAGGTCCGGATGCAGTGCAAGAGCGCCAAGAGGTGCTGTCTGCGCACGAACTCATCGAGCGCGTTGCGTGGATTGTGCGCTTGCGGTGGGTGGCGGCCGCCTGCGTCGCCGCTGCAATAACTATCGCGCGCTGGCAGTTCGGGCTGCCGCTGCCGGCGGGCCCCCTCTATGTCATCACTGCCGCACTCGTCGCGTACAACGCGGTCATGTGGGGCCTCACCAGGCGACTGCAGGGGTGGCAGCCCCGCTCCGCTCTTGCGGCCTCCGCCCTTGCCAATATCCAGATCTCCGCCGACCTCTTCTTCCTCGCTGCGCTGCTCTATTTCTCCGGGGGGATCGAGAACCCGTTCACCTTTTACTTCGTGTTCCACATCGTCATCGCCAGTATTCTGCTCTCGCGCCGGGCGACGTTCTTCCAGACCGCCCTTGCCTCCGCGTACGTCGTCGCTATGGCCGTCGTGCAAAGCGAAGACCTCGCGCCCCACTTCCATCTCACCGGCGTCCTCGCCGACCACGCGCATCGCAAAGCCGTGCTCGCCTACGGCACCTCCTTCGTCGTCGCCAGCACGCTGTTTCTCACCGCGTATTTCGCGACCTCGATCACGGCACGCCTGCGCGAGCGCGAGGCCGAGATCCTCGGCCTCAGCCGATCGCTTGAGGAGAAAGCCGCCGACCTCAGCCGCGCCAATGAGAAGCTCCGCATCAGCGAGCGCACCAAGTCGGAGTACATGCGCCGCGTCGCGCACGAGCTGCGCTCCCCTCTCGCGACCGTGTACCAGATGGTGGGCTTGGTGGCGGACGGGCGCAAGGGAGACATCCCGCTCGCCGCCGGCGAGACGCTCGCGCGCGTGCGCGTGCGCTTGAAGTTGCTGATGGACGTCGCGCGCGACCTCCTCGCGCTGTCGCGGGCGCGCGAGGCAGACCTGTCGCGTGAACTGCAAGAAACGACGCTCGCGGAGGCGGTCGCGGCCTGTTTGCCCGACCTCCAGGAGCGGGCGCAGGAAGCAGGCCTGAGACTCGATGTCAGCGTCCCGGACGAGCTGCCCGCCATCGCCGGAGATCCGGAGTCGCTGCCACAGTTAGTCGCCAATCTATGCACGAACGCCATCAAGTACACTCCTGCTGGCGGCTCGGTTCGGATTACCGGCTGCGCGGAGCAGGGCCGGGTCGAACTCGCTGTCGCAGACTCAGGCATCGGCATCCCCCGCGACGAGCTATCCCACGTCTTCAACGAGTTCTACCGCGCTGGCAATGCCCGAGAGGCCTGTGAGGACGGGACCGGACTCGGCCTTTCCATCGTCAACGCCATCTGCTTCGCCCACCGCGCCGAGATCCTGGTCGAAAGCGAAGTCGGCCAGGGGACGACGTTTCGCGTGCGTTTCCCGATTGCGTCGGCGCGGCCCGGCTCGATGCGGCCGACGCCGGACCGCCCGGGGCAGTGATCTCCGGGGTCGTCGAGCGTTCCCGAGCCGGCCTTCCCCGGATGAGTGGTGGGGAGGGAGCCCGTCTCCCGCCCCCGAAACGTTGAGGTGTGCGGGGCGTTGGCCCCTCGGAGCGGACCGCCTCCGAGGGGGCTCGGGCTCCCCCACAGTTTCGCAAACCGGAGTCAGACGGTGCGAGATCGTATGGAGCAAGCGCTGCGTGGCAGCGGCGCGGACTACGCGGAGATCAGGATCGAACGCGAGGCGCGGACCGATCTCAGCTTCCGCGGCGCGGAGCTGGACGCCGTGTCCGCCTCCAATTCGGTCGGCGGCGTCGCGCGCGCATTGGTGCGCGGCGGGTGGGGGGTGGCGACATTCAATGACCTCGACGACCTGCGCCAGAAAGTCCGCGAGGCGACCGCGTGCGCGCGGCTGGTGGGCGGCAAGAAGAGCGAACTCGCGGCGGTTGAGCGCGTTGAGCAGGTGATCCCGCCGCCTCCGATGGAGCGCGACTTCCGCGGCGTGCCGCTGGCTGAGAAGAAGAGCGTGGTGCAGCGATACAATGACCTCATGCTGGGGCAGCACCCCAAGATCCAAACTACGCGCGCATCATACTCGGACCGCTATCGCGAGGTCTACTTCGCGAACAGCGAGGGCAGCTACTTCGAGGACATGCGGCCCGATGTCGGCATCGGGCTGACCGCAGTCGCCAGGGACGGCAACGTGGTGCAGGGCGGCCGCGAGAGCATAGGACGAGCGGCCGGATTCGAGGCCGCCCTCGGCTTGGAGGCGAAGGCGGAGACCGCCGCGGAACGCGCCGCCGGACTCCTTGATGCGCGCCCGGTGCCGGGCGGGACGTACACCGCGATTCTGAACCAGAAGCTCGGGGGTGTCTTTGCCCACGAAGCCTTCGGCCATCTCAGCGAAGCGGACCACGTCTACGAGAACGAGAAGCTGCTGGAGTTGATGGTGCTCGGCAGTCGCTTCGGGGCGGATCACCTGAGCATCGTTGACGACGGGTCTTTCCCCGGTGGCCGCGGCACCCACCCGCTCGACGACGAGGGCGTCCCGACGCGCAAGAACTACCTGATACAGGACGGGATTCTCGTCGGCCGTCTGCATAACCGCGAGACCGCAGGGAAGATGAAAGAGAATGTGACGGGCAACGCTCGCGCGCTGGCGTGGCACTTCCCGCCGATCGTGCGCATGACGAATACCTATATCGAACCACGGCAGGCGTCGTTCGACGATCTGATCCGGGACGTGGATCTCGGGGTCTATGCGTGCGATCTCATTGGCGGGCAGACCATGATGGAGATGTTCACCTTCAGCGCCGCATATGCGTACATGGTGCGCAACGGGAAGATCGGCGAACTGGTGCGGGATGTCGTCCTCACCGGCAACGTGTTCCAGACCTTGCAGAACATAGACATGATTGCGGACGACCTCGCGTGGGATGATGGAGGCGGTGGCTGCGGGAAAGGCGGTCAAGCGCCCCTGCCCGTCGGCTTCGGCAGCCCGCATGTGCGGGTGCAGGACGTTGTCGTGGGAGGCCGCCAATGATCGAGCGAGCGTTGGAGTCGGCCCGCGGCAAGGCGCAGGCGGCGGAGGTCTCCCTGGTGCGGCGACGGTCGACGGGAGCCGAGTATGAAGACGACAGGCTGAAGCGGGTGGATGTCGCGCAGAGCGCGGGCTTGAGGGTACGCGTCATCGTGGATGGCAAGCTCGGCAGCGCAGACACGACGGACGTCGCGCAAATGGAGGCGGTGGTCGCGCGCGCCGTAGAGGTCGCGGAGTTCGGAAACGAGGCGAGGTTCGATTTCCCGGGCCCGTCCGCCGCCGCCGAAGTGGCGATATATGACGCTGACGTCGAGCGCACCTCCAAGGAAGCACTCGTCGCGGCGGGTGCGGAGATGCTCGAGCTGATCAAGGGGTACAATGCGGAGATCAAGATGTCAGGCGGCGCATCATGGTCAGTCGCAGAGCGCCGCCTGCTGAATACCAGTGGGCTCGATATCAGCGACCGCGGCAGCAGGTTCACGCTGTATGCGGGCGGCGTGCTCGTGCGCGGCACCGATGTGTTGCAGGCCTACCATTTCCGCGACTGGCGCAGGCCGGTGGTCAAGCCGCGCGAAGTAGCCGAACGCGCGATCGATAAGTTCCGCCTCGCCGAACACACGGCCGAGGTGGCGTCGAAACCGATGCCCGTCATCCTCACCCCCGCGTTGAGCGACATGCTCATGGAGACGCTGCTCATGGGCGTCAACGGCAAGAGTGTCCTCAAGGGCGCTTCGCCGCTCGCCGGCCGCCTGGGTGAGAAGTTGGCCGCGGACGGGTTCACGCTGATTGATGACGGCACGGTTGATTATGCGCCGCTCAGCGGCAGCTACGACCCGGAGGGGGTGCCCCGGCGCCGCACCGAGATCATCAAGGACGGCTGCTTGCACGCCTTCCTCTACGATCTCGAGACTGCAGCCAAGGCCGGCACGGAGAGCACGGGCCACGGGCCGGGGTGTGAGGCCAGCAACGTCATCATCGCTCCCGGCGACGCCGCGCTGGCGGAGATGGTGGCAAGCACGCGCGAGGGGCTGCTCGTGGATCACGTGTTGGGCGCTGGTCAGAGCAACGTCATCAACGGCGACGTTTCGGTCAATGTCTCATTGGGCTACAAGATCGAGGACGGCGAGCTCGTCGGGCGCGTCAAGGACACGATGCTCGCTGGCAACGTCTACGACGCGCTCAACCGGATCGAGGCCATCGGTTCGGATCCGGAGTGGATCGGCTCCCACCATACGCCGGCGATCAAGATCGGCGCCCTGAGCGTCGTGGCCAAGGGCTGACGAATCCCGGCCCCGCGTAGCTGCGACGGTCAACCCCCGACGCTGCCACCCCCGCGGGAGGACGCCTGCCCTCACTCCCTCCTGGCCACCCCAGTGGCGCAGCCGTTTTCCACTCCGGACGGTTAGCTGGCAAGCGCACTCGATCGACAGCGTCGCGACTGCCCGGTGGCATTGGTCGCCGACGGAGAGATGCAACCCGCCGCGGGGTCCGGCGATCGCGACCACGCGATGTGACGCCCCCGGCCCGTGTCCCACCTTCGAGCCGCCCGCCGTCGGCACTTGATTGAATCCGCGACTTGTGCTATGATTCCATCGTAGCACGATATCAAGAAACGTAACAACACATCCCGCCGCTCAGGGGGCACGGTCGAGTCGGCCGGGGGCGGCCTGCACCGGCGGCGGCACGCGCGGAGGCGACGACGAATGATGTCTGGGGAGAGGATGCGGACGATCGAACGACCCATGGGAGGGACGCAGAGCGGCCGCGCCGCTGCGGCGCGGCATTCCCGATCGAGATGCCTGCGCGCCGCGGCAGGAGCACCGTCTCACCGTCCCCCGCGCGGCTTCACCCTGATCGAGTTGCTCGTCGTCATCGCGATCATTGCGATCCTGGCGGCGATGCTTTTCCCGGTGTTCGCCGCGGCGCGGGAGAAGGCGCGCACCGTGGTGTGCCAGAGCAATCTGCGCCAGCTCGGGCTGGCGTTCGCGATGTACTGCTCAGACTGGGACGAGGGCTATCCGCCGGTGTATATGTGGAAGAGTCGCCTCCAGCCCTACATCAAGACCGAACTGATCAACCGCTGCCCGAGCCGGCCCGATCTGCCGTGGTTCTACGGGCATGGCTACAACATCGGATGCCCCAGCGAAGGCGTCGAGGGGTTTCCGCTGAAGTACATGGATCAGATCGCCAACCCCAGCGCGAAGATCCTTATCGCGGAGTGGGACCGCTGCAATGCCGGGCCGCCGTGCGGCCCGACGGGCCTCTTTGCGGGCGGCGCGACCTCGTACTGGGCGGTGTGCCGCGTGCACAACGGCGGCTCGAATGTGCTCTTCGCCGACGGGCACGTCAAGTGGATGCGGCCCGAGCAGTATCACAGCACGACCGATCACATTGACGAGGTCGGCAATCCGATGCCCGATACGGCGCGCCCGGTGGCGGAGAACGTGTGGCGGCATTACTGGGATACCAGCTACGAGGGACGTTAAGCATGTGGTTCGATCGACCGGCAGTATGCACGCGCGCGGCGGCGGCGTGGTCGGCAGCGGTGCTTCTCGGCGCATTGCTCGTATGCGGTTGCGCGTCCGAGTCCGGCTCTCAACTGCAGGTCGTCGCCACAACGACCAACCTGGCCAGCTTGATCCGGGAGATCGGCGGGGAGCGCATCGCCGTTCGGGTGCTCGTGCCGCCGGGAAGCTGCCCGGGGCATTACGACATGCGCCCGGGCGATGCTCGCGCCGTCGCGCGCAGCGGGCTCCTGTTCGCGCACGACTACGAGCAGTTCGTGCCCCGGTTGGTGGAATCAGCGGGGTCTCCGCAACTGCGGACCTTCCGGCTTGAGGTCGAGGGCAACTGGCTGGTGCCGGAGGTGCGAGCTCGGGCTGCTGGGGAGGTGGCTCGTGCTCTGGGCGAGGCCGAGCCCGAGCATCGCGAGGCATACGAGCGGCGGGCGGCGGAAGCCGCCGGGCGCATCAAAGCGATCGAGGCCGAACTGCGGCGTGATCTCGACGAAGCCGTCCCGTCCGGCAGGTTCGCGCTTTGCTCGGACCAGCTCGAGCCGGTCGTGCGCTGGATGGGATTCGAGATCGCGGGCACGTACGGGCGGCCCGAGGAGCTGACCCCGCCAGCGCTGCACCGGCTGTTGGAGACCGGGCGCGCGCAGAAGATAAGCCTGGTCGTGGACAACTTGCAGAGCGGCCCTCACGCGGGCGCCGGGCTGGCGGGGGACATCGGGGCCGCACACGTGACGTTATCGAACTTCCCCGGAGGCTTCCCCGACACCGAGACGTGGGACGCCTGCCTGCGCGACAATGTGCGCCGCGTCATCGCCGCGCTCGGCGAAACCCGCTCGAAGGTCCGGAGTGACGATGCCGAACGCGGTTGAGATCGAGAATGCCGTCGTCGCCTACCGCGAACACGCGGCGCTGAGGGGCGTTTCGCTGGCGGTCCCCGAGGGACAATTGCTCGGCGTCTTCGGCCCCAACGGCGCCGGGAAGACGACGTTGCTCAGGCTCATCAACGGCCTCGTGCGGCCGACATCGGGCACCGTCCGCGTGCTCGATCACGACCTCGGCGCAGGCAGTCCAAGAGTTGTGCGCACCCAGGCCGGATATGTGCCGCAGTCCCTGGGTGTTGATCCGCGGATTCCCGTGTCGGCTTGGGAGGTGACCGTGATGGGGCGCTACGGGCGGCTCGGCATTCTGCGCCGTCCGGGAGCCGCCGACAGGGAAGCGGCGCGCCGTGCCCTGGAGCAAGTCGGCGTGTCGCATCTCTCACACCGCCCGTTCGGGCACCTGTCCGGGGGGGAGCAGCAGCGCGTCGTCATCGCGCGGGCGCTGGCCCAGGAGCCGCGTCTCCTGCTCTTGGACGAGCCGACCGCATCCCTCGACTGGGCGGCGCAGCGCGAACTGCCGGAACTGATACAGGCCGTGCACCGGCAGCGCGGGCTCACCACCGTCGTCGTCTCTCACGACGCGGACACTGTCGCCGGGCTCTGCGAGCGCGTCGTCCTGATGCAGGGCGGAGCGATCGTCGGCGAGCGCGACCCGGCGGCGTTCGCCCAGTTCTGCCTGAGTCGGCCGCGGTTCGAGACGGCCGGCGAGGGCGGGAGGAGCTAGTGCTGGTCTGGGATCTGCTTCAGGACCGCTTCATGCAGCACGCCGTGCTGGCGACCTTCCTGGCGGGGATCGCCTGCCCGTTGGTCGGCGTGCTCGTCGTCATCATGAGGCTGTCCTTCATCGGCGTCTGCATGTCCCACGCCGCTTTCGCCGGCGCGCTGCTCGGGCTCGTGCTCGGCGTGCATCCATTGCTCGTCGCGTTCCTCTTCGCCCTCGCCGCAGCGGGTGTGCTCGGCCCGCTCGCGGACCGCGGCGACTTCGCGCCCGACACCGCGATGGGGATCGTGTTCTCATCCTCCCTTGGGCTGTCGTTCCTGCTGCTCGCCCTCATCCCCGGCCCCAAGACCGAGGCGCTCAATCTTCTGTGGGGGAGCCCGCTCACCGTCATCCCCAGCGATCTCATCATCCTTGCCGTTGTCGCTGCTGCCGCCGTGCTCCTGAGCGGGCTGTTCTTCAAAGAGATTCAGGCGGTGGTCTTCCATCGGGAACTCGCGGCCGCGGTGGGCATCCCGGCCACCGCGGTGTACTATGGGCTGCTCTTGCTCAGCGGCACGGCCATCACGGCGTCGCTGAAAGCCATCGGTGGGCTGTTGGTCTTCGCGCTCATCATCAACCCGGCCGCAGCGGCGTATCAACTGACGTACAGCCTGCGGCGCATGTTTCTGCTCGCCGTGGGCTTCGGCGTTCTCTCGGGGTGGGCGGGTCTGGCGCTGTCATCCCTGCTCAATCTACCCAGCGGCGCGTTCATCATCGTGGTGTCCAGCCTGGTGTTTGTCGCGGCGGCTTTGCTCTCACCCAAGCGCCGGATCAAGCGCGCACGCGCCGCGGAGGCGACTCAGCAATGAACCGTCGGCAGTTTTTCGATCGGCACGCGCGGCACTGGGACGAGGAGCGCCCGAAGGAGATGGCGCCGCGCCTGGAAAGGGTGCTGGAAGAAGCGAACCTGCGCGCCGGCCAGCGGGTGCTCGACGTCGGCACCGGCACCGGCGTGCTCATTCCGCGGATAGTCCCGCGCATCGGTGATACCGGGGCCGTCGTTGCTCTCGATATCTCCGCCGAAATGCTTGCGGTCGCACGCGACAAGGGCGTTCCGGCAAACGTTACGTTCCTCGAAGGCGACATGCAGGACGCGCCAGCGCTGGCGGACGAATCGTTCGACCGAGTCATCTGCAATGCCGCGTTTCCGCACTTCCCCGACCGGCGGGCCGCTCTGGCTGAGATGATCCGCGTACTGCGACCCGGCGGCCACCTCATCATCTCCCACCCCATCGGTCGGGAGGCGGTCAACGCGCTGCATTGCGACCAGGGCGGGGTGGTCGCCGAAGACCGCGTGCCGGTTGCCGCCGAAATGCAGGCGCTGCTCGAGCGGGCCGGGCTCACCGAGGTGCGGGTGATTGACGAGCCGGAGTTCTACCTAGCGGCGGGTCGCAAGCCGGGCTGAAGCTCGCCGGACGCGACCGCCGCTCAGGCGGGGCTACGGCCCGGGCGCCTCGTCCCAGTACAGCGCGACGACGTCGTCCAGAGCAGTGCGTTCGTGCGCCGGTACGTCAAGCCTGAGATCCCCGCCGACGCACTGATACGGAACCGCGCCGCCTGTCCGCAGCAGCGTCACTTCCCTCGGCTCGGGCACGCGGCGGACCTCCACCGCCCCCTCGTGACTCGGGAGCACGTGGAGATACCAGACTCCGAGCCGCCGCGTGATGGGCACATTGGCGCGGTCGTCGCCGGGGGTCGGATCGGCCCCGATCAGCGACTCGCGGCTGTTCGCCATCCAGCGCGCCAACTCGTCGCACCGCTCGTAGAACCCCGGCGGCATCGTGCCGTCCGGTGCGGGGCCCACGTTGAGCAGGAAATTACCGCCCCAGGCGCGCGCGGTCGCCAGCGTCTCGAGCACCCAGGAATTGGGCCTGAATCGCCCCGTCGGATTGTAGCCCCAGTGCCCGTTCCAGGAAATGCAGTATTCCCACCATCCCTCGGGCCGGCCCTTGGGCAGATCCCATTCCGGCGTCGTGTAGTCGCCGACCCCGCCCCAGCGGTTGTTGATGACGATTCCGGGCTGCAGCTCGCGCACCCACGCCAGGGTCTCCTCGGTGTGGATGTCCTGTATGCCGGGCCAGCCCATCCCGTCGAACCACAGCACGTCAATCCTGCCGTAGCGCGTGAGGAGTTCTTCGAGTTGCCCGCGCGTGTAGGCATAGAACGCATCGAAGTTCCGCTGATTCTCGACCGGCTGCACTTCCCGGTGCTGCCCGCGCTTGTTGTAGTCGAAGTCCATGTCGCCGACGGGGTAGCCGGGGTAGTGCCAGTCCGCAGGCGAGAAGTAGAAGCCGACTTTCAAGCCGTGCCTGCGGCATGCCTCGACGTAGGGCTGCAGCAAGTCCCGCCCGCCCATGTACTGGCGGGTGCTGAGGTCGCCGTAGGCGGAAGGCCACAGAGCGTAGCCGTCGTGATGTTTGGCGGTGAGCACCGCGTATTGGAAACCGGCCTTCGCGGCGGCGGCCATCCACTGGTCCGGGTCGTAGTGCTGCGGGTTGAACTGATCGGCCAGGGCGTAGTACTTCTCGGGCGGGTGAAAGCGCGGATCGCCCCCTGCGGGGTAATCCTTGATCATCGCCCAGGAGGGCTGGATGCCGGCCGCGGAGTGAATCCCCCAGTGCATGAACAGACCCAGCCCGGCCTTCGGGAACCACTGCGCGTTGCGGTGCGTCGTTCGCTCGAATGCCGCCGCGCCGGACGCATCACCGAGCCCGCTCGCGGCGCACAATACCCATGCGATGGAGAGCATGAGAGGAAGCGAAAACAGACTATCCCGCATTGCGTGTCTCCATGCTGACTGCGCACATCGATCCGTCGTGGGCGGCGACGTTCCCCGACACCTCGCCGCGAGGACCTGAGCGGACGGAATCCGCCGCCCCTACCTCCCCGGGGCGATTTGATAGCGCTCGCCAGCCGCCGTCGGCCATTGCACGCGCCCTGCCTTGTCGCGTGTCGCTGTAACCGGTTGCCCGTCGTGCGTCACGATCGGATTCGTGCCGCCTGCCGCCACCGTGCAGGATCGCCCCGCAAGGCTGGTGATCGCTGCCGAGGTGAGCCGGCCGTCGGCCCAGGCGATATCCACCTCGAATCCGCCGCGGGCGCGCAGACCGCTGACACGACCGTTGGGCCAGGCGGAAGGCAGCGCCGGCAGCAGGCGAATCACCCCGCCGTGGCTCTGAAGGAGCATCTCCGCAATCGCCGCCGCGCCGCCGAAGTTGCCGTCAATCTGGAAGATCTCCGGCGGATGCAGATCGAGCAGGCTGCGGGTGGCGAAGTCCGTGATGAGATGCTCCATGTGCTCGCGGGCGAGGTCGCCTTCCCCGAACCGAGCCCACAGCGCCGCGACCCATGCGCGGCTCCAGCCGGTGTGTCCGCCGCCCGCCGCCAGCCGCCGCTCGAGCGACACGCGGGCCGCCTTCCACATCCCCGGCGTTTCCGGCGTGATCTGGTCTCCGGGGAACACGGCGTAGAGATGCGACAAGTGTCGGTGGCCGGGCTCGTGTTCCTCGTAGTCCTCGAGCCATTCCTGAAGCTGGCCGTGGCGGCCGATCTGTAGCGGCGCCAGGTCGCGTAGTAGCCGCTGCAAGCGCTCCCTCTCCGCCGCATCGCAGCCCAGGACCTCGCTCGCGGTGATGGCGTGGGTCATGACCTCGTGGATCAGCTCCAGGTCCATCGTCGCCGCGATGCCCAGGCTGACCGGCGACGAGCCGCCGACGAACCGGTTCTCCGGCGACTGCGAGGGCACGGTCACGAGCCGCCCCTGTTTGTCGGGCACCAGGTAGTCCTCGTAGAACGCCGTGACCTCTCGAATGAACGGGTAGGCGCGCTCGCGCAGAAAGTCGGCGTCCTGCGTGTACTCGTAGTGCCACCACATGTGCTGTGCCAGCCAGGCCGCGGCGCCGGTCCACACGTCATAGCACGGGGCCTCCGGCGTGGCGCGGTCCCAGACATCGGTCTGGATGGGTAGGCAGATGCCGCGGCAGCCATAGAGGTCGCGCGCCGCCTTGCGCCCCTCGGGCAGCGCGCGCTCCAGGTAGCTCAGGAAGGGCCGCGTGCACTCCCCGAGATTGGCCACCTCCGCGGGCCAGTAGTTCATCTCGATGTTGACGTCGTGGTGGAGATCGCAATCCCAGGGCGGCGCGAGCTGCTCGTTCCAGATGCCCTGGAGGTTGGCCGGCTGGTCGCATGAGCGGGAACTCGCCATGAGAAGGTAGCGGCCGAACTGGAAATACAGCGCAATGAGATCCGGATCCGCCTCCCCGCCCTTCATCGCCTGAACGCGTTCGTCGGTCGGGTCGGCGGTGTCGGCTGACGAGGGGCCGTGCAACTCCAGGCCGACGCGATCGAAGAGAGTGCGGTGCTCGGCGACGTGGGCGGCGCGGAGGGTCTCCCAATCCGCGGGAAGAGCGGCGAGCCGCGCAATGCACCCGGCGCGATCCACCGGCCCATCCCAGGAGACATCCGCGACCGCGAGGACAAGCAGCTCGTCCGCGCCCTCGACGTGCAGCGCGGCGCCGCCGTCCGCCGCAGGGACGATTCTCCCGCTGCGGGGTATCGCACGCAGCGCCGCGACGAACTCGATGCCTTCCTCAAAGCGCCCGACGAAGCCGCAGATATCCTCCTCAGCCCACGGGGTGAGGGTGCATTCCGGGTCATCCACGCGGCTGAGGGCGACCTGGGCGGTGATGCCCGCCGGTTGGTCGCAGGTCAGCCGGGCGATAATCGCCTGGTGCGGCGCGGAGACGAAGTAGGAGCGCTGCCACGATGCG
Source organism: Armatimonadota bacterium (assembly GCA_020354555.1). Taxonomy (NCBI): domain Bacteria; kingdom Bacillati; phylum Armatimonadota; species Armatimonadota bacterium. The sequence continues at coordinate 4,533,910 of CP070648.1, read as the reverse complement.
CCGCCGCATTCGTAGGCGACGTGCGCTATGCCGTCGGCGAGGTCGAGCATGCGGGTGTAGTCGGACACCGAATCGTGGCCCGGCATGTCGAGGGTGAGATCGCCGACGGGTTGATAGGGCTGGACGCGCCGCTCGTGTCCGCTGAGATGGCGCACGGCGAGGTCGGCGGCTTCGATCAGTTTGCCCTCGAAAAACAGGCCGCGGATTTCGGCGAGGTGCTGGTGCTTTGGTTCCGTCGTGCGATATCGGGTCTTCCCACGCCACAAGTTCTCGTGGTTGAGGGCGAGGCGTTCGGTCGGCGCTCCGCCGAAGACCATGGCGCCGAGGCGACCGTTGCCGATGGGGAATGCGTCGAGCCACCGCGCCGCCGGCTGGGTGAGACGAATCATCGGATTGGGATTACTCAATGGCTGGCTCCTCGAAGTGTTGCCGAAGACCACCAAGGCGCAAAGGCACAAGGCAAACGCCGGCTTCGACACCTGAATGGTTCGCAACACGGGTTCCTCTGCAAGCAGTTCTGCCGGATGACCTTTGTGCGTCGTCGAGCGCAGGTCGGCGGGATCCGTTGAGCCTCTCTCGGCAGTGCTCGCACCGACGCTGAAGCCACCGGCCTCTTGCGATCCGGATTTCGTTGCGTTGCTTCTGCGGATCGAGCGGCAACACCTCGTGTGCGCTCGTACGGAGCGCTGCCCGATCGAGGAGCGACAGAGCGACCGGTGGCGACGAGCAGTCAGCTCGGATTGAGCGATGCCAATGGGCGTAGAGATGAGACAAAGACGAGCACTTCCTTCCCGGCTGGGCTGGACTCTGCGGCGTCGGATCCTCCGCCGGTGCTCGGAGTGGGTATCGGCCCGGGGTGCGCAGAATGTAGCGCAAGCGCTTTTCGGTGGCAGGTCCACAGGATTTGGAGATGCGAATCCGCACGCGCAGTGCCTTTCTCAGGGGCGACAATCACCTTGAGCGGCTCCAAGACGAACCCCCGTCAACCTTGACACCCCGCGCGATTCCTGCTATACTCCCGGCGATCCTGACAGGGAGCCGTGACCGCGGGCACGGCGGCGCTCAGGCGACCGTTCGCCCCGCGGCCAGGCAACTGAATACCTAGGAACCTGACCCGCCACCCAGCCCCCACCGAGAGGCCGCAGGCACGCCCGCACAGCCTGCGGCCTCACCATTTCTCCGGGCGGGGGAAGACAGGGCACGGGGGAAACCGGGAAACGCCCGAGAAAGACGACCCCGTTCGCCCCACTGGGTTCCGTGCGCCCGGCCAGTGCGCGGCGCGCCGGGCCGGAATCCGCGCCGGTACCCTCTCGCACTCACCGCGCATGCCCCGCAGGCTCAGAGCTCCGAGGTCATCCCCCCGCCAACTCCCGATACACATCCTCGATCTGCCCGACCACGGTTTCGAGATCGAACAGCCGCTCGACGCGCGCACGACCGGCCTGACCCATGGCCCGCGCGCGCTGCGGGTCGCGGATCAGCTCGGACAACGCCTGCGCCAATGCCGCCGGGTTCGCCGGCTCCACGAGCAGCCCGGTTTCCCCGTCGGCCACAACCTCCGGCGTGCCCCCGACTCGCGACGCCACCACCGGCTTGCTGAGAGCCATCGCCTCCAGGGCGGACAGCGACAGCCCTTCCTTGAGCGACGGCAGGCAGAATACGTCGAGTGCGGATTCGTACGGCATGACATCGCGCTGGAACCCGGCGAAGATGACGCGATCGGCGACCCCGCACCGCCGCGCCACCTGCTCCAGCGCGTGGCGGCTCTTGCCGCCGCCGACGATGACCATGCGCACGGGCAGGGATTCGCGCTGCACCAGAATGGCCGCGGCCTCGATGAGGTAGGAATGCCCCTTCTCCGGCCCCAGGCGGCCGACGGCCCCGATCAGCATTTCGCCGTCCACGACCCCCAGCACGGCGCGCTGCAGCCGCGGATCGGGCGCATCCCGATAGCGCGCCAACTCGATGCCGTTGTAGATGACGCTGATGCGCTCCCCGGGGACGCTCTGCGCAGCCAGGTGCCGGCGCACGGCGTGCGACACGGCGATGATCCGCCGCGCGTGCATGAAGCAGGTGCGGCTGTTGAGCCCATGCACGGTGGCCACGGCCGGCACGCCGGCGAGCCGGGCGGCAAAGCTGCCGATGAGACTCGCGGTTGACAGATGCGTGTGCAGCACGTCCGCCCGGTCGCGCCGCAGGCGCCCTGCGAGGCGCTGGAGTGTCACCGGGTCGAGCTTGCCGGTCGTCCGCGGCGCCCACACGTCGAACCCCCGCTGGCGCAGCTCCTGCGTCAGCGCGCGGCCGCGCGGGCAGACGACGGTCACCCGGTGGCCGCGCTCAATGAGCTTGCGCGACAAGGTCAGCACGTGCACCTCGGCGCCGCCGATCTGAGAGGGCGTGATGAATTGATATACTCGCACGTTTGGCCTTGGCCTCAGTCCCGCCGCGCCGCGTTCGCGTAGGCGCGGCGCAGCTTGCGCGCGAACAACGGCACGTAATTGTGACGCCGGATGTTGAGGCGTTTGATGGCGAAGGGATCACCGCCGGCACGGTTGACCCCACGCTCCACGGTGAACCCAGCGGTGTATCCCGCCTGCGCTGCGAACGCCCGCACTCTGTCGTCCTGATCGCCGAACGGATACGACACCGCCGTCACTTCGCTCCCGATGATGTCTTCGAGCATCCTCTTCGAATCCGCCATCTCGCCGCGCAAATCGCTGTCCCCCAACTGGCTGAGCCGGGTGTGGGTCATCGCATGGGAGCCGAACTCGACGCCCGCCGCCGTCATCTCGACTACATGCTCCGCCGTCAGCATCGGCTCGACGACGGCGGGGCGCTCCGGCTCCCAGTCGTTGACCCCGCCGATGAATCCCGCGAGCACGAACACGATCGCGCCGAAGCCGAACTCCCGGAGCGCGGGCAAGGCGTTATGGCACACGCAATCATAGCCGTCGTCGAAGGTGATGGCGATCGGACGTTCAACATCCACCGCCTCGCCGCGCATGTAGCGCAGTATCTCGTCCACGCCGACGGTCCGATAGCCGCCGCGGTGCAGGAAGGCCATGTGCGCGCGGAACAGCGCCGGGGAGACGTAGTGGCTCTTGACCGCGGCGCCCGGAGCGTACTCCGCGATCTTGTGATAGAGCAGGACGGGGAGGCCGTCGGCCGCGTCGTGCTGGCGGCTGCGGAGCAATCGTGACAGCAGTTCCACGCCGTAGGTTTTCTGTGGTGGCGATTGCGGTCCTTCCGATGGAACGCGTGCCGACCTAGCCGCCGATGGTCGTTCGGAGCAAGCGGGAGGCTTCCTCGCATATCTCGCGGAGCGAATCGCGCTTCATTACTTCCCGCACGGGCCACCCGGTCGTGCGGCCGAGTCGGCGCCTCTTCGACTCGCCCAACGGATGATAGGGGAGCAGGTTCAGCTCCGCTGCGCCGCTCTCCGCCGCGAGGCGCGCCAGGGCGAGCAGCGTCTCGGGAGAGTCATTGAACCCGGGGACGACGGGGACGCGTACGATGAACCGGCGCCCCGAGCGCGCCAGGAAGGCGAGGTTGCGCAGCGCCCGCTCGTTGGACACGCCGGTGAAGCGGCGATGGGCTTCGGGATCCGGATGCTTGACGTCGAGCAAGATGAGGTCGGCCGCTGCCGCCGCGGCTCCGAAAACGTCATCCCTAACATTGCCGGCGGTATCGAGCGTCACGTGCAGCCCGTGCGCCCGGCACGCGGCCATCAGTTCCAGCGCGAAGTCGGGCTGGGCGAGCGGCTCCCCGCCGGAGAGGGTGACGCCGCCGCCGGAAGTGCGATAGAACGGTTCGTCGCGCAGCACGACCGCGAGCACTTCGTCCGCCGTCATGGCCCGCCCGATGACCTCGAGGGCGGTGCCCGGGCAGACGCGAGCGCACTCGCCGCAGGCATCGCACAGACGGCGCAGGACGCGGCGGGCTCCGTCGAGGCGTATCGCGCCGCGCGGGCACGCCTGCGCGCACGCCCCGCACTTCAGACAGCGCTCCGGCCAGAAGTACATCTCCGGCTGCCGCGCAATGGACTCCGGATTGTGGCACCAGCGGCAGCGCAGGGAGCAGCCCTTGAAGAACACCGTGGTGCGGATGCCCGGCCCATCGTGGAGGCAGAATCGCTGGATATCGAAGATCAGTCCGGTGGTCATGGGTCACGGAGTCTCGGTATCAGGTCCGCGGCGCCGCGCGCCGCTGCGGGCCGCGGCATAGACCAATCTATGCTATTCGACGTGCGGTGGGCGAACACTTCTCGGGACGGGGACTCGCGGGCGTTCGCTCGCGCGAAGCCAACGCGGCTGACGCCAAGCGCTCTTCACACAACCCGGAGCCGGCGTACGCGCTCGGCCAAGCGGCTGCGCCGCTCCAACCAGCGCCGCGCATTCTCGACATCAGGCCACGGCACCTGGAAGGAGAGCGCCTGACCCCACGCCATCTCGAAGTTGTGATGGAAGGGAGCGCTGCGCGGCGGGAATCGCATCACCCGCGCGGGGCGGTCGAGGGGACGCAGCACCATCTGCGACTCGTCATACGCCGTTTCGCGCGACAACACACCGCGCGCGCGGGCGTAGGCCGGTGCCAACCGCGTCACCTCCATCCACTCGAAGACGGCCTTCTCCGTCTCGCCCTTGAAGTAGAGCGCCAGCCCGTAGTTGCTGTGGGTAATCGGGTTGTTGGGCTGCATGTCCAACACCCGGCCGAGGTGGTACACGGCTTCGTCAAGCTGCTTGTTGCGGGCGTAGGCGAGGCCGAGGTTGTTGTGCGCCTCCGGGGAATGCGGGGTGAACGTAAGCACCTTGCGGAAGCACGCGATGGCATCCGCCATGCGGCCTTTCTTGAAGTAAACGAGGCCGAGGTTGGTCTGCGCGTCGGGGTTGAGCGGTTCCAACTGAACGAGCTTCTCCCACTGCTCGATGGCGCTCACGAGATTGCCCTTGTCGCGGTAGGTGCGACCGAGGAGGTCTCTCGCGGTGGGCAGATCGGGGTCGAGGTCGAGGGCGCGCCGAAGGGCGCGCTCGGCGGCGTCGGCGTCGCCCTCCAGGTAATAGGCGAGGCCGAGGTTGGACGGCGGCAGCGGGCTGGTGGGCAGCAGGTCAACCGCACGGGCGAAGTGCTGCACCGATTCCACGGTCAGCCCCTGCACCAGGGCGACGACGCCGAGGTTGTTGTAGGCCTCGGCCAGATTCGGGTTGTACTCTATCGCATGCTTGAGCTGCTCCTCCCCCTCGGCCAGCATCTGCAGCGAGTCATAGGCGAGACCGGCGTCGTAGCGCGCGACGGCGTGGCCTTCATCCGCCGCGACCGCCCCGCGGAAGTAGTTCAGGGCATTGGGCAGCCGTCCCTTGAGATACACGGCGAGCCCGAGGTTGATCAGCACATCGGCATTCCGCTGGCGCAGTTGATCCGCACGCTCCAACTCGTGCATCGCCGCGTCTATGTGGCCCTCGTTGAGCTGCATCGTGCCGTAGTTGTAGCGGATCTCGAAGTCGCTGCCCGAGATCTCGATTGCGCGCCGGAACTCGGCTGACGCCTGCTCCATCTGGCCCATGCCGTAGTAGGCCAGCCCGAGTTCGGCGCGGACTCGCGCGTGGTCGGGAGCGCTGCGCAGGGCGCGCGTCAGGCGCTCCGCCGCCTCGGCGAACTCATTGCGCACGACGTAGCCGACGCCGAGGTTGTAGTGCGCGAGGGCGTAGTGCGAATCGTAACGCAGAGCGAGGCGAAACTGCGCGATTGCCGCCGCGTCGTCGCGCTGAGCGTGGTAGATAACGCCCAAGTTATTGAGCGCTTCGGGCAGGCGCGGTGAGTTGGTGAGAGCGTACTCCAGGTCGCGGATCGCGTCTTCGTACCTCCCGCGGCGCGCGAGCAGGTAGGCGCGGTTCTGACGCAGGTTCATGTGGCCGTCGTCCAGCCGCAGGCCCGCTTCCACCGCCGCGAGCGCCTCGTCGTGCTGCTCGGATTGGATCAACGCATAGGCCACGTTAGCCTGGACGGGGGGCGATGGCGGCAGCGCCTGGGCGGCTCGCCGAAGCAACTCGAGAGCCCGTGGGTGGTCCCCCCTGTGTGCGGCAATGATGCCCGTGTTGTGCGCCACCACGGGATCGTTTTCGGTCAGTTCGTAGGCGGTCTCCATGTGTTGAGTCGCCGCCGGACGTTGGTCGGCAACCCACTCGAGCAGGGCGAGACGATGGTGGGCCTCAGCGTTGCTCGGGTCGTCTCCAATCGCCCTGCGCTGCGCCGCGATGAGGCGGCGCGCCTTGGATCGAGCAATGCGCGAAACGAGCACGAGGTGCACGGTGAAGATGCCGCGCAGGAAAAGGCGCCACGCGGCCTGCGGCATGTATCCGATGAGCAGTCCGGCCATTAGGCAGATGGCCG
>CP070648.1:4520014-4527423 GCA_020354555.1 Armatimonadota bacterium | reverse complement strand
TTCCCGCCCCCGGCGGGCATGCCTCGCTTCGCTCGGAATGACAAACGGGGTGCGGAGCGGCCGGGGAGGACGCGAAGGCTCACGGTCGCGTCATTCAGCGGGAGCAAGGCGAGCGGAGTTCACCCGCCTCTGGCGGGAGTCTCGGCAGGGCATGCCGTCATAGTCCCGGACAACCGGCGCAGCGGCGCCGAGATTCCCGCCCACGGCGGGCATGCCTCGCCTTGCTCGGAATGATGGGATACTCGGCGGAGCATATGTCTGGAGACAATCACATGACCGCCGGTGATGACGGCGAGAAGACAAACGGAACCGGATTGCCCCACACCCACATCGTGCGGCGGCTGGTGGTCACGTGCGCGGTGCTGTGCGTCATCCTGGCGGGCGCGGGGGCGGCGGCGGTGAGCCTGGGGCCGTATCCGATCCGGCTGCGCGACCTGTGGGCCGCGGTGATGGGACAGGCGCCCGCGAACGTCGCCACGATTCTGATGACGGTGCGGCTGCCGCGCATCGCGCTCGGCGCGCTGGTCGGGTGCTCGCTGTCGGTGGCGGGCGGGGCGTTCCAGGGGATGCTGATGAACCCGCTGGCGGACCCGTATCTCATCGGCGTGTCCTCCGGCGCGGCGCTCGGCGCGAGCCTGGCGATTGTGCTCAACGTCTCCGGCGCGGGCGGGTTCGGGGTGCCGCTGGCGGCGTTTCTGTTCGCGCTGGCGACGATGGTGCTGGTGTACCGCCTGGCGCAGATACGCGGGAAGATCCCGGTCGAGAGCTTCATCCTCGCCGGGGTCGTCGTGGGCAGTTTCATGTGGGCGCTGGTGACGGTGATCATGGCGCTCGCGGGCAAGAGCCTGTCGGAAGTTGTGTTCTGGCTCATGGGCAACCTGTTCGTCGAGGGCTGGGGGCCGGTGGGGATCGTGCTCGGCGCGACGGTGGTGGGGATGGTCGGGCTCTACGCGTTCGCGCGCGAGCTGAACCTGCTTGCGCTGGGGGAGGAATCCGCGCAGCAGCTTGGCGTTGACGTCGAGCGGCTGAAGCGGCTGGTCATCGTGTTCGGGTCGCTGCTGACGGCGGCGGCGGTGTCATTCAGCGGAATCATCGGCTTCGTCGGGCTCATCATGCCGCATATCGCGCGCAGAATCGTCGGGCCGGATCACCGCGTGCTGCTGCCGGCGGCGGGATTGATCGGCGCGAGCTTCCTGGTGCTCGCGGACACGGTGGCGCGCGTCGCGGGGCCGTGGGAACTGCCGGTGGGTGTCATCACCTCGCTGCTCGGCGCGCCGTTCTTCCTGTATCTGCTGCGGACGCGCACGCGGGGGTGAGAGGTTGGATGGCCTTGCGTCCCCGCCGCCGGTGAGGAACGGGACAGTTACCTATTCCTGCTCCCTCCAAGCAGGCAACACCGGCGCAGCTCCGCGGAATAGGTAACAGTCCCCCCGGGGCGCGGGTGCTTGCGGCAGGGGCGAGATTCCTCTCTCGCTGCGCTCGATCGGAATGACACGTGGCTGGGCTAGCGCTAGCCACGCACGCGCTGCTATTCGCACGCCACGGGCACTCGGCGTTCGTCGGCGGTTACCGTTACTTCTCTGCAGGACGCCCCCGCCCCGCAGCCGCGCCTCGATTTCCGCTATTTGCCTTCTTCCGCGGGCTCCTCGGGGTGGGGCGACGGCGCGCCGCACGCGGGACAGAACTTCCAGTCCGGCGCGAGGGCTTCGCGTCCACACTTGGTGCATGTCGCGCCAGACTCTGGCACGCCGACAACGGATGGCGTTTGTTGCCCCTGCCCCAAGATCGTCAACGCAGCTCGCGTCGCATCATCCGACTGCAGCCGGTAGAGCAAGGACGGCGCCTGCGAGAGAATCCTGTTCCACGTTAGGGCAGCGCCCGGCGCACCAGGGCCGGTTACTCTCAGCTCCGGCTTGGGGACGATGTGGATCTCGGGGTTGCCCTTGCGCGCCGCGTAGTCCTCCCCTGAGATGAGCCCCTCATCGCGCATCTTCGTAAGGGTCTCGGGTTTCCTGTACGACACGGTGTAGGCAAGCCCGGCCTGGTTGACGATCATAGCGAGCACGTCGCCGATTGGCATGCGGTAGATCGCCGCCGTCACCTTCAGTTCGTTGGACACGGGCTCCGCGACGTGGATTGGGATGCCGGAAGCCTCGGAGAGCTTGGTCATCGCCTCGCGGATCGGAGCGTCCTTGACATCGAGGTCAACAAGCTTGTCGTCGCCCTCGAAGGTCGGTCGCGCGAGGTCTTGGAAAACCGACCGGGCCTCTGTAGGGACTTGTAGCCTCGTCGTTAGGAAAGGGCCTTCCGTCGCCAACGGAGCGGTCGGGGATACCCGCGAACCGACAGACATCGCGCCCACGACGGGGACTCTGGCGCCGCCGACGCTGACGCTGGGGGGCATGCGGATTACTCCGCCGTCTCGTCCGACATCCTCCCACTCGAGGCCGGCGGCTGCGCACACCAGCATAACCGCTTCTTCGGGTGAGGCATCCCGGATCGTCGCGGTTACGCGGAGGTCCTCGGGGATGTCACGGAAAGCGATGGAGACGGGCGCATCCCCAATCAGGGCCTCGATCGCGTCCATGACCGGAGTATCCTTGAACTCGATGGTGATCCGCTTGCCACTGACGGCCCCTGGCGGTCGTACCCCGTACTCCGTCAGTTCCAAGTCCCTTTCGCTCCCGATGCCGACGGCCACGAAACCCACGCCGGGAGCAATCCATACCGTGCCTCGGGCTTGGCCTTGAATGGCCCATGAAACCTTCACGGCATTGGGGAAGCTGCCCGCCGGCGTGATCGTGGGTTCCGGCTGCACGCCGGTGATGGTTACGGCACCCGCTTCAGCCAACTCCCAGCGGGACCCGACCTTCAATTCGGGCATGGCGAGATCCAGCACCTCCGTGTCCCGCGAACCAACAACGTCCATCCACGCCTTGATGGACTTCCGATCGGGGGCGAGCACCACCTGAAACGGAACCATCATCTGAGGGACGAATGATGCCACAATCGGAACGCTCACCGGGGGGCGGGGGGATACCACCACCTTCAGCATCATTCCCGCGTCGGAAGGCGACGCCTCGAGGATAGACATCGTCAGATTCCCCTCGCCCTCGACACGATAGGTCCAGAAGGATCCCGCCCGCAGCTCGGGCGGCCCCTGCGGTGACAGGTTGAGCGACATCAGTATCAGCATTATCCACGAGATTCCTGCTTGCATGGTTCTGGGTTCTCCTTTCCGTTGTTCTGCAGAGTCTCGTTTATTACCGCAGCGCCGGTAATACCCGAGGACTCTTTCGGACGAGGTTCGTGTGGAGCGGCGCCGCCGCCTCCGGCGTCCTTCTGTCGTACACGAACCTCGATAGGTCAGCGGCGCGTTGTGGCCCGCGGACTTGTCAGTGGCCTCCGGTCAGCCCCCCTGGTCCGGGCTCGGCGCTTCGGGCCCGGTTCGCTCGTATGCAACGCGGACGGCACGCGGCTGATTGTCTGCGTCACGTTCCACGGTCTGCTGGACGACCGATTTTGCGCCATCCGGGAAAGACATCTCGGCATAATAGCTCGACGCGGGAGCTGAGTTGCGCGCTTCACCGATGAGAAGAATGATGCCGGCCGGCGCATCATCGCGCCCATCTGCAGCAACCGGTTCGGGAAGCGGCCGCTCGGCGGGCACTGGCACCGGCGGCGGCGTCTCAAGGGCCACGCTCGGCGCGGGCTTCGGGCGCCGGACGACGCGGCGCGGGGCGCGCGGCTGCTCCTCGACCACCGGTGCGGGAGGCGCAGGCGGTTCGGCTGGTGCGACTACCTCGGCCTCGTCGGGCGCGGGCAGCTCGGCTGGTTCAGCTTTCATCGCGACGTTGGCGGACGGTGATGCGGGTCGCGTCTTCGCATGCGGCCACACGAGCACGGCGAGCAGGACGGCCGCCGTCGCGAGCCCCACGCCGGCCCACACCCACCGGATCCGGCGGCCAAGTCGCGGGGCCGGATGGCGGCGCGATGTGGCCGTAGCCGCAGGAGCAGGTTCGATGACGCTGAGCCTGCGCAGGGCGTTCTCGGCTTGCTGCAGGGCGGCGGCTTCCGCCCGGCAGGCAACGCAGCGCGCCAAGTGCGCTGTGATTTCCGCCTGCTCGGCGGCGCCAAGCTCGCCCTCGACGTAGTCAACCAACGTTCGTCTTGCGGTTCGGCAGTTCACTTCTCGATCTCATCCCGGCCGGCCAGGCGCAGGTACTCGTCCTTGAATGCGCGCTTGGCGCGGTGTGCGGTCACCTTGGCGCGGCTGAGCGACCAGTGCAGGCACTCGGCGATCTCCTGATGTGAGAGCGACAAGGAATAGCGCAGCACGAGAACGGCGCGGTGCGCGGGGCGCAGCCGTGCCAGCGCCGCGCGAACGTGGTCAATCGTCTCCGCATCGGCGGCGGGGTTGCGGTCAGTCGGCATAGGCTCTCGGTGTCGGCGGCGCGCGTCATGGGCGACGTTCACAGCGATGCGATACAGCCACGTGGTGAAGCTCGACCGACCGGCGAACTTGGGCAGGCCGCGCCAGGCATGAACGAAGGTCTCCTGGAGCAGGTCCTGGGCGTCCTCGCGATCGCCGCACAGATTGAAACAGAGCGTGTACACATAATCGCGATGCCGGCGATACAACTCGTCGAGCGCAGCCCGCTCGCCCTGCTGGGCGCGCGCGACCAAAGCGCCGTCGCGTCCCGCAGCGCGTGTTGCCGGGCTCCCTTCGGTCAACCGAGACTCTCCCAGTGCGCCGTTACGGCTCGTCATCACCTTCCAATACCTTTGACGGGAGGTTACGCGGAAAGGTTACAAGTCCTTGCGGGCGCGGTGAACGAGGGGGCAAGAGGCCCCCGGAGCCCCGCGGGCCCGCCCCTACTTGCGTATCACGATCTGCGTGCCCAGGTCGGCGAAGCCGTAGAGTTCGTCTATCTCGTCGTCGGTAAGAGAGATGCAGCCGATGGTGCGGCACGCGCCGCCGTGGATGCCGATGTTGCCGCCGAGGCGAGTATTCTGCGGCGGCTCCTGCCGCCGCTCCGCCGCGCGCACGACGCGTTCGTATTCCGCGCGCGTGATGAGCCGGTCTCTCAGCCCGCGCTCGGCGTCCTCCATGGTCGGATAGCTGACGCCGAGGAACTTGTGGAATGAGCTTCGCGGGTTCTTGCGGGAGACGTAGAACTCGCCCTCCGGCGTCGCCATGTCGCCTTCAACCTCTTTATCGCGCTCCGGCACCGGCCCCTGGGTGACCGCGTAACGCTTGAGCAATTCGCCGTTGACGAAGACCTGCAGCACGCCGTCCGATTTGTCAATGACGATTTGCTTGTCGATCGCGCCGGGGTGTGATTCCTGATAGTCCGCAACGAGGTCCGCGAGGTCGGTCTGCGGGTACGCGGCGCGGGTGAAGTAAGCGTCGTGGGCGCGGTTGTAGATGAGGCGCGCGTTGCGCCACAGCGCGACGAGCGCGACGGCGATGATGATGATGCCGATTACCCGCCACGTTCTTCGTTTGCGCGTGCGCGTGGTCATCTCGGAGTGCGCCCCCCGCGCCGAAGGGATTATAGCGCGGCGGACGCGTCGGGGCAATGCCGCAAGGACAGGCGCGCGGGGTCGCCGAAGAGTGGGGAGTCGCTGCGCGAAGGACGATCGGCGGGAGGTGCGGGCGGTTCGCGACTTGTGCGCCTTCGGCGGGAACCGCCTTAGAGATGCCGGGAGCGAAAGAATGGATCATGCGGACAATCTGGCCCGCGTGTGGGTGAAGCCGGTGGACCCGGAGGAGTATCCGGGATTCGCCGAGCGCGCCGTAAGACCCGTCACGCGCGCGGATCTGGACAACGAGTTCCACACCGTCGCCTTGCGCGGCTTCGGCGCCGACCGCTCGCCCGCGGAGCCGCCGCATCAGTTCCGCCTCGTCAACATCGAGCAGACGCTCGACCTCTACACCAAGGACTACGACTTCGGGCGCGTCATCTGGCCGTTCTGGACTTTCCTGTTCGCCGAGAACTGGCGCGAGGCGATCGACGAGATGGCGGCGCGCAAGCTCTACCTCTTCGACATCTGGGGGTACTGCCCGTCCGGGCGCGTTGACCAGTACGGGTGGTCGGAGTACCAGGTGCCGAATGAGGTGCATCAGTACATCGTGCAAGCGATGGGCCCGCGCTTCCTGGGCTACGACAACGGCGAGCAGGATGGGCGCTACATCGGCGGGTACGCGAAATTGGTGTGCCCGGCGCCGGTGACGCGGCGGCAGGGGTATGAGGCGTTCGGCCAGTACTTCCGGCGCCTCGGCGATGACCTGCAGAACTACCTCGTGTCGCTCAACAGCCTGACGTTCCCGCACTACTTCGCGGACATGGGCAATCACCGACTGCTGGGCGCGGAGACGGCGCAGGCGCTGCCGAGCGTGCCGATGTGGTACGCGTTCATCCGCGGGGCGGGGAAGCAGTACGGCGTGCTGTGGTTCGGCAACGCGAGCGTGTGGAACCGGTGGGGCGCGAAGTCGCTCGCGGACGTCAACGCCGAGGACAGTACCGCGCCGGGGTTTCTGAGCGGCCCGACCGCCGGCACGAGCATGAGCCTGCTGCGGCGGTTGTGGTATCTGCTCGTGATGTACGGCAGCGTGATGATGGGGTTCGAGTCGGGGCATCTCGGGAGCGAGACCGAAGAGCGCACGGTGGGCGGGGAGACGAAGACGGTGCCCGCGCTGACGGATATCGGGCGCGAGCACCTGCGCGGCGCGCAGTGGTGCGCGGATCACCCCGATCGCGGAGAGCAGCACACGCCGGTCGCGCTGCTGTGGGACTTCTACGCGGGCTGGGCGCCGCCGCGGCACCTCTACACCGGGGACGCGTATCTCGTCTGGGGCAACATGCCGTACGGCAAGGGCGATCATCAGATCGACCTGCTCCTGCGCGAGCTGTATCCGCACTACGAGGACGCCGGGTTCTACCACAGCGAGCGCGGGTTCCTGACCGCGACGCCGTGCGGGGATTCGTTCGACGTGCTGCTGTCGGATGTGTCGGATGAAGTGCTTAACCGCTACCAGTGCGTCGTTGTACTCGGCGAAACGCGCATTGAGGGGGAGCTGCTGGGAAAGCTGTCGCGGTATGTCGCGAACGGGGGGCACGTGGTGGCGTGCGCGAATCAGCTTGACGCGGAGGCGGCTGCGCTGTTCGGCGTGGACATCGGTTCGGTCGAGGAGGCGTATCACGCGATCGTCGAAGGACACGCGTGGCCGATCAGCGAGCCGCGATTCCGCATGCATCGCCTGACGTGCGAGCCGGGCGCGGCGGTGCTGGCGCAGACGCGGCAGGGGGCGCCGCTGGCGGTGCGCGCGGGACATGAGGGCGGTGGCTCGACGCTCCTTTTTGCCGCGGAGTTCTTCCTGGCGAACGCGACGCTCTCGCCGGAGA
>CP070648.1:4504491-4519914 GCA_020354555.1 Armatimonadota bacterium | reverse complement strand
TCCGCCGGGCTCGCCATGACGGCGTCATTCGCAGCGGCGGCGGGAATGTCGGAACTCTCCATCGTCCAGCCTCCTGTCTGAATGGCCATGATGATGCAGCAGAGCGCGGCCAAAGCAATGCCAAGACGCTTCACTGTGTCAACTCCGTACGTCTCGAGCCGAGCACGGTAGCTCGCTCGAATCGCCGAGGGGTATCGCCGCGGGTTGACGCCGGATCATCCCGCCCGCGCATCAAACGCCGACCCCGGCACGCGGCGCCTTGCGCGCATTCTAGCCCGGCGCCACTCGCAAGTCAAACGTCTGTGCACCCCGGGCGCTGCCCGGTCCCGGCCGCCGATCCCACGCGACGCGGAACTCCGTTAGGCGGCTTTGCGTCGAATCGGTGGGGTTCGTGTTCGATAAGAGGCTGCGCAGGCCTCGGGGCTGCGCTCACGGACCCCGTCCCGAAGGAGCCACGGCTGCTGCTTTGGGAGCGGAAACGCTCAGGCAGACGAACGTGATCGCAGCTCTGAGGCGCGCCCCCTGCATCGCGCCTCGGCGGTTGCGATTGGCAGGAATCGCGCCAAGGCCCAGCGAACTCCCGATACGGCAGCGCGGTCGAAACCAGTACAGGGCGCGGTGCGGCGCGCTCGCGAAGGCATGGTACTGTGAGGGCGGAACACGCCGCGAGGGGTGTGGTGCCGGGCATTGCCGCGGCAGCGGTTGGGCTGCTCGTGATGGCCGCGTTCGCAGCGCTCGCCGCAGATGTTGAGACCCGAGCGACTTACGGTTTCGACGGCGTGGCGCGGCCCGAGCGTTGGTCGCCGGTCACAGTCGAACTCACCAACCGCGGCCCGGAGCGCGAGGGCCTGCTCGTGCTCGCCCCCGGCGAACGCCGCTTTGCCCAGGCCTACCAGCGGCGCGTCGCCTCGGTTCGCCTTCCCCAGGGCTCGCGCCAGCGCCACACCCTCTTCTGGTATGATCCCTCGGGGTTTGGGGTGACGCCGGTGGCGATCTTCGCGGGTAGGGCATCACACGAGCCCGGCGTCACGTACGTCCGCGAAGAGCAGAGCCTGCTCGTCGCGACCGGATTCCCGCCGGGCGCTCTCGGCTATCTATCTCAGGTGGAGCGCACGCGGTTGTCATCCGGTCCGGCTCACAGCGGCGGGCCGTACGGCCCGTATGGCGGCGGGAGCCAGCCAGCGATCAAGGGCAATATCGTGCCCGCGCACATATCGCCTGGGCGCTTGCCCGAGAATCCGCTCGCTTACTGCCAGGTGGATCTCCTCGTCCTCGGTCCGGTGTTCGCGAGCGATCTAAGTCCCGGCCCGCACGGCGCGCAGGCGGCGATCACGTCGTGGGTGCGCACCGGCGGCAACCTCGTCATCACCGGCGGCGCCGACGCCGCCAGGCTCGGCGATCCCTTCTTCCAGGCGCTGCTTCCCGTGGAGGGGCTGACGGCCTCAGACACGACAATCTCCTCCGGCCTCAGCGCCTACGCCCTGTCGATCCCGGAGTCGGTGCCCGTCGTCGCAGGGGTGCCCAAACCAGGCGCCCGCGTCCTCGCGCAGGAAGGCGGCGTGCCTCTGGTCGTGCGCGGTCGCGTCGGCAGCGGCACGGTGACGTTCCTCGCCTTCGATCCGACTCAGCCGCCGGTGGCAGCGGCGGCAGCGCTGGAGAAGCTGTGGCTGTCCTTCTTCGACGACCGCGCGCGGCTCTATTCGTTGCAGGAGGTGAGCCAGGTCAGGGGTATGTTCTACGACGGCGTTACCAGCATCAAGGAGATGAGGGCGCCATCCCTGCTTATGGTGGCCGGCTTCCTGGGGCTCTACTTCCTGCTCTTGATCCCCGCCAATCACTGGGTCCTCGCCCGCCGCAGGCGGCGCGAGCTCGCATGGGTGACCACGCCCATCATTGTCGCCGCGTTTTTCATCGGCGCCTACGCATTCGGCTACAGCATCAAGGGGCCGCGGTTGCTGGTCAACCAGAGAACGCTCATGGAGGCGGGCGAAGGCTCGCCGGTCGCGCTGGCGCTCAGCAACTTCGGGGTATTCTCGCCGGCCCGCCGTGCGTACGACATCCGCGTTGGCCTCGATCAGGCGCTCGTCACTGAGGTTTCCTACGAGGACTGGGGCAATCCGTACGGCTACGGGCGCCGCGGACCGCAGCCCAGCGCCGGGCTGGTCCATGACGAACTCGAGCCGTGGGTCGAGCGCGCACAGATCGCCATGTGGGGAATGCGAGTCTATGGCGCTGAGGGCGTTGTGGACATGGGCGGCCCAGTGCGGTCGGACATTCGCATGGAGCGCACCCGACTCGTCGGCTGGATTGAGAACGACACCAAGTGGACGCTCAAAACCCCGACGCTGGTGGCGCCCGGGGCCCACACAGGCCTGCCGCTGCAGGATATCGAGCCGGGGAAACGCACGGAATTCGACATCGTCGTCGATCTTACATCTTCCGCGGCGCCATCGGGAATGTCCGCGCTTACTGCCATCGGTTCGTCACCGGGTCAGCGACGCCGGCTCCGGCTCCGGGCAGACGAGGCGACGGCGGCCACGCGCAAGCTCGCCTCGCCGCAAGCGCCACGACGCCGGCTCCAGGGAATGGAAGAGCGGGCGGTGAGCGCGCTGATGTCCCCGAAGCGCCTCGTATCGCAACTCGGCCTGCTGTGCCACGTCGCGCCGTCACCGATCCCGATTGATGTGGGCCGTGAGTGCGACTACAGCGACCAGACGCTGCTGCTCGTGCATCTGCCGCTGCAAACCGCGTCCCGGCAGGTGCGGCTTCCGGCGGGTTCCTACGTCGCTACGTCCGATACCGGCCTGCCGGGCGGCGGTCTGCAAGCCTACTTGGCCAGCGACCGCGACGTGATCTACACCTTCGAGCCTCCGCCGGACCTCGCCGGCATCCGCGTGGACGGCCTCGAAGTCATTTGTAACCTCGCAGGTGACGCACACGGGCCCCCCCTGTGCGACGTATCGCTGTACGATCGCAGCGGTGGAGCATGGGAGAAGGTCGGAGCGGCGCCGGCGGCGGACGGCGGCGCACAGGCGCCGCGGGCGGGCCGGTGGGGAGGCGTGCAGCAGACCATAGTCGTGCCTGAGCCTGGCAGATTCGTCGCCGAAGACGGGACAATCAAGGTTCGCCTAGTGCGACGCGAGGACGTCCCGGGGGTCCAGGTCCACCGCGTGGATATCATCGTCTCAGGCGAGCGGTAAGGCAGTCGTGTGGGGTGGCCGCATTGTGCAGAACCTGATAACGGACAACCCGATCGTGCGGCGCGAGGCGCGACTCCGTTTCTGGCGGGAGTGGAGCCGCAGGACCAAGCTGGCGGCGATCGCTGCGGCGATGATCGCCGCAGCAGCCTTGGCGCTTGCGACCCGGGGGCTCATAGGGGCAGCTGGCCTCGCCGAGCGTGCGACGCTGATAATGGTGTACGCGGTGCTGCTGGCGCTCGGCGCAGCGGTCGTCGGTGCGCGCAGCGTGGCGGGCGAGCGCGAGGTGCGCACGTGGGAGCAGATGCTCATCACGCGGCTGCAGCCGGTGCACCTGGTGGTGGGGAAGGTAACGGGAGTGCTGTGGCCGATCATCGGCGTGCTGGTGGTGACAGCGCCGGGGCTGTGGATCTGGTTGCTGCATTCCGACAGGATCACGGGAGGGAGTTGGTCGGTCTTCCTTCCCGCCGTGCTCTTCTCTCCCGTTGGCTTCGGCGACATCGGAGGCGGCGGCATGGATACGGGCCTGTTCTGGGTCTTCACCGCGGGGCTGCTGTGGGTGATCCAGGGCGCGGCGCTCGGCGTGTTCGCTTCGCTGCGCTATCGCAGCACCGTGAGCGCCGGCGTGCTGACCTTCGTGCTCCTCGCGGTGGTGCTGATCCTCAACCTCTCGATGCTGCTCGTCGGTGGCCACGGGCTGGTCGAAAGCCCGTGGTTGATCTACCTCGTGCGTTACGCGCTGGTTCCGTCAGGCGTGATCCTCATCCTCGCCGCCGGTCTTGGGCTGGCCGCTCGCCGCCGCCTGGCGAATCCCGGCGCCGCGGCCGCCGCGCGCAAGGCGCTCGCGCCGCTTGCGTTGCTGTTCGCGCTGGAGCTGTGCCTCAAGTGGATCCACTCGGGCGCGGTGGGCGGCGATTACATGGCGTTGGGGCCGGCGCGCTTGATGGTGGTCAGCGTGATCGTCGCGTGGGGGTGGCCGATCGCGGTGATCCTGATTGCGCTCGGGCTCGCAACGTACGAGTTCCGGGAATTCGACCGCTGGATCCAAGCGGGCCAGACCGCCGCAGGGAGATGAAATGAGCGCGATACTCGAACTCCGCGGGCTGACCAAGAAGTTTGGCAATGTCGTCGCGGTCAACGATGTGTCCCTCAGCCTCGAGCCGGGAGACTGCTTCGGCTTCATCGGCCCAAACGGGGCCGGCAAGACGACCACCATTCGCGTCATCGCCACCCTGCTCGACCCGACCGCGGGTACGGCGATCGTTGACGGCGCCGACGTCACGAAGCAGCCCGACGACGTGCGCGCCGTCGTCGGTTACATGCCCGACTTCTTCGGCGTGTACGACGACGTGACGGTGCACGAGTACCTCGACTTCTTCGCCTCCGCGTATCGCATACCATTCGACCGCAGGCGGCGCATCATCGAGGACGTGCTCGAGTTGGCGGACCTGGCGTCGAAGCGCGATACCTTTGTCGATACCCTGTCGCGCGGCATGAAGCAGCGCTTGTGCATGGCAAAGACGCTGGTGCACGACCCGAAGCTGCTGATCCTCGACGAGCCTGCCTCGGGCCTCGATCCCCGCGCGCGCGTGGAAATCAAGGAACTGCTGCGCGAGCTGACGCAGATGGGCAAGACGGTCTTCGTCTCATCGCACATCCTGCCCGAGTTGGCCGACATCTGCAACAAGATCGGCATCATCGAGCAAGGCCAGCTCCTGGTCAGCGGCCTCGTCCAGGATATCATGCAGCAGGTCGTGGGCCGTGCCGCCCTGCGCATTCAGATCGCCGACGGGGAGTGCGAAGCGCTCGCGGAGTACGTGCGAACCGTGCCCGGCGTCGTCGGCGCCCGCGTGGAGAATCGGGCGGTCGTTGTCCACTGCGACGAGTCGGGCGTGGATCAGGCGCAGCTGCTGCGCGAGCTGATCGAGCGCGGCTTTCGCATCGCCGGCTTTCACGAGATCGAAGCGGATCTCGAGGATGTCTTCATGCGCGTGACGCGCGGGATAGTGAGCTGACATGGGAGCACTGGCCACCGTCTCCGACCGGATGCACCTGTGGAGCCCGGTGCTGGTCAAGGAACTGCGCACCCGCATGCGCGGCGCGCGGCCGGCATGGCTTCAGGCCGGGTACGTCTTCGCCATGCTCGTCGTGATGGGCGCGACCTACGCCGCGCAGGTGGGAACCAGCGGCAGGTTCGGGCCGTCACTCGGCTTCCAGCTCGGCCGCGCGCTGTACCTCGCGCTGTTTATCGTGCAAGCGATCCTGGTGGCGCTCATCGTGCCCGGACTGACGGCGGGAACGATCTCGGGCGAGCAGGAGCAAAAGACCTACGACATGCTCGCCGTCACTCGCCTGCGCTCGCGGCAGGTGGTCGTGGGCAAGCTCTTCAGCGCCTGGCTGTTCGCCGTCCTGCTGCTCACCACGTCGCTGCCGCTCGCGGCAATGTGTCTGCTCTTCGGCGGCGTCTCGCCCGCGGAGTTGATGTGGAGCTACGGCATCGTTGCGCTGTCCGCGCTGATGCTCGCGGCGGTCGGTCTGTGGTGGAGCACGGCGGTGGCGCGAAGCCTGCTCGCCGTCGTCGGCGCGTACGCCACCACGGGCGGCCTCCTGGTCCTGTCGGGAATGCTCGTCTTTGATCCTGTCGCGACGGGTGTCGGCTACACTCTGGCCCCCTCAATCTTCGGCGCGGTCAATCCCTTCGGCGCGATCTACTTCGCCTCGAATGCCGTTGCGGTCTATGGCTGGAATATTCCGACCGGCGTCGCGGGGGCGGGGCTGCTCGTGGCAAGCGCGGCGCTGCTCGCCGCCGCGGCCTCGCAGCGGCTGCCGCTTCTCGGCCGCCGCAGAGGTGTCGTCGTCCGGGCGCTTATGCTGCTCATCTTTGCCCTCTTCGCGTTTCTCGCCGTCGGCAACTACGGACAGGCTCTGCGCGGCGCCGTCACACCCGGGACGATGCGCATCGTCTGCGCGCTCAGCGCTTGCCTCATCATCTCGCTGCTGTTGCTGCTCGTCCCCGTCATCGGCGCCGGCGAGCTCGAGTCATCGCCGCGGCGGCGCTTTCTCTCGTGGCTCGTGGGCGGCCTGTCTCCTCGCCGCATCCTTCAGCCGCAGGTCCGCTCGGCGCTGCCGTTTCTGGTTATCCTGGCGCTGGTGGGCTTCGGCACCGTAATCGGCGGCCTGTGGTTCTTCGCTCCGAAGCACAGCGCGACGTGGCTCGACCCGCTCCTGCGCGGTGCCGCCCTCGCGCTCGCGGCGGTCTTTGGGTGCAGCATGCTGGGCGTGTGGGCGACCCTGCTCATGCCCGGCCTGCGCGGGCGTCTCGTGCTCGGCGCGACCCTGGTGATCGTCTACCTCCTCACGCTGCTGGTCGTTGCCACTGCGCCGTCCGGCCCCCGGTTACTCAGCGTCCAGTTGGCTTACGTCAATCCCGCGGTCACCGCGCTGTCCTTGGCCAAGCCCCAACTCTACGCTTCGCTGGGCACGCTGCACGGGTGGGCCGGCCTGGGTGTCATCGGCACATCGGCTGCAATCTATGTCGTCATCGGTATGGTGGCACTAGCGGGCGCAGCAGTGGCGTTCAGGCGCCACGTGTCACCCGAGGAGACGGGCGATGAGTGAGACTTCGAGGGTACCGGCGGATGCCGCGCTGCGCTTGACGGCGGCGGTCAATCGCTTCCGTCGCCGCGTGCGCATACTACGGGCGGAGCGAAGCGCGAGCCTGGGCTTGGCGGCGGGCCTCGGGTTGGGCGTCGTGCTGCGCATCGCCGAACTCCTGCATCTGTTCCAGCCCGCCATGTGGTGGTACGCCGTCGCCGCCGGCGTGCCGGCTATCGGCATGTGGGTGTGGGCGTTTCTTCATCCGCCCAGCCCGCTGGTGGTGGCAGCGGCCGCTGATGCCCGGCTGGGGATCAAGGATCGTGCAGCAAGCGCTCTCGCCCTCGGCGCGTCCCCGGAGCCGATGACAGCCGCGCTGGTCGAAGATGCGGCGGAGCACGTGACTGCAGCCGTACCGCGCGCCGTTTTCCGCAGACGAATCGCTGGCCGCTTGTGGCCGCCCGCGGCCGCGGCCGCGGCGCTCGCGCTGGCGATATTCCTGCCGCAGTGGCCTGCCCTGCAATCCGCGGAGGCTCGCGCCGAGCGCGCCGAGCTGAAGGCCAAGGCCGAGGAGTTCGAGCGCCTGGCCGAGGAGATCGAGCAACTGGCCGAGCCGGAAACCGAGGATATCGCGGAGCAGGTCGCGGCCAACATGCGCAGACTGGCGCGGGACCTGCGGAAACCGGCGATGACCCAGAAGCGCGCGCTGTCCGAGATGAAGGACGCCGCCAAGCAAGTTGCCGCCGCCAGGGCGAAGATCGAGGAGCAGTCATCCAAGAAGCTCGCGCAGGCAGGCGCCGAGCTTTCGGACGTGGCCTCCGCCGCGGCCATGGCGCGGGAGAGCGAACGCTTGCGCGACCTGCGCGAACTGGCGCAGCTCAAGGAGTCGGGGCTCAGAGACGTCGAGACGCTCGAGGATCTGGCTGACCTGAACGCGGAGGGCCTTGAGCGGCTCGCGAATCTCGAACCGGGGAAGTTCGACGAGCTGAAGCGGCTGGCAGACCTGGATCCGCAGAGCTTCGAGAAGCTCACCAACCTCAGCGCCGAGGACTTGCACAAGCTCACGGGGCTGAGCCAGGAGCAGCTCCGGCGCCTGGCGGAACTGGCCCGGCGTGCGAATGCCCGCAGCCTGTATTTGAACCTCGACATGCCTCAGGATCTGCTCGACGCGCTCAACGAACTCTTCGCCAAAGAGGACTATCTCGCGGCGCTGGAGCTGATGCAAGCGCTGATGGAGAAGCTGCAAGAGCGGCTCAAGGCGCAGCAGTCCGGTGAGCCGGGCGAGCCGCCCGAGTTGACCGAGGAGGAACTCAAGCGGCTTCAGGAAGAGCTTGAGAAACTCGCCGAAATGCTCAAGAATACCGACCTCGACGAGCTGGCGAAGAAGCTCCGCGAGATCGCGGAAGCGCTGTCCAAGATGGATATCGAGGAATTGCTCAAGCGGCTCCAGGAATGTGAGGGCTGCTGCGGCGGCATCGGCGTTGGCCTGGGATTGCTGCCGGGCCTTGGCAACTGCTTTGGCGCCTGCGCGGGCTTCGGGATCGGGGCCGGAACGGGCTACGGCGTCGGTCCCGACCGCGGCGGGCATCGCTATGTGCCGGGCGTGACGGATCGGCCGATGGGGCCGGCGCAGCGTACCCCGGCGCAGTTCGGCGATGTCAACATCAGGGGCCGGTTCGGCGATGAAGGCGACGTGATGGCGACCGAGGTCTATGCGCCGCCATCGGCGGATGGCGAGGGCGGCAAGGTTCCGGTCTACCGCGTTCTTCCCAGCTACCGCGAGCAGGCCGAGGATGCCTTGCGGCAGGAGGAAGTGCCGCCGGAGCACCGCGCGCGCGTGAAGAAGTACTTCGATTCCCTGACATCGGAATGACGCCGGAAGGAGCGATCGGTATGGACGACGCGGCCCGGGCAAAGGCCGAGGCGGAGGGATTTCGCCGGGACTTCTCGTCGCTGCGCGATGGCGTGGCGAAGATGATCGTCGGCATGGAGCAGGTCGTTGACGGCACGCTGACGGCGCTCTTCGCCGGCGGCAACGTCCTGCTGGAGGGCGTCCCCGGGCTGGGCAAGACTCTGCTCGTGCGCACCCTCGCGCGAGCGGTCAACCTCAAGTTCGCCCGCATCCAGTTCACCCCCGACCTCATGCCCGCCGACATCACCGGGACGAACATCCTCTACGAGACCGAGACCGGCGCGCGCGAGTTCCGCTTCGAGCACGGCCCGGTGTTCGCCAACATCGTGCTCGCCGACGAGATCAACCGCGCCACGCCGAAGACCCAGTCGGCTCTGCTCGAGGCGATGCAGGAGCACTCCGTCACCATCGCCGGAACGCTGCGCCGACTCGAGGAACCGTTCTTCGTCATGGGGACGCAGAATCCGATCGAGATGGAGGGAACGTATCCACTGCCCGAGGCCCAACTCGACCGCTTCCTGTTTAAGCTCCTCGTGCCGTACCCGAGCCTCGAAGAGTTGGGGACGATCATGGATCGCACGACGACGGTCGAGGAGCCGGCCGTCGAACAGGTGCTCAGTGGCGAGCGGGTGCTGGAGATGATGCGGCTGGTGCGCTCGGTGCCGATCGCGCCGCACGTCCAGGAATTCGCGCTGAGATCAGTGCTGGCGACTCATCCCGACCACGACAGCGCGCCGGAGAGCGTGCGCCGTTACGTCCGTTACGGGTCGAGCCCGCGCGGCGGTCAAGCGCTGGTGCTCGGCGGCAAAGTCGCGGCGCTGCTCGACGGCCGCTACAACGTCGCCCTGGCCGACCTACGGGCGGTCGCGCCGGCGGCTCTGCGCCATCGCATTCTCCTCAACTTCGAGGGCGAGGCGGAGGGCATCGCCGCGGACACGCTCATCGCCGACGCCCTAGAGACCGTGTCGGCAGCCCAGCCGGCGCTGGAGGTATGATCGTTGGCGGTTGTTGACGCCGATACCGCGCCGCGGGAGCGCGACGAGGACCAGGCGCTGCTCTCGCCGGAGTTCCTGCGCCGCCTGGAGCGGCTGCGCATCGTGTCGCGGCGCACTTTCCTCGGTCGTCAGCGCGGCGAGCGGCGCAGCCCGCGCCGGGGCGCGTCGGTGGAGTTCGCCGACTTCCGCAATTACGTCCCCGGCGATGACCCGCGCTACCTCGACTGGAATGCCTGCGCGCGCCTGTCGCGCCTGTTCCTCAAGCTGTTCGTCGAGGAGGAGGACCTCTACGTTACGGTGCTCCTCGACACCAGCGAATCCATGGCATTCGGCGCCCCGAGCAAGGCGCACTGCGCCAAACAGGCGGCAGCGGCCATCTCGTACATCGCGCTGTGCAGCCTCGATCGGCTTTTCGTTCACGGCTTCGCCCCCAGGCTGGGGGAAAGCATGGGGCCGCTGCGTGGCCGGGGATGTGCGCCCCGGTTCATCCGCTGGCTCTCGGGCGTGCCGATCGGCGGCAGCACCGACTTCGCGGGCGCACTCAAGTCCTTTGCCCTGCAGGCGAGCAAGCCGGGGATCGCGGTGGTGATTTCCGACTTCCTTGCTCCCGACTACCAGGACGGCCTCAAGGCGCTGATGCAGCGTAAGTTCGACATCACGGCGATGCAAGTGCTGGCGCCGGAGGAGATCAATCCGGACCTCGCCGGCGATCTGCGCCTGGTGGACAGCGAAACGGGGGAGACGCGCGAGATCAGCGTAACGCGCGGCCTGCTGCGCGGCTACCTCGAGCGCTTGTCCGGATTCGAGAGCGAGTTCAGCCGCTTCTGCCTGCGCTACGGCATCAACGGGCTGCTCCTGACCGCCGGCGAGTCGTTTGAGGATCTGGCTCTGCGCGCGCTGTGGCGGCGCCGTCTGGTGACCTGACATGCCCTTCCTGTTGCCCCTCGCGCTGCTGTGGGCGATCCCGGTCGTCGCGGTCGTCATCGTGCTCTACCTGTTCCGGCTGCGGCGGCAGGATCGGCGCGTGTCGTCGCTCATGCTGTGGGGGCAGGCGCTGCGCGAAATGCAGGCGAACGCGCCATTCCGCCGGCTGCGGGCCAACTGGCTCATGGCGCTTCAGATCCTTGCGGCACTGGGCCTCGTCGTCGCGCTGGCCCGACCGTACGTCACCGTGCCCGGCGTGTCCGGTCGCTGCGTCGCCGTGGTGCTCGACACGTCGGCGAGCATGCGCGCGAGTGACGTCCGCCCCAGCCGTTTCGCGCGCGCGAAGGCGGAAGCGGCGACGCTTATCCAAGGGCTCGGGCGAGCCGATGAGATGTGCTTCGTCGTGGCGGGCGCCCCGACGCGCGTGGCGACGCCGCTGACCTCCGACAAGTCCATTCTGCGCGGCGCCCTCAATACGATTGAGGCCACCGACGGTCCCGCGCGCGGCGACGAAGCCATCCGGCTCGCGCTGTCCCTCATCCGCGGCCGTTCGGGAGGACGAGTCGTCGTCCTCAGCGACGGCGGATTCCCAAACGTCGAGGCTGCTGCTGACACCGAGGCGATCTCGTTCGTGCGCATCGGGGAAGGCGAGGACAACGTCGCCATCATTGCGCTCGACGCGCGGCCCGGCCCGGATGGCCGCCCGCTCGCGCTCGCATCCGTGCGCAACTTCGCGAAGCGGAAACACACGCCGGATCTGGAGATCAGGGCGGACGGCAAGCTCGCCGATGTGCGGCAGTTGTCGCTGCCGCCCGGGCACGAGGTGTCGCACGTCTTTCCGGTGCCTCCAGGCGCGCAGCGCGTCGAGGTGCGGCTCGATGTGCGGGACGAACTAGCGGCCGATAACGAGGCGCATCTCCTGGCGAGCGCAGGAAAGCAGAGCAGCGGTGTGCTGCTGTCCAAGGGCAATCTGTTTCTCCAGAAAGCGCTCGCGGTCGAGGCGCACGTCTCGTTTGTGCGCTCCTCGTCACCGGCGGACCTCGCCGCGGGCCGCTGGGATGTGTACGTTCTCGACCGCATGTGCCCGGACCGGCTGCCGGAGCGCGGAGGGTTTCTCTTTATCGCGGCGGCGAATGCACAGGCGCCGGTGACGGCTTCGGGCGTGGTGCGAAACGCGGAGGTCACGCGCTGGGATCGCGACCATCCCGTCACGCGCTGGGTTGACTTCGCGGACCTCAGGATGGAGAAGGCGCACAAGGTGGCTCCGCGGACGTGGGGCAAGCCGCTCGTCTTCGCCCGTGAGACACCGCTCGTGGTCGTGGGACAGCGCGACGGCGTGCGTGCGATCTACGTCGCATGGGATCTGCTCGATTCCGACTTTCCGCTCCGCGTCGGGTTCCCGATCTTCATCAGTAACTGCATGCGGTGGCTCGCCGGAGACGTTGGCGGGGCGTTGCTCGCGAACATGAGGACCGGTGAAGTCCTCGCGTGCGCCCCGGGTATGGAAGCGGGAAGCCTGGAGGTGACGATGCCCGACGGCAAGACGGCCGCCGTTCCGCTGCGCGACGGCGGCGCCGCGGTTCGACTCGAGCGGGTCGGGGTTTACGAGGCGCGCGCCGGTGACTACCGCGCCGTCGCGTCGGCTAACCTTCTCGACGCTCAGGAATCGGACATCACACCGCGCGACGCCCTGATGGTCGCGGGCAGCGAGGTTGCCGCCGTGGGCAAGCGCCCCCGGCGCACACACGAGTACTGGCGGTGGGCGGTGTTGGCGGTGCTCGCGCTCTTCGCCCTGGAGTGGATGGTGTACCACAGGCGGATCTGACGATGGTCGCGGCGGTGACGTAGAGTCGAGATTGTGGGAGCAGCGTTCACACATCCCTGGTACCTGCTGCTGCTGCCCGTGGCGGCGGCACTGTTCTGGTGGGTGGCTCGCGACAGCCTCGCCGGGCTCACCCGGCGGCGGCGACGCGTCAGCCTCGGCCTGCGCATTGTCGCGGTGGCGCTCCTCGTCGCGGCCCTCGCCGGATTGCAGGCGGTGTATCGGACGCGTGCCACAGGCGTCGTCTTCGTGCTCGACGTATCCCGAAGCTTGCCGGCTGAAGCCACCGACCGTGCGCTCGACTACGTCGCGCGCGCGGTCAAGCAGATGCGTCCCAACGATCGCGCGGCAGTGGTCGTATTCGGCGCCGAGCCTTCCCTGGAATGCTCGGCCACGGCACGGCCGAGCATTCCAACGATTCACTCGCGTCCGCCCGCGGATCAGACGGATATCGCCGCCGCCCTCAGGCTTGCGTTCGCGGTGCTGCCCGAGCGCTGCAGCAAGCGCGTCGTGCTCCTTTCGGATGGGGTCGAGACGCGCGGCGACGCCCTCGACCAGGCGCTCTCCGCCCAGGCGATGGGCATTGAGATCAGCAGCGTCGTTGTCTCGCGCACGCTGGAGCAGGAGGTGATGCTGGAAGAAGCATCGGCGCCGGGGCAGGTTCGCACGGGGGAGCCGTTCGAGCTTCGGGCCGTCGCCTCCGCCACCGCGGAAGCCGACGCCGTGCTCCGCGCCTACCGCGACGGCGTGCCGGTGGAGTCCAAAGCGGTGCGCCTCGCGCCGGGCAAGAACGTCTTCACGCTCACTGAAGGGGTTGACGCCCCGGGCTTTCACCGCTACGAGGTGCTGCTCGAGGCCGCGCAGGACTCATATGCGGAGAACAACCGCGCGCTGACCTACACCACTGTGCGCGGCGAGCCGCGGTTGCTCTACGTCGAGGGGGATTCCAAGATGGCCGCCCCCTTGCGTAAGGCGCTCGAGGAGCACGACATCGCGGTGGACGTCGTCGGGCTCGGCGGCACGCCCAAGACTGCGGCGGATATGGCGGCCTACGACGCGGTGCTCTTCTCCGAAGTGCCCGCGACCGCGCTCCACCCCGACCAGATGAAGCTGATCAAGAGCGCGGTGTCGGACCTCGGGGTCGGCTTCGGGATGCTCGGCGGCGAGTACGGCTTCGGCGCGGGCGGGTACTTCAAGACGCCGATCGAAGAAACGCTTCCCGTCAACATGTCCATCCGCAAGTACAAGGTAATGCCGGCGGCGGCAATGGTGCTGGTCATGGACACCTCGGGCAGCACCGGCGAGATGGAAGGCAGTGTCAGCAAGATCCGCCTCGAAGCCGAAGCGGCGATCGCCACCGTCGAGTCGCTTCAGGATTCGGACCAGATCGCGTTCGTCGTCAGCGGCGTCGGAGTGCCGCTCTTGGCTCCGATGCGGCGCGCCGGGAAACGCGACGATATCATCAGCGATATCTCGCGCATGAAGAGCGGGGGAGGGGGCATCTTCTGTCGCCCGTCGCTCGAGATGGCCTACCGCCTGCTGCTGGATACCGAGGCGCGGACGAAACACGTTGTCATGCTCGCCGACGGCTCCGACTGCGACGAGCAGGAGGGATGCGTCGCGCTGGCTGCGGCGATGCTCCGAAAAGGCATAACCACCACCACAGTCGCGTTCGGCAACGGCCCGCACGTGCCATTTCTCACCTCCGTCGCGGCGGTGGGTGGAGGAGGGTTCTATCTCGCGAAAGCCGGCTACCAACTCCCGCGCATCTTCACGCGCGACGTGCTGCTCGCGTCGCGGTCGCTCATTGTGGAGGAACCCTTCGCGCCCCAGGCGAGGCGTCACGAGACGATTGCCGGCATCGACTGGAAGCGCGTGCCGCCATTGCTCGGATACGTCGCCACGTCACCGAAATCGCTGGCGTCGGTGCCCTTGGAGACGTCTCAGGGCGATCCGCTGTTCGCGGCTTGGCGCTTTGGCCTGGGGCGCTCCGTCGCGTTCACCTCTGACGCGAAAGCGCGCTGGGCGGCGCACTGGCTGGTCTGGGGCGGGTACGGTAAGTTCTGGCCGCAGGCGCTGCGGTGGATGATGCGCACTGCCGGTGACACCGGATTGCAGCCAACGGTGAAGATAGATCGCGGCGAGGGGACCGTGTCCGTGGATGCCGTGACCCCGGGCGGGCAGTTTCGCGATTTCCTGGAGCTGAAGGCGAACGTTGTCGCGCCCGACGCGACAGCGCAGACACTCGACATGCGCCAAACCGCGCCCGGGCACTACGAGGCGAAGTTCCGGGCTGAGGACATCGGGCAGTATGTCGTGACGGCCGTCGAGAACGGCGCGCCCATGGGCACGACCGCGGCGGCGGTGCCCTTCCCGGCGGAGTACAGGCGGCTCGAGCCGGACCGTCACCTGCTCGGGGAACTCGCCAGGCGCACGGGCGGGACGCTTGACCTGAAGCCGGACGACGCCTTTCGTTCCGGCCCCCCCACGCGTTACCCGCAGGACCTCTGGCACTGGCTGCTGATCGCGGCACTCGCGCTGTGGCCGCTCGACGTCGCGCTGCGACGACTGGTCATCAACTGGGCGCAGATCGCGGAGGCTATCGGCGCGCTGCGCGTTCGGGTGCGGCGCCAGCCCGAGGTCGCTCCCGTGGCGACCGGGACGCTGCTCGAACACGCGCGCTCGGTGCGGCGATCACGGCGGCGTGTTGAGGCCGGCTGGCAACCGGGCCAGCCGGACTTCTCGCCGCCTGAGACGCCGCCGGTAGCGACGCCACAGGCGCCGCGCGGTGAGGAGGTCGAGGCGCCTCGCGAGGGCGTCCGCGAGCCCGAGGAAGTAACTGAGGATTACGCCACGACCGGCCGGTTGCTCGAATCCAAGCGCCGGCGCCGCAAGCAAGGACGGCCGCCAGAGAACTAGCGGGAAGACGCGCCACACCGCGAGCGCCAGCGCGGCGGACTGTGCGGGAGCCGGTGCCCT
>CP070648.1:4467715-4504391 GCA_020354555.1 Armatimonadota bacterium | reverse complement strand
TTCCGCGTCCTCATCAGTCGGGGCCTCGACATTGCCGACGCCGACTGTCGCGGCATTCCGTTGGCATGGCGCTCGCCGAGCGGACTATCGGGCCCGTGGTATTTCGAACCCGAAGGACTGGGCTGGCTGCGAACGTTCTATGGCGGCCTCGTCGTCACCTGCGGTCTCACCACCGCCGGCGCGCCCTCCGTGGATCAGGGCAAGGAGCTCGGACTCCACGGGCGCTTCTCCACGCTGCCAGCGAGCGGCGTTGCCACGAGCGAGCGCTGGGAGGGCGACGACTACGTCATGAGCGTACGCGGACAGGTGCAAGAGGCCGTTATCTTCGGCGAGAACGTGCTCCTGACGCGCGAGATTACGACGCGCCTCGGGGAGAATCGGTTCTGGTGGCGTGACGTCGTGGAGAATGTCGGCTACCGCACCACCGAACACATGATACTGTACCACATCAACGGCGGCTACCCGGCGGTGGCGCCGGGCGGCAAGCTCGTGTCCCCCACACTCGACGCGACGCCGCGCGACGCCGACGCGGAGATCGGCAAGGAGGAGTACGCCCAGTTCTCCGCGCCGGTGCCTGACTATCGCGAGAAGGTGTACTACCACAACATGGCCCCGGACGCCGAAGGCCGCATCCGCGCGGCTCTCATCAATGAGGGCTTCGCGGGCGGGCATGGCTTCGGCTTCTACGTCACCTACCGCGCCGATCAGCTGCCGCGCTTCACGGAATGGAAAATGATGGGCCAGGTGGACTACGTGGTCGGCATGGAGCCCGCGAACTGCCTGGTCGAGGGGCGCGCCCGGGAGCGAGAGCGCGGCACACTGCAGTTCCTCGAGCCCGGCGAGCGCCGAGAGTATGAGGCGGAGATCGGCGTGCTCGACAACGCCGAGGCGATTCGCGGGTTCCAGGATGCCGTACAGAAGGCGCTCAAAGGGGCGCGTTAGGCACGGCACGTCCCGCGAGAGATGTCGGCATCCATTCCCGGTGCGCCCGGAGGTGCCTTGACGCAGCTCATTCAGCCCTTCCTGCTCAGTAGGCCTTGTGCTCCGTTGCATGCCGCGCGCGGCATCCGCGCCAGCGAGACGCTTACGCGAATTCCACGACAAGCATTGCCGCGATGAGCCCCATGATCACCCCCGCCACGCCCCACGCGATCGCGTTATGCAGTCGGCTGTTGACGCGCGCGCCCATGATGGACGGACGGTTCACCAGCAGCAGCATAAAGACGAGGATCACGGGCAGCAAGCACCCGTTGACCACCTGCGACAACACCATCAGATCAATCAGCGGGGCGCGGGGGATGACGGTCGGCACGGCGCTAATGATCAGCACACCGGTGAAGATCCCGAAGAAACGCGGCGCCTCGCCCAGGCGGCGGTCGAGTCCGCTCTCCCAGCCGAAGGCTTCGCACACGGCATAGGCGGTCGACAGCGGAACCACCGCCGCGGCCAGCATCGAGGCGCCGAAGAGCCCGACGGCAAACAACAGGCTGGCGTAGGCTCCGGCGACCGGTTCCAGCGCAAGTGCCGCCTGGTCAGCCGTGGTGACCGCCGCGCCCGCGGGATGAAGGCGTACCGCAGCGGCGACGACGATGAATACCGCGATGATGTTAGCCGCGACAGCGCCGGTCACGACATCTACGCGCGCCATGCGGAACTGCGCCTCGTGGATTCCCTTCTCCACGGTTGATGACTGAAGATAGAACTGCATCCACGGGGCGATCGTGCAGCCAATGATCGCGATCACGACCCGGATGAACTGCGCGTCCGCCGCGAGCCACTGCCGCGAGGGCACGAACATCGTCGCGACGACGGTTTCCCAGGACGGATGTGCCGCAAAGCCGGCGATGATGTAGGACACAAAGATGACCGTGAAGCCGAGAAACGCCCGCTCGACCGCGCGGTAACCCGTGCGCGTTATCAACAGCCATACGGCGGCGACGAGCAAAGGCACGGACACGGCCCGCGCGACAAGCCAGTGGGCGACAGGTGGCAGGCGAGCGCCGAGGATCTCGGCGCTCGCCGCAAGTCCTGCGACATTGGCGACAGTGGTCGCGGTGTTGGCGATGAGGAGTGCGCTCATGGCAAACAGGGTCCAGCGCACTCCGAACTGCTCGCGGATCAGGTCGCTCAGGCCCTTGCCGGTGACGGCGCCCATGCGGGCGCTCATCTCGTTGATGACGATCATGCCGAGCGCCGCAACGAGCAAGGCCCAGAGCTGCCGGTAGCCGAACGAGGCGCCGGCGACGGTGTAGGTCGCGATGCCCCCCGCGTCGTTCCCGCTGAAGGCGGTAATCAGCCCGGGACCTATCACGGCCAGGAATAAGAGGATCCTGTGCACCGGCCGGATTCTCCTCGCCCGTCAACTGGCGGGTCCTTGCCCTCGACGCATGAATACCGGCGGGCACAGCGGGGTGGCAAGAACCCGTTCCGGCACGAGTCCCTGGGGCGATGAGCGGCCGGGGGGCATCCGTGACGCGGCCGTCACGCGTCGCAGAGCGGGGCGCAGCGCCGCAACGCGGCAATACCAGGAACTCTCCGATTCACGCTCACACACTCACTCGCACGAGCAATGCCACATAGATCGGCACCGTCGCGAGGGTCGTCGTGACTGCCACGAGCGGCCACAAGGCGACCGCCGGATCCATGCGCAGGCGCCACAGCGCCACTGGCAGCACCGACCCGATCACTGCTCCCACCACGAGCCCGAGGGGCAATGCTATTGCCAGTGCGCCGGCCATGGCCGGCTCGCCCCAACTGAGTGCCGCCGCCGCCGAGATGGCGCCCGCGATCCCGCCAACGAGGAGCGCCGCCGCGGCCTCACCCAATAGGTGGATAACGAAATCGCGCAGTCTTTCTTCGCCCAGCGCGTACGCCCGCACCACGACGGCCGACGACTGGCTGGCGGA
The DNA here is from genome assembly GCA_020354555.1 of Armatimonadota bacterium. Lineage (NCBI taxonomy): Bacteria > Bacillati > Armatimonadota > Armatimonadota bacterium. The sequence continues at coordinate 4,501,485 of CP070648.1, read as the reverse complement.
CCGCACGCTCAGTCCGAGGACGAGGGGCAGCGCCGCCGCCGCCCGCCAGCCGATCTCCGCGAGCCCGGCTGCGCGGCCCATCATCGCCGAGGCGAGTAGCCCCGCAGCCGCGCACACGATCAGCCACGGCACTCGCCACAGCGCATCGAGAACCCACGCCCGGCGTCCGCCGATATCGCTGGGCGCCCCCGCGAGGCGCCCGAGGTCTTCCGCAGATTCCTCCTGCATTACCTCCAGCGCGTCGTCAACGGTCACCACGCCGCGCAGGATACCGTTCTCGTCTATCGCCGGCAGGCTGAGGAAATTGTACTTAAACATCGTCACGGCCACTTCCTCTTGATCCATATCGAGAGGCACCGCGACGACGTCCGCCCGCATGATGTCCGCAATGTGCGTATCGGGCGCTGCAACGAACAGGGCGTCAAGCGATATCACGCCTCTCAACCGCCCCGCCTCGTCCACGACATAGACGTAAGAGGCCCCCTCCGTGTCGGGCGAGATGCGGCGCAGTTCCGCCATCGCCTGCTGCACCGTCAGATCGTCGCGCAGGGACACGAAGTCCGGCGTCATGAGGCCCCCCGCGGTCTCATCGGGGTGGGCAAGCAACTGCTCCAGCTCTCGCGACTCCGCCTCCTCCATGCGCGACAGTAAGTCGTCGGCGACTGGCTCAGGCATGTCGCCGAGGACGTCCGCGGCTTCGTCCGGCGGCATCATCTCGAGCACGTCGGAGGCGCGCTCCCGGCTCATATCCGTCAGTATCTCCCGCTCAAGCTCATCCCCCAACTCGGGGAGCGTATCGGCCAGCTTGCGATCGTCAATCGCCTCGAGCACCGCCGGTCGCGCCTCGGGCTCCAATTGCGCAAGAATAGAGGCTAGATCCGCGGGAAACATCTCGCCGAGCCGTTGATGGGTCATGCGCAGGCGCAATCTATCCCACTTCGCCTCCAGCGGCTCCAGGTAGTTCCACGCAATCAGGCTGTCGGGCAAGCGCAGACGGATGAGTCTCGCCGCGCGATCGAGCGGTCGCTCGACGTTCAGGCGCCGCAGCAGCCCGCGCACCCCCACATCGGCCCCCACCAGTCGCAACTCGTGATCCGTGGGCGCGAGCGAAAAATCGTTGACGCGCACCACTTTGCGCCCCGCCCGATCAACTATCTGGCGATCGAGGAGCTGCCGCCCCAGCAGCACTTCATTGTCCGTCGGAACGGCGGGTTCGATATCTGCGAGCGCCGCAGAAAGCTGAGCCCCGGACTCGTCAAGTCGCACGATGTAACGCCACGGCACGAGCATCGGACGGCGGCTCCGCGACGCGACCGACACCGCGGTCACGCGCGGGAACAGGTCAGCGGTGGCGACGAGGAAATCGCTGATCCATCCGACCTTCCGGCCCTCAGCGTCCCTGACCGGCCGGCCCAGCAATCGCGCAAGGTAGAACATGGCAGTGTCGCGCAGTGTTAGTCGCGCAGGCCGAACGCGCCTCCTGCAAACATCGTCCACAGTGGGCCGGATCAGGTCAAGCGACCTTGAAATCGCGAGGCCGCACACCGAGATCGAAGTGGTGGAGGATCGCCTGACGGATGCGCTGGGCTGCTCTGCCGTCGCCGTAGGGATTGCTCGCCCGCGCCATGCGCAGGTAGGCCCGGCCATCGGACAGCAAGCGCCCGGCAGCCGCCACGATTGTGTCCTGCTCGACGCCGACGAGCTTCGCCACACCGGCGGCGATGCCCTCCGGCCGCTCCGTCGTCCGCCGCAGCACGAGCACCGGCTTGCCCAACGCCGGCGCCTCCTCCTGCAAGCCGCCGGAATCCGTCAGCACGGCGTACGAGCGCTTCATGAGCGATACGAAGCGCTCGTACGGCGGCGCCTTGATGAGCACGACGTGCTTCTCACCCGCGAGCTGCGCCCGCACGGCTTCCGATACCGCCGGATTGGGATGCAGCGCATAGACGATGAGGAGGTCCGGGTGGTCTCGGGCCAGCGTGCGCAGTGCGCCGCATATCTGGAGCAGAGGCTTGCCCCAGTTTTCGCGGCGATGCGCGGTGACCAGAATGATACGGCGGTCGGCTCTTCCGAGGGCGTGGCGCACTTTCGACGGGAGCGGATGATCCTGCTCGGCGACCGAGAACAGCGCGTCTATGACGGTATTGCCGGTGACGTGGATGCATCCCCGGTCCACGTTCTCGCCGATCAGTGCCTGGCGCGCCCCGCTCGTCGGCGCGAAGTGGAGATCTGCAATCGGCGTTACCAAACGGCGGAAGATCTCCTCCGGGAATGGGTTATGCTTGTCGCGTGTGCGCAGGCCCGCCTCGACGTGCCCGACCGGGATCTGCTGGTAATAAGCGGCCAACGCCCCCGCGAACGCGGTTGCCGCGTCCCCCTGCACGAGCACCAAGTGCGGCCGCGCGTCGGCGAGCGCCGGCTCCAGGCGTTGCAGCAGACGCGATGTGACTCGCGTCAGGCTCTGCCTGGCCGTCATGACGTCGAGGTCGTAGTCCGGCTCTATGTCGAACAGATCCAGCACCTCGTCCGCCAGCCGCCGATGCTGCGCGGTTGCGATGACGCGCGTTTCGAAGACGTCGGGAAAGCGCCGCAGTTCCCGCACCACCGGCGCCATCTTGATCGCCTCCGGGCGCGTACCCATTGCCAGAGCTATGCGTCTCCGTTCGCCCGTCCTGTTGCTCACCGACAAGCGCTCGATTCTGCCGTGAGCGCAACGCTCGACGTGCGCGTATCGCCCACAGCGGAGTCCGATCGAATCTCACGTTGGCAGCGACATCACGATCGCGACCGCCGAGCACACGGCGCTGATCGCGTATATGATGAGCACCGCTTGGCGCTGCGATAGCCCCCGGTCGAGCAAGCGGTGGTGGAGGTGGTTGCGATCAGCGCGCGCTATGGACTGCCCGTTGCGATAACGGCGGATCATCGCCCACAGGGTGTCGAAGATGGGCACGGCAAAGGCGACCACCGGCGCCAGGAGCGCCACCGATGCGGCGATCTTGAAAGTCCCCAGCACCGCAGTGGCGGCCGCGGTATAGCCCAGAAAATGACTCCCCAGGTCGCCCATGAAGATCCGGGCCGGGTTGAAATTGTAGGGCAGGAACCCGGCGGCGGATCCGGCGAGAGCAGCGGACAGGGCCGCCGCCCCCAACTGGCCGCGAGCCGCCGCAACCACCGCCAGCGCGAGGGACGCGATGCCCACGACGCCTGCCGCGAGACCGTCGAGTCCGTCAACGAAGTTCACGGCGTTGACGATGCTCACCACCCACGCCACCGTCAGCACGCTTCCCAACCACGGCGGAATCGGGTGACCTGCCAGCCCGGAGATGCTCACGCCGAAGGGTATCAACAGCGCGGCGCAGATGACCTGGGCGAGGAACTTGGGCGCGGCTCGCATATCGAAACGATCATCTATCGCACCCACGAGCGCGATGATGAATCCCCCGCCCACCACGGCACCGATCTGGGCCGGCGGCACGCCGCTCGCCCCGCCTCGCCACAGCAAAGCGGCCATGGTTATCCCGAAGCCAACGACCATCGCCAGGCCCCCCCACGTCGGCATCGGGGCCAGATGCACGCGACGGCTGCGTGGCTGGTCCACCGCTCCGGCGCGCCAGGCGAATGCGATCACGAGCGGGGTCGTCGCTGCGGCGATTGCGGCAGCGGTGAGAAAGCACAGAGCAATCAACAGTGGCGCCGAGCCTTGCATCTATCGCCTACGCGCCTCGCTCGCGCTCCAGCGCGGCGATCTTGGCGAGTCTGCGCACGTGGCGCTCCTTGCCGCTGAAGGGCTCGGAGAGCCAGACGCGCAGAACCTCTTTCGCGAGTTCGCCACCGACCACGCGCGCGCCCAGGCACAGCACGTTGCTGTCGTTGTGCGAACGCGCAACGCGCGCGGAGTAACAGTCGTGGCACACGCACGCTCTGATACCGGGGATCTTGTTCGCGGCGATCTGGCTGCCGATGCCCGTCCCGCAGACAAGCAATCCGCGCTCGCTATCTCCAGCGGCAACCGCGCGACCCACGGCGAAACTCTGATCGGGATAATCAGAAGGCTCGGTGCCGTGCACGCCGTAATCGGTGACGGTGTGCCCCCAAGCAATGAGTGCCGCTTTCAACTGCTCCTTGAGTTCAAAGCCAGCGTGGTCGCACCCTATCGCAATCGTCGTCATCGGTCTCTCGCTGAGGATGTGGGTGACGCGGTCTCGGCGTTCGCGCCGCGCCGCAGGTCGAGGTCGCCAGACTGCACGCACTGCGCCTCGTCCGCCCCCGTTCGCAGCACTCACGTCGTTGGCGCATCGCGGCGGCGCGCCGGTGCGCCCCGCGCGCCTGACAGCGAGCGCATGCATCTTCGACCCGGCTGCCGCTCGCTACTCCGAAGGTTCGGGGGCTGCGCCCGGTTCCGCCGGTGCCTTGAGCGGTATCGCAAAGGTGAACGTGGACCCCTTGCCCGGCTCGCTCTCGACCCAGATGCGTCCGGCGTGGGCTTCCACGAGATGCTTGACGAGGAAGAGCCCGATCCCCGTCCCCCCCGCGCGCCGCGTATCTCCGCCCTCCACGCGATGGAACCGAGCGAAGATCTTGTCCATGTGGTCCGGCGGAATGCCGATGCCCTGATCGGCGACGCTCACTTCCACGTTGCCGCCGGTGGCTCGCGCGGAAACCACCACATCGCCGCCGTCCGGGCTATACTTGATCGCGTTATTGATGAGGTTGGTCAAGATCTGATCAATCTTGTCATCGTCGGCAATCACGGTCGGCAGGGCCTCTGGTACATCCATCTGAATATGGTGGCGCGTCGTGTACGACTCCTGGCTCGCCACCACCTTCGCGATCAAGTTACGCAAGTCCACCGGCTTGAGGTTGAGTTCCAGCGCCCGGCCCGCTTCAATCCGCGACACGTTGAGCAGATCGTTGATGAGGCGCACCAGACGATCGCATTCCTGGTCTATGATCTGATAGAACTCCACCTGCGTGTCGCGGTCATAGTAGCCGTCGGTGTCGTCCAGCAGCGTCCGTACGAACCCCTTGATCGAAGTCAGCGGCGTGCGCAACTCGTGGGAGACGCTGGCCACGAACTCGGTCTTCATGCGCTCGACGTTGCGCAGCTCGGTGATATCGTTGAACGTGGCAACGACACCGGTCACCGCGCTGCTCTCGCCGCGCAGCAGCGCTGTCTGCACCTGGAATATGCGCTCGCCAGGCGTGTACAGCGACACCTCCTGGGCTTTCTCCTCAGCGTCCTCGAGCGACGCGCTGACCAGCGACTGCACCGTCTCGTTGCTCACCACGCTCACCAGGCTCTGCCCGGTGCCGTCGTCGTGCGGGACACCGAAGATGCGTCTCGCCGCCGAGTTCATCAGGAGTATCCTGCCCTCAACGTCGACGACGAGCACCCCGGACAGCATGCTCTGGAACGTGAACTCGAGTTGCTCCTTGGCGCTGGTCACGGCGATGAAGATCTGGGCGTTGGAGATGACCGACGCCGCGCTTCTCGCCAGCACCGTCAGCAGGCGGACATCCTCTTCCTCGAACGACCCGCCGCCCCGCTTGTTGAAGACGTGCAAGACGCCGATCGTCTGGCGCTCGATCACCTCCTGGTTCTCGTCCTTGAACTCGAGCGTCAATGGGACGGTCAGGCCGTTGCGTACCTTGAGCAGCGCCACATTCTCCTTCACCGTGCGCGGATCGGACATCATGTCGTCGCAGATGATCGGCTCGCCTTGCCGGAACGCTTCCCCCGAAACGCCATGGGTCGCGCGGACGCGGAAGGTTCTCACCTCCTCGTCCGTCAGGCCGAAAGCCGGCGCCTGCGCCTGAAGCTCTCCCGACTCCTTGTCGTAGAGCATGATGACGCACTTGTCGGCCTGGAGAATCATCGCCACTTTCTTGACGAAGAGGCGCAGCGTATTCTGCAACTCCGATTGCGTCGTGATCGGCGGGGGAGCTTCCGTGGCCACCGATGCCGCGTCGAGTTGCTCCTCCAAAGCGCGCTTGTTGTGCTCCAGCTCACCCAGCCGCGCGCGCAGCCGTTCGATCTCCGCTTGCAGATCGCGGACCTGAACTTGGGCTTCGTCAGGCAATGTCCTACCTCGCATTACGAACGGATGAATGACCTCACGAGTCCCCAGCGCTGCGGACGGGCGGGTGCCGTTCCCGCAACCGCCGTCGAACTCTCCGGACGGGCACCGGCGGCTTGCCCTCGCCTACGCGAGGCGCATCTCTCGGTCCACTCCACGGAACATCCCTCCGCCGGGCGCAAATGCCGCTCCGCATGGTCGCGCCCCGAGGGAGGCGCGCGGCCCGACCGCGCTGCCAATCGCAGGGACCCATCGATCTGATATCATTGTAGAGCAAGCGGCGCGAAGCCGTCAAGCCGTGCAGGGCGATCCTCGGCCTCGGGTCGTCGGCGCGCCAGGGGCAAGGCATCACGGGGGCTCGCACGAATCCCGGATCTATGGCAGACGACGTGCGGCCGCACCTCGCACGTCCAATCCGGTAACGGCAACCAGAGGTCTGCGAGATCATCAAGCAGCAGGAATGCGCGGTCACGCGTGGAAGACCTGGGCAACGCAGATCCGCCGTGGCTTCATATGCCTAGAGAGACGACAAACAGTGCGGCCAGGCGCGAGCGGGCCTCGCTCACGAGCGCGCACCGACGCGCCTGCCGATTGGTGGCCAAGGGCGACCTGACGTCGGCAATTGCCTTGCTGCGCCATTCGCTCAAACGTGCCCAGGCGTTGAAGTCCGAAAGCCCGGATGCGGCTGTCGTGCGCGCACTTGTGACGTTGGGCTCGTGCTGCGTTGAGGCCGGGGCGGCAGAGGAGGGAATGAGCTACCTCCGCCGCGCCATCGAGTTGGACACCCGTAACACCGACGCCTATTGCGCCCTGGCCGCCGCGTGCGAGAAGTGTGGGCTGCCGGACGTGGCGATGGAGCTGTTTCACGAGGCGATCCGCTCCGACCCCCGATGTGCCCGCGCCTACAAGGGGCTCGCCGGCCATTACCTGGAGCAGGACCGCTACGACGAAGCCATCCGTGCCTGTCGCCGCGCGGTCGAACTCGACCCGGATTACGAGCCGGGCTACGTTGAGTTGGCGGTGGCAAGCGAGCGCACAGGGAATGCCGCGCAGGCCGCGACGGCGCTGCAGCACGCCATTCGCCTCAACCCCCACAACGTACACTATCGCCTCGGCCTCGCGCGCAACCTGATTCAGCAGGGCCTCTCGCGTCAGGCCGCTGACTGCTTGCGCGACGCCGCTGCGGGCTTTCCCGACAACATTGAGGCGCGCCAGTCGCTAGCGGAACTCTATGCCGACCTCGGTGAATACGATCGGCTGATCCAGCAGGCAAAGGAGATGCGCGCCCTGTCGCCGCGCAACCCCTCGGCCTATGAGCTGTTGGCGATCGGATACCATCAGAGCGGGCGACTTGCGGAGGCGCTGGATGCCGTTCGCCGCCTGATTCGGCTGGAGCCGCGCGAGGCGCACCATCACCTCAAGCTCGGCGTCCTGCTCCAGCAGCAAGGGCGCTTCGCCCAGGCAATGCATGAGTATGCGCGGGCGGCCGCTATGCACTCCGAGGATCCCGACACGAAGCACGGCGCGCGCGAAGCCATCGCCAACCTCGATGAGATTCAGATCCGCCAGATCCTGCTGCGCGCGGCGGAGGATCGCGTGTTTGGCGTCAAGCTGACGCGCGACCCCGTGGCTGCCACGCTCGAATACGGCTTCCGCCTCAGCGAGGACGCCCTCGGAGCACTGATGCAGATACAGCTCGACGACGAGCAGGCCGCATCGGACGACTATCCCCCGGTGTACCACTAACGCGTCGCGGGTGCGCCGCCGCGGCGCGTCGTGCTTTTTCGCATCTCAGATCTGATGTCCTGGGGGATACGCGCAACCGGAGTTGAGGTGCCGACGTGAACGCTCAGCCTAGAACTGGCCCGGGCTCTTGGGGGGCCCGGGTGCTCGTTTTGAACGACCCGGGAGATCTCGCTGACGAGATGACGCGGGCCGGCGCCGTCGCTATCCCCGAAGCCTTCGCAGCCAACGCGAGCGTGCGCCTGGTCAAGCTCGACGCCGTTGCGGCAAGGACGGCCGAGACGGTCGAGCGCGCAATGCGGGCGGCCGGCGGCGACGCGGCGGCCGGGAGAGATCCCGACCAGACTGGCTGCCTGCTCATTGGCACGCTCGCGCAGCACCGTGATCTCTGCGCCAGACTCGCCCAGGCAGGACCGGACCTCGCGCAAGTCGGGGCGGAAATCGAGCGCGCGCTGTCCGCTTTCGACGACCCCCTCGCGATCGAACTGCGCTGCGGGGAACACGTCCTGCCTATCGGCGAACGCACTCTGGTCATGGGCATTATCAATGCCACCCCGGACTCCTTCTCCGGCGACGGGCTCGCGGGCGATGCGGGGGCGATGGTCGCGCGCGGGGAGCAAATGGTGGAGCAGGGCGCGGACATCCTTGACATCGGCGGCGAGTCAACGCGACCCGGCTCCGAAGCCACAGATGCGCGGGCCGAGATGGAGCGCGTCCTGCCGGTCATCCGCGAACTCCGGGGTCGCGTCAACATCCCGATTTCGATTGACACCTACAAGGCCGAGGTGGCGCGCGCAGCGCTCGACGCGGGCGCCGGCATTATCAACGACATCAGCGGGCTGCGGTCCGACCCAGGGATGGCCAGACTAGCCGCCGAGCGGCACGTCCCCGTCATCGTCATGCACATGCTGGGCACGCCGAAGACGATGCAGGACGACCCCCGCTACGACGACCTCATGGGGGAGATCGCCGCCTATCTCCGCGAATCGGTAGCCCTCGCCGAGCGCGCCGGGGTTCCCGGCGATCAGGTTGTGATTGACCCCGGGTTCGGCTTCGGCAAGACGGTACAGCACAACCTGGAGACCGTGCGTCGCTTGCGCGAGCTGAAGAGCCTGGGCCACCCCGTGCTGCTCGGACCATCGCGCAAATCAACCATCGGCAATGTCCTCGACCTGCCGCCGGACGAGCGCCTCGAGGGCACGCTCGCGGTGCTCGCGCTGGCCGTGGCCAACGGCGCCGATATTGTGCGCGTCCACGACGTCCGGCCCGCGCTGCGCGCGGTGCGAATGGCCGACGCGCTCGTGCGCGGCTGGGCGGGGGCCTAGCGCGCGCGATCAGTTCCCGCAGCGGCCGTCTCGCGCATCAGGATGCCGCCCGGCGCTCGCCGCCGACATGCCGGCATGCTCCCAAACCTTGACGCAGCTTGCGCTTGAACGTATGATGTACGCGGTATCATCTAAGTGGGGCTTGTGTCTTGCCGGAGGGGCGCCCGGCTGGACAGCCGGATTCACGAACCCGGTTCTCGAAGAGCTTCGGCTCTCTCGGTGACAGCCGAAGCCCCGATGTGGGAGCGCAAGTGACGCCGAGAGCACACGCGCTGGTATACCTGTCCCTGGGATCGAATCTCGGCGACCGGCGCGACAGCCTAGAGCGCGCCGTGCGGCGCCTGGAAGAGACGGCAGGGGTGCGCGTGACGAAGGTATCCAGCGTCTATCGCAGCGCTCCGCTGGGGGTGACGGAACAGCCGGAGTTCGCGAATCTGGCGCTCGAGGCGCACACCGCTCTGGCGCCGCGGGTACTGCTGGAGGCGGTCAAGGGGATCGAGCGCGCTTTGGGCCGGACCCCAGGCGAACGGTGGGGCCCGCGAGTGATTGATATTGACATCCTGATGTACGATTCGCTGTCCGTGGAGGACGACGACCTCGTTCTCCCCCACCCGCGGATGGAGGAGCGCGCGTTCGTCATCGTGCCGCTGGCGGAGATAGCGCCCGAGTTGAGGTTGCCAAGCGGGCGGCGAGTCGCGGAGTTGGCGAACGCTCTGCAAGAGGAGCAGGACGTCAATGCAGACTTTCAGCTACGAGGCTAGGACGGAAACGGGCGAAGTCGTGCGCGGCCGCCTCGATGCTGAGACCGAGCGCGGCGCGGTCGAGAAGATCCGGCAGATGGGCTACTGGGTGCTGCGCGTTAAGCAGGCGCGGCGACGCGAAGGACTCGCGTGGCATCAGTTCCTCGCTCGCGGTTACTTCTCGTTCATCTTCCACCGCGTCAACGCCAAGGCGCTCGCGATCTGGTACCGTTCGTTCTCGGATCTCCTCGGCGCGGGCATGAACCTCCACGAGGCCGCAGCCACGCTCGCCGAGCGCACCAGCAACCGGACGCTGCGACAGGTCACGCGCGAGATCGCCGAGCAGGCCATGCGCGGCGAGCCGCTGTCGCCGGTGCTCGACCATTACCCGAGCGTCTTCCCTCTGTATGCCAAGGCCCTGGTGCAGACCGGCGAAGAGACGGGGTTGCTCAATGATACGATGGAGCAACTCGCCGCATTCCACGACTCGATCTACGAAATCCAGATGGCCTACCGCACCGAGACGTTCTATCCCAAGATCGTCCTGGCGCTGTTCATTCTCATACCGCCCATTCCACAGGCGGTGGCCGGCGAAACCCTCGGGAGCTTGACTTTCGATTGGTGGAAGTACCTTCAGCTCGTGGCGGAGCGGGTCGGCTACTGGGGCGTGGCGCTGATCGCGTTGTGGTTCGCCTGGCGTTTGCTGATGCAGTTCCCGCCGGTGCGGCAGGGATGGGACCGCGTCAAGCTGATTCTGCCGTGGGTCGGCGGCATCGTCCGCCGTCACTCGCTGGCGCGGTGGGCGCGCTCGATGGCGATGTTGATACGCGCCGGAGTGCCGCTGCGCCGAGGTCTCGAAGCAGCCGCCTCAGCGACCGGCAACGAGGCGATGGCGGCAGCGATGCGAGTCCACATCCCGCGCGTGCAGACCGGCGAACCGATGAGCAGCGTCATGGTCAACTCGCGCGAGTTCCCGGATCAGGCGATCGACATGGTGCTCACCGGTGAACGCAGCGGCAACATCGAGAGAATGCTCGACAAGATGGCCGACTACTATGAGGCCGAGGCCGCCGTCGCGAGCAAGCAGACTGCCGTGACCGCAGGCGTCGCGTTCTACCTGCTGGTCGCGTTCATGGTCGGGCTCTACGTCATCTCGTTCTGGATTGGTTATTTCGCCGGCTATGATGCAGCCTTGTCCGGCGCCTTCGAGTGACGCCGGCCGTCATCAGCCTCGGCGGGGGCGCCGAATACGGCCGTACCGCCGGGCGGGTGACGGGGCGGATTCATCCCGCAGTATTTCGCCGCTCGAGGTCCGCTAATTGAGGATTATCACGTCGGTTGCAGAGCTGCGCGAGCTCCTTGCACAGGCTCGCGGCGCAGGGAAGAGCATCGGTCTCGTGCCCACCATGGGCTACTTCCATGAGGGGCATCTGTCACTCATGCGCCAGTGCCGCGAGAGCGATGACGTCGTCGTCGTCAGCCTCTTCGTGAACCCGACGCAGTTCGGCCCGGGCGAGGACTACGAGGAATACCCTCGCGACCCCGAGCGGGACGCTGCCATGGCGCAGGAGGTGGGCGTGGACGTGCTCTTCACACCGTCGGCAGCCGAGATGTACCCGCCCGGCGACGCGACCTTCGTCGAGGTCACAGGCGAGCTGACCGCCGTTCTGTGCGGCGCTCGTCGGCCGGGCCATTTCCGCGGCGTAGCCACCGTCGTGACGAAGCTGTTCAACATCGTGCGCCCTAACCGCGCGTACTTCGGCGAGAAGGACTACCAGCAACTGCTTGTGGTGCGGCGGCTGACGCAGGATCTGCGCCTGCCAGTCGAGATTGTCGCGGTGCGAACCGTGCGCGAGCCCGACGGTCTGGCAATGAGTTCCCGCAATACCCGCCTCGGGCCGAAGGAGCGCGAGGCCGCCACCGTGTTGTACCGTTCGTTGCGCGCGGCACAAGAGCTGGCGTCGAGCGGAGCCCGTGACGCGCAGCAGATCCTGGCGCGGGTGCGCGAGATCGTAGCGGCGGAGCCGTTGGCAACACTCCAGTATGCGGAGTTGCGGGACGCGGAGACGCTCGCCCCCGTCGAGCACATCGCGGGGCGGGCTGTATTGGCTCTCGCGGCTCACGTCGGCGGCGTCCGCCTGATTGACAATCTCATCATCGCGGGAGGTTAAGCAGTCGCGCAGCGCGAATGCTAGGATGCGTGAAGCGTCCGCCGCGCCGTGCAACGCCGGCGGGGAGAGTCGGCAGCACGGCCTCTCCGCTGCGGCGCATAAGTCGCGCGCACGAGGAGAACCATGGCTCTGGTCAACCTGTACAAATCCAAGATCCATCGCGCCACGGTGACTGACGCGAACCTTAATTACGTGGGCAGTGTTACCATTGACGAAGAACTGATGAAGGCCGCCGACATGCTGCCGCACGAGCGCGTCCAGGTGCTCAATCACGCCAACGGCGAGCGGTTCGAGAGCTACGTCATCGTCGGCGAGCCCGGCTCGGGAACGATCTGCCTCAACGGGCCTGCCGCGCGGCTCGGCCACGTCGGCGACAAGGTCACGCTCATAACCTACGCGTGGGTAACGCCCGACGAAGCGCGCGATTGGCAGCCGACCGTGGTGCGCGTGGACGACAGCAACCGCGTCGCCGACGTGGTCAAGGGCACCATGGTCGAGCGCGCCGGCGAACCCTAGACCGCGGCGATAGCACCTGTGACGACAACCAGCCAGACGACCAACGCAGCCGACCCCCTCGCTGCTCGGATTGACGAGCTGCGCCGCCTGCGCGGTGCCGTCATCCTCGCCCACAATTACCAGCTCGGCGAGATCCAAGACCTGGCGGACGTCACCGGCGATTCGCTCGACCTGAGCCGCCGCGCGGCGGAGACTGACGCGAGCGCCATTGTGTTCTGCGGCGTCCGCTTCATGGCGGAGACGGCGGCCGTGCTGTCCCGCGACAAGGTCGTGCTCCACCCGGAGCCCCTCGCAGGTTGCCCGCTCGCCGACATGATCACCGCCGACGAACTGCGCAGGTTCAAGGATGAGCACCCCGGCGCGCCGGTGGTCTGCTACGTCAATACGTCCGCCGAGGTCAAGGCCGAGAGCGACTACTGCTGCACGTCGGCAAACGCAACTCGCGTCGTTGAAGGGATCCCGGCGGACGACATCATTTTCGTCCCCGATCACAATCTCGGGCTATGGGTGCAGCGACACACGAGCAAGCGCCTGCTCTTGTGGCCGGGATACTGCCCCACCCATCACAAGATCATGCCCGAGGATGTTCGCCGCGCGTTGGAGCAGCACCCCGACGCCGAGGTCGTCGCCCACCCTGAATGCCGCCCCGAGGTCCTGGATCTCGCCCACCAGGTCCTGAGCACCAGCGGCATAATACGCCACGCCCGCGACAGCGCCGCGACGACCATCATCGTCGCCACCGAACTCGGTATCATCCATCGGCTCCGCAAGGAGGCGCCGGACAAGCGCTTCATCCCTGTTTCGCGGCACGCGGTCTGCCCCAACATGAAGCGGATCACGCTGGAGAAAGTGCTCTGGTCGCTCGAGGACATGTCCGGGCAAGTGCACGTGCCGCACGACACCGCGGCGCGGGCGCGCAAGGCCCTCGACCGCATGTTGGAGGTCACCTGACTCGCGGAGCGGGCGTCGGGCTGATCGGATGCGCTTCGGCCGCGCTTCTGCATCAGGCCCGGCGACGTACGAGTTGCGAGGGGCGCCAAGCCGACGAGGTCTGAGTCCATCATGGCAAGCTATCACACTGCAAGCCTCGGGCCGTTCATGCGCATCGGCATCGTCGGATGCGGGCGCGTCGGGCGCGTCGTCAGCATGGCGATCGACAGCGGGCGCGTCCACGTGGACCTCGCGGCGATCTGCGACACCACGGCGGACAAGGTTCAAGACCTCATGTTTCAACTGAGGCGCCCCACCCGTTCGATGTCTCTGCAAGGCCTCGTGGCGTCGGTGGACATGGTGCTCGAGGCGACCAATCGTCACGCCGCGCCGCCCATCATCATGGCCGCGCTTGATGGCGGCAAGGACGTGCTGGTGACGAATGCGGCGGCTGTACTGGCGCGTGACGACTTTCCCCGCCTTGCTCACGACCGCGGCTTGACGATCTATGCGGTCAACGCGATGCTCACTGGTCTGACCGAGATCAACGCGGCCGCGGCTGAGCCCGGCGCGAGCGCGACGCTGACCATCAGTTGTCCGCCGCCGGTGCTGGCCGATTCGCCGTTTGTCCGCGGCCGCGAACTGAAGCCCGGCGAGGAGCCGCAGCTCGTGTTCCAGGGTGAGGCGAGCGACGCGTTGGCGGCCTTCCCCCCCCTCGCCAATCCGATTGCGGCGGCGCTGATAGGAACCGGCGAAGCCGAGTTGCTGGTGCGCGTACGCGCCCACCAGATCAGCGACGCCACGGACATCGAGCTGACCGTCAACACCGACCAGCAGCAGACGAACACGCACGCGCGCGTGCCCACTGCCGGCAGAGAGCCCATTGCGCCCGAAGCCATCGCCCGCTTGGTCGTCGGATTCCTGCGCTCGCTGGTCAGTTCGGTGCGCTTGGCCTGACACCCATGACGACACCCACGCTGCCCATGCTGCGTCGAATCGTGCGCCGGGCGTTGGCGGAGGACGTCGGCCGCGGCGACGTCACCAGCCAAGCTGTCGTTCCCACGGCGGCGAAGTGCGCCGCCGCCGTCGCCATGCGCGAGGCGGGTGTCATCGCCGGGCTTGCGGTCGCGGAGATTGTGTTTCGCGAGGTCGATGCCGGCGTTGATTTCCGCGCGTCGGCGGCGGACGGCGACGCGGTGGACAAGGGAGCCGTCGTCGCCGAAGTCAGCGGTCCGGCGCGCGCGGTGCTCACCGCGGAGAGAACCGCCCTCAATTTCCTCCAGCGCATGTCTGGCATTGCAACGCTCACGCGGCGCTACGTGAGCGCGGTCGCAGGCACGAGCGCTCGCATCCTCGACACCCGCAAGACTGCCCCGGGCCTGCGCCGCCTGGATAAATGGGCGGTGGCGCTCGGGGGCGGAACCAATCATCGCTTCGGCCTCTACGACGGCATTCTAATCAAAGACAATCACCTGCGCCTGGCGGGGGGCGTTCGCGCGGCAGTCGGAGCAGCGAAGCAGGGCGCGCCTCACCGTCTGCGAGTACAGGTGGAGGTCGAGAGCCTGGAACAGGCGCGCGAGGCCCTCGATGCGCGCGCCGAATCGCTGCTGCTGGATAACATGAGCCCGCGCGACATGCGTGCCGTGGTTGAGCTTGCGCGCGGCCGCGCGCTTACCGAGGCCAGCGGCGGCGTCACACTAAAGAACGTGCGAGAGATCGCGGAGACCGGCGTGGACTTCATATCCGTCGGCGCGCTCACTCATTCCGCGCCGGCACTCGATATCGCGCTCGATATCTCCGCGTAGCCGGGGCACGATGACTCGACCTACTCCCCTACCCCGCCCTGGAATGGGCGGCCGTATCATCCGCCTGCAAAGCGTTGCCTCGACCAATGATGTCGGCAAGCGCCTGCTGCGCGACGGCGAGCCGCATGGCACCGTCGTCGTCGCGGCCGAGCAGACTCAAGGCCGCGGCCAGCGCGGCCGCCGCTGGGTCTCACCGCCCGGTGGTCTGTGGGCGTCCCTGCTGCTGCGACCGCACGGAATGTCGGTCGCGCAGGCCGGCCTGCTCAACTTAGCAGCCGCCGTGGCCGCTGCAGAGGCCGTGTCATCGGTGTGCCGTGCCGCAACGCGCGTGAAATGGCCGAACGACCTGCTCGTATCCGGACGTAAGGTCGGCGGCGTCCTGGTGGAGACATCGGCCACCGCCGGCACGACCAAGTGGGCGGTAATCGGCATCGGCGTCAACGCCAACTTCCACTTGGACGTGCTGCCTCGTCGCTTGCGAACGACCACGACATCACTGCGCCACGAGACGGGGCACACTGTTCCGCTAGACGCGCTGCTCGCAGAGATCCGCACGCGCGTGGGGATACTTGTCGAACTGCTGGAGACGGGAGAAGACGAGCAGATCCTCGCGCTGTGGCGAGCGCTGGACTCGACGCCGGGGCGGGAGGTCCGACCGGCACGCGGTGGGGGCTGGCACGGTCGGGCTGCTGGTATTGACTCTTGGGGCCGCCTCGTCGTGGGAATCGGCAAGCGCGTCACGCATCTTCCCACCAGCCGCGGCGTTGTCATCGAGTGAACGAAGAAGTGAACTATCGCAAGGCGGTGTTGGGTGACCTGCGGGCCATCGCGGGGATGGAGAAGCTGTACTTCGGACGCCACGCCTTCGGTGCCGGGATGCTCCTCTATCTCCTGTTGCATGCCAGCGAGGGATTCCGCGTTGCGGAGCACGACGGCGAGGTCATCGGATACCTCGTCGTGCGCCAGGAGTCAGTCCGCCGCAGGCGGGCGGAACTCCCTACCTTTGCAGTGCGCGAGGACATGCGCGGGCGCGGCATCGGCTCTGCGCTACTCCGTCAGGCGCTGGACTACCTCGAGGGCGCGGGGGTGCGCCGCCTGGTGCTCCAAGTCAGCGTGCACAACGAGGGTGCGCAGAAGCTGTACCGGAGATTCGGCTTTACCGTGGAGCGTACGCTGGCCGGCTACTACGGGGGCGGCGAGGACGCCTTGCTCATGGCGCGAGTGCTCGGGGAAAGCTCGCCCGAGAAGTAGCGCGCCAGCCCGTCCGGCGACAGGCACAGCTCGCGTGCCGCAGGACGTGCTCGAACGCGTAATGCAAACGCCTGCTTGCACCCGTCTCATGTCGCGCGAGCGCGCAAGCGTCAGAGGTGTTGGCGACGGCTATCGCGAATCACGGAGATGTGCCCGAAAGGCGGAGGTGCCATAGAATGAAGCGCTGGGTTCCGTTGCTCGTAGTTCTGCTGGCAGTAGTGCTGCTCCCGGGATGCGGCGACGATGACGATCCTGACCGACGGGCCCTGCTCAACAGCGTCAATGGCCTGATGACAGGCTGGGTGCAGGAGGATTCGCGTTACCTCCAGCTCTATATCTCGGAGGACTACGCGTTCGACGAACAGAGCAAAGCCGATCACATCGCGGCCATCGTCGAGGACTTCCCGTACCTGAGGAACCTCACGTTCGTCCGCCAGCACGCCCAGATCGTGTCCCCCAATATCGCGACGGTGCAGGTGGAATTCGCGGCCGACCTTCTCGCCGACATCGCAGCCCTTGACTACCCGACAACCATCGAGGCCTGGGTGCGCACCGACAACTGGTTCGACCAGGTCTGGATCAAGGACTTCGACGGCGTGTGGCGTCTCGCGGCCGAGTATCTCCAGCGAAGCTGGGTGCTGGACGATACGCCGGTGATTGATTTCTTCTCCGTGGATCCCGGAGATCAGATCCCGCCCGGCGATACGGGGGGTTTCACGGCGAGCGCCTACGCCGGCAGCACCGCCCACCGTGTCACCCTGTGGCCGGACTCGGATGCCGCCGCCTACTTCGATCCCGACTATGCATTCGGTTTCGGCTCGGCGTCGTACAGCGGCGATATCACCGTCAGATCCGATGCGTACGGTGAGTACTCCTTCGCCATGATCGGGCAGACCGATATCCCGGGCAGCGCCCAGATGCTGGGGCGCCGGTTGCGCGCAGAGTACATCGTGGTTTCCGATCGCGCCGGCCGCGCCATCATCGGCGGCAAGACGGTGCCGGGCAACAGGCAAAGCATCTTCCGCCGCATGCGCATTCTCCGTGCGGCGGGCCAGCGCGAAGACCCGGTCCCGGGCGCGACGCCGTAAGCGTGCCGTTCGCACTGACGGACACGCACGCCCATCTCACGCATCCGGACTACCGCGGCGACCCGGGCCTCGTCGCGCGGGCTGCTACCGCCGGCGTCACACACATCATCACCGTCGGCTTCGACCTCCGAACCAGCGAGACGGGCGCACAGCTCGCCGCTGACAGCGAGCATGTTTGGCATTCCCCGGGGGTGCATCCGCACGACGCCTCGGGCGTAGCCGCGGCGGAGATCGCGGAGCTGCGCCGCCTTGCCCAACTGCCGAGAGTGGCCGCCATCGGCGAGACGGGCCTCGACTTCTACCGCGACCGATCGCCTCGCAACGCCCAGGCCAGCGCGTTCCGCGCACACCTCGAGTTGGCGGCGGAACTCGGGCTGCCGGTCATCGTGCACTCGCGCGACGCACACGACGACGTGCTGGCGATCTGGGCGGAAAGCCCCTGCCGGCACGGGGTAATGCACTGCTTCTCCGGCGACGCCGGCGTGGCGCGACGTGCGATTGACCTCGGGCTCTACGTCTGGATCGCGGGCCCGGTGACGTTCCGCAACGCAGAGCGGCTGCGTTCCATCGTGCGCGACCTGCCCCGTGACCGGATACTCCTGGAGACGGACTGTCCTTACCTCGCCCCGCATCCTCACCGCGGCGAGGCCAACGAACCCGCGTATCTCCCCCTGATCGCGCAGGCCGTTGCGCAATGTTGGGGTGTCGCGCCGGAAGAGGTCGCGAAGATCACGTCGGAGAATGCGGCGCGGTGCTTCCCGGCGTTGGCCGGGTAGCCCGGGACGTGCCGCGGACAGATGCCCCCGTCAGCCCGCGTCCTCAGCCGGCCGGCCCGCCGCCGCCTTTCGCGCGCTCGACCAGTCCTACCAAGCGCTCGAGTTTGCTCCCGGCCGCGGGCTCAAGAGCCTGACGAAGCTCCTCGGCGCTGAAGCTCTCCGCGAGGAAGCCGACGACGTCGAGCCGACCGTGCCAGCAGCCGATAATGAGCTTGCAGGGCAGGCCGCGATTGACGCGCCGGCAGTAGGCAAACGTGACCGGGCCGCCCAATTGCAGGCACCGGATTTCCTCACTGTCATGCTGTTCGCGAGATGTCGGCACAGTCAGCTCCTCGCCTCGCCGACACGCGCGCCCCCGCGGATGGCGTCGGCGATTACCCCAGCGGCATCCTCGACCCGTGCAGGCAGCGGCAACTCGACGCCCAGACGCTGGAGGACGTATGCGAGACTGGCGAGCGTGGGTTGCTCCAGTCCTGCCTGAGACAGCATGTCGCGCTCGGCGAATGTCTCCTCGGGCGCACCTTCGAATATCACGCCCTCGCGCGTCACCACGTACACGCGATTCGCAATCAGCGGCACGATGTTGACTTCGTGGGTCGTGTATACGATGGTCAGCCCACGTTCGTCGTGCAGGCGATTGAGCAGATCTATAATCTCGTGCTTGCTGCGCGGATCCAGGCCCTCGAACGGCTCGTCGAGGACGATCAGTTCCGGCCGGGTCACGAGCGCGCCGGCCAACGCCACCTTGCGCTTCTCGCCGCCGCTGAGGTAATGGCAAATGCGGTCGGCGACGTGCGCGATTCCCACCTCGGCCAGTGCGGAGTTGACCATTTCGTGCACGCGCTCGGGCGGATGGCCGTAGTTGCGCGGCGAGAACGACACATCATCGCGCACCGTGGGCGCGATCAGTTGCTCCTCGGCGCTCTGCAACACGACGCCGACGCGCTCGCGGATCCGGTTCCATTCCTGCGACGGGTCAACGCCGAAGACCTCGACCCCGCCTTCGTGGGCGCGCAGCAGGCCGATGATGTGGTGCAGCATGGTGGACTTGCCGCCGCCGTTGGGCCCGACGATAGCTACCCGATCGCCGCGGTTGACCACCATATCCAGCCCGCACAGATGCACCTCGGTGCGGTCCGGATACACGTGCCGTATGCAGCTAACCCTGACTATCTGCTCCATCTCAGCATCACCGCCGCCGCCAGCATGACGAGGCCCAGAGCGACCGGCACGGCGTCGGTCGCAAGCGTATTCCACACCCGCTCCGGCGCCGCGATGCGGCCGGCGTAACCGCGCACTGCCATGATATCATACTGGCGTTCGCTGCGGTCAAGGGCGTGGATCAGGAGCTTTCCCAGTGCGGCCGACAGGTTGCGCAGGTTGGCGAGCGGGCGGCGCAAGCGCAAACCCGAGCGGACGCGGGTCGCCGTGACGAGTTCGCCCGCCATCTCGATCAGCATGAACAGCGCGCGGTAGGTCAGGAACAGCGACTCGCCGACGATCCGCGGCAACGCGCGCGACAAGATGCCGAACACCCGCGGGTAGGGCGTAGTGGCCATGAGCGTGACCAGCGTCATCGCCGCCGCCAGTGCCCGGCCGAAGAGCAGCGTCGGCGTCTGCCACGTCCCGTCCCAGGCGCTGAACACGAAGAGCAGCACGAACAGCGCCGGATACGCCGCGATGACCACTACCTTGAGCGGAGGCACGCGCGCCGTCGCCAGCAGCGCGACGCACAACGCGTAGATAATCCCCAGCAGTGCGATGTGCCGCGTAATCACCACCGCCGCCACCAGGCACACCGCCATGATGACCTTCGGCGCCGGTCCCGCGCGATGCACCAGACTGCGCCCCGAGGTGGACCAATGATCCAGTATGGCGATGTCAAATTCGCTCATGCGCCGCGCTCCATCGTACGAGATCGGGCTTCACCTGCGCCGCGAAACGCACGATGAGACCCGTGACCGCCGCCTCCAACAGCCAGCCCACGAAGCCGAGGCCGATAACGAGAGCAGCGAATCTCCGCAGCGAGAGATGCTCGTATACCGCCGCTTGAGCGGCGTCGCCGCCGTGTCGCGCGGCGTGTTCCTCTGCGGCGGCTGTCGTGACGTGGGTCAAATGCAGCCATCCCGGCTGCGGTGACGCGAGGCCGACAAGGCCGATCATCACCGCAGCGCCTACGGCCATGGCCAGGAACGCCGCCGCCGCGCCTGCTGCGGCCGGCGCGAGCAGGCGCCGCAGCAGACCGAACAATGCCCACGCCGCGACCATCTCGGCGCCGATGACGAGCGTGTTGAGGCCGACGACGGTGATGCCGCCGTGCCCGACCAGCGCGAGCAGGAGGTTCACGGTGAACGCCGCGATAATGCCGAGCGCGGGGCCGAGGATGATGCCGGCGACGGCGGCGAGCTGCACGTGATACACCGCAGGAATCACCGGGATGCTCATGGAGACGATCATGAACGCAGCCGTCATGGAGAGCAATGGGAGCCGACGCCGGAAATCGGAGCCCGACGCAATGCGCGCCGCGATGACAACGAGAACCGCTGTCACACCGGCCCCGCCGAGCCAGAGCCACACCGGCAGCACTCCGTCCGGAACATGAAGATGGGTCATACGCCGGGCTGCGGCCCCCTCGAATCACTGGACCGGCCGGGGCCCGCCGGTAGGGGCTATTACGCACGCGACGGGCGATCTCCTGTCGCCCTCAGAACATGAAGGCGGAGACTAACTTGACGGTGACCGTGCTCTGGGTCGTCTCGGCGTTCGGATCGCCGAATAGCACGTAGGTATCCAGACCGGCGCGGACTACCCGCCGGTACGCGACGAAGACGTTGAGATCGCCATTGTGAGCGACCACGCGCGCGCTGACGCTCTTCTCCGGCTCGAAGTCGTAGGTGGCTTGCGCCACGATCTGGTGCTCTTCGGCCGGCTCCTCCACGGCCGCATGATCGAGAAACTCGACGGCGAGAAGCGACGAGAAGTATGCGCTGGGCCGAAAGTTCTTGGTCACCCCCAGGTACCGGTAGGTTCCCCCCGCCTTCTCGCCAAACGAGGCGGTGAGGCCCGCGTAGCGGTAGAGGTTGCGATCATTCCACGCGAAGTTGAGCGTCAGCGTACGGTCCGGATAGCCCTCGCGCTTGCCGATGTGGACGCGCGCCTCGGTAGACGTATCGTTTCTGCGATACAGCGCGCCGCCTAGATTCACCCCGAAGCGGCTGTCGTCCGTCGTCGTGGCCGATTCCACGAACGCGTGCCATGATTTCCGCCAGTACGGGCCGGTATCCACGCGTCGGGAGTAGTACGCGCCGCCCCCGACTTCGTGCAGGCCCGGCTCGGGCTCGTACCCCAGGGCCGGCTCAAAGCCGCTGCCGATGCCGGTCGCCGACAGCGACCAACTGACGTGACCATCGCCGCGGTCGCGGCCGCCGTGGATCCTGTAGGCCGCGCCGTCCTCCCCTTCGCCGCTCGTCGAACTGTGCATGAGGTCGGCGTGGATCGAGACATCGCCTCCCGGCTTGGCGCGACGCCAGCGCATGCCCACGCCCGTGGCGAGATTGTGAAGCTGATCCGCGGAACTGTAGTTGACCGCGTCAACCCAGACTCTTGAATCCGCGTCGCGCTCGTAGGCATAGTGCGCGACCTCGACGTCGCTCTGCCCGTTCTCGCCTGCGGCAAGGAAGCCGAACCGATGGCGACCGATCTTGCCGAACGTTTTGAACCCGGCGTCGAGCTCCTCTATTCGTCGCGTGTAGAACAACTGTGATCTCGGGAAATAGCGGTACATACCATCCATGAAAAAAGGCCGGTTGTCGGGCAGCAGGCGTTCGGTGTACGAGAAGTCGATACTCTCCACGTCCTGTTCGATATTGCGAAAGTCGGGGCGGAGGGTCAACAGCGCCGTGACTCCGTTGGCGAAGGTGGTCTTGACGTCGAGGCCGACCGTGGCTCCGCTGTCGTCGTCACCCAGACGAGCCAGGGCGTAGGGCATCGCGACCATCGGTCGGCGCGGGTGGGGAATGACCAGCCCGGTCCACGCGGCCGGGCGATCCGGGCGCCACGAGCCCGGCGCAATGAACGGCCAGACTGAGCGCTCCCGCTCGCGAGCGAGATGCCGCGAGAACGCGACGTAGAAACTCCCCGCGCCCGCGGGGTAGGTCAGGATGGAAAACGGGATCGCCATCTCCGCCTGCCAACCGGCGTCGGTGACGCGCGCGGCGGCCGACCAGTCGCCCTTCCACTCGGCCTTGGACGCGCTGCCCCCCGGCACCGAGTGGCCCTGCGTGCCCAGCGGCGACACCTGGAAGACGTACCAGTCGCGGTGCTGGCCGGTGGGGTCCACCCAGAACTCGACGTTATCCTCGCTGCTCAGATCGCTCCCGCGCTTGCGCTGAGCCGCGTTTATGAGGTCGGGATGGGCGTCGGCACAGTCGAACGCGACGTAGATGCTGTGCTCATCATAGCAGAGGTAGGCGCTGGTGTCCTCGCTGATTGATCCTTCGCGGCCGAACAGGTAGAACCCCGAGCGTTTGTCGGCCAGGCGCCAGCATTCATCATCGAGGACGCCGTCTATCGTCGGCGGAGCTGCGACACGGACCGCCGCCAGCGTAGGCGCGGGGCCATCTGGCCCCCCGGTCTGATCGCCCTCAGCCCCGAAGGACGCCGTTCCCAGCATCAAGGCCGTGGGAAGGAGGGCAAGGCAAGCCAGACGGCGGAGAAGACGAGCCTGCAGCACATCTCCCGAATTCGCCGTCAGCCAACGCTCGACCTCTTGCCGCTGCTCGCAGGCTGCGCGGACATGCTCATCCCGGTCGTTCGCAAGCCCGTAACGCGCTTGTTTCGCTTTCCTTGACAGCCAAAATTGCGCCATGCTATCATGCACGCGGCCTGTAGCATGGCTACATCTCATGGCAAGCCCGGTGACGAGGGAGCCAACGGCGAGCGAGGCGCAATGTCACAAGCTTACAATGTCGTAGTCGTCGGCCGCGGCGCGGTGGGCAGGGAACTGCTGCGCGTCTTGGCGCAGCGTTCATTCCCCGCGTCGAGGATTACCGTGCTGGCGCGAAGCGCCGGGGCGGTCGAAGTTGACGGGCGGTCGTACGAGGTGCGACCCGCGGCGGCGGCGGAGTTCGACGGTTGCCATATCGCGCTGTTCGCGGGCACCGAGGGCGAGAAAGGCGCCGCCGTCCAGTATGCCCCCGAGGCCACGAAGCGTGGCGCGGTGGTGATAGACAACGGCAACGATTTCCGCATGGATCCGGCGGTGCCGCTGGTCGTGCCGGAGGTGAATCGCGAAGCGCTGCGCGGCCATGACAACCTCATCGCCAACCCAAACTGCTCGACGATTCAGATGGTGGTCGCGCTCAAGCCGATTCACGACGCCGTCGGCATCAAGCGCGCCGTCGTCGCGAGCTACCAGGCTGCTTCCGGCGCCGGAGCGGGCGCGGTCGCCCAACTCGAAGCGGAGATCGCCGCCGTTGCGCGCGGCGAGAAGCTGCCGGCCGCCGACACTTTGCCACAGCAGCTCGCCTGCAACGTGTTTCCCCATATTGGCGGTTTCGACGAGGACGGGTATTGCTCCGAAGAAGTCAAGCTCGCCCGAGAGACCCACAAGATCCTCGGCGACGATTCGGTCGGCATCACCGCCACCACGTGCCGCGTTCCGGTCTTCAACGGGCACTGCGAGGCCGTCAACCTGGAGCTGCGGGAGGAGCTGACGCCGGCGAAAGCGAAGAAGTTGCTGGCAACGTGGGAGCCCTATCGCGACGGGTATCGGCCGATTCGCGTGGTGGACGAGCCGAGCGCAGGACGCTACCCCATGCCGGTTGAAGTAAGCGGCACGGACGAGGTCTTCGTGGGGCGCTTCCGGCGCGATGCCTCGGTAGCCTACGGCCTGAATCTCTGGGTCGCGGCGGACAACCTGCGCAAAGGCGCGGCCCTCAACGCGGTGCAGATCGCCGAGCAAGTGATAGCGATGGGACTTCTGACGCGATAGAGTTCCCACGGCAACTCGACGAGCCATCGCACTCGAGTCATCCAAACCAGCTGAGGTAGGGCATTTGAGTTACTTGGACGAACAGGGCGCCGTCAATGTCGTAGTGCAGAAGTTCGGCGGCACGTGTACGGAGTCGCCTGAGCATCAGCTCCTGGCCGCCGAACGCATCATGGAGTCCCGCGACGAAGGGATGTGGCCGGTCGCGGTGATCTCGGCCATGGGGCGCGAGGGGCAGCCCTATTCCACCGCCGAGCTAGTGAAACTGGTGCGCCAGATTGACCAGAAGATCGAGCCGCGAGAGCTCGATCTTCTCATGTCATGCGGCGAAATCATCTCCACCGTCGCGATGGCGCATCTGCTGAAGTCAAAGGGCTACAACACGATCGCGCTGTCCGGCGGCCAGGTCGGGCTGATAACGGATGACTACCACGGCCACGCTCAGATCATTGACATCCGCCCCGATGAGGTGCTCAAAGCGTTGCAGGAGGGGCGGATCGTGTTCGTCGCCGGGTTCCAGGGGGTCACGCCGGAACGCCACGTCATCACCACGCTGGGTGAGGGCGGCAGCGATTACACCGCGGTCGCGTTGGCGGTCACGCTCGCGCAGACTCCGACTCTGCCGTTCGGCGACGAGCTTCGCGTCGCCCCGCTGCAGATCTTCAAAGACGTGGACGGGGTCATGACCGCCAACCCCAAGCATTTCGACCAGGGGAAAGGCCCGGTCGCGCTGGCGACGCTGACCTACGACGAAATGGTCACGATGTCCGCCCTCGGCGCTGACGTGCTTCAGCACAGTGCGGCGGTTATGGCTCGCAAGTACCAGCTCGCGCTCGTGGTCAAGAACTTCAAGACCAACATTTCGGGTACTGAGATCTCACCCGCAACGAGCAAGCCGAGCGGCCGTCCGGTGACCGCCGTCTGCGATATCGCCGACCTCGTTCTGCTCACGGTGCCGTCGAACGACGACCGCTTGGCAGGGCAGCTCAGCGGGGCAATGAGCCAGGAGCGGATTCTGCACTACCAGGTGCCAGCCGACAGAGATGTCCTACAGTTCGCCGTCAAGCCCGCCAAGTATCGCGATGTCACCTCCATCATCGCGCACATTCTCTTCGACAGAGGCATCGAGGCCGACTTCAGCGAGGAGTCGTGGGGCCTCGTATCCCTGGTGGGAGAAGGCTTGCGTGGGCGTACCGCCCAAGTTGACACGGAGGCCAAACGGGCGCTGAAGGATACTGACATTCAGGCGTTCGGGGCTTTGGACGGCGAACTCCACGTGTCTTTCCTGATGAAGGAAGCGCAGCGGATGCAGGCGGTGCGCGTTCTCCACGAGCGCCTGGACGGCTGAATCCCTGATAGAGGAGCGGCCAATGGCCAGAGCCCGGTTCTCAGGCATCTATATACCGATCGTCACCCCGTTCAACCAAGCGAACGACTTCGACGCCCAGACCATGGCGGCTCTGATTGATCGCTTCATCGCGGCCGGCGTCAACGGAATCGCGCCGTGCGGGACGACCGGCGAATCGGCGACGCTCTCCTACGACGAGCACCGCCAGGTCATCGAGGCGACCGTGCGCGCGGCCGCCAAGCGCGGCGCGGTCATCGCGGGAACGGGCTCCAACAGCACGGCGGAGGCGATCGCCCTCACGCAGCACGCCGAACGGGTCGGCGCCGACGCCGCGCTGGTGATCTGCCCATATTACAATCGGCCGACCCAGCAGGGGCTGGTCGAGCATTTTCGCGCTGTCGCCGACGCCACGTCGCTGCCGATGATCATGTACAACATCCCCAAGCGCACTGGCGTCAACATGGAGGCCGCGACGACGATCGAGCTCTCGCGTGTGCCGAACATCGTCGGCGTCAAGGAAGCCAGTGGTGACCTCGAACAAATCATGCACATCATCGCCGGCACCGAGGACTTCACCGTGCTCACCGGCGATGACGCCCTGCTCTACCCGCTCGGCGCGCTGGCCGCGCATGGCGGCATCATGGCCGCGGCGCACATCGCGACCGAACAGTGGGTCAAGCTGTGGCGCCATGTCGAGGCGGGAGAACTCCCCGAGGCGCGCAAGCTCCACTACCACTTGCTGCCACTCGTCAAGGCCCTGTTCTACGAGACCAACCCCACCCCGGTCAAGGCAGCGCTCGAGATGTTGGGCATTCCTGTCGGCAACCCGAGGTCGCCGCTCCTGCCGGCTACGGAGGGCTGCCGCCAGGCGCTGACCCGAGAGTTGGGGCGTCTCGGCTTGCTGCCCGGAGGCGGTCGTGAATCCGGAGCCTAATCCGGCGCTCGAG
Source organism: Armatimonadota bacterium (assembly GCA_020354555.1). Taxonomy (NCBI): domain Bacteria; kingdom Bacillati; phylum Armatimonadota; species Armatimonadota bacterium. The sequence continues at coordinate 4,474,776 of CP070648.1, read as the reverse complement.
GATATCCACCGCGAAATCCGATCCTGCCGGCTGTGCGACCTCGCGCGAGGACGCACCAATGCGGTGCCCGGACACGGCCGACACGACGCCGACATCATGCTCGTCGGCGAAGGCCCAGGGCACCACGAGGACCGGCAAGGTCTGCCCTTCGTCGGTGCGGCGGGCCAGTTCCTCAACGAACTCCTCGAGCGCGCCGGCATCCGGCGTGAAGACGTGTTCGTCACCAACGTCGTCAAGTGTCGGCCGCCCAGCAACCGCGACCCCAAGCCGGAGGAAATCGCCGCGTGCAATGAGTACCTGCTCGCCCAGATCGCCCTCATCAAGCCGCGCGCGATATTCACCCTCGGTCGGTTTGCGCTCGCGACACTGATTGACGAGAAGCTGACCTCGATCTCCCGGGTTCACGGCAAGGCTTATCGTAAGAGCGGAATGGTCTACGTCCCGCTCTACCACCCTGCCGCAGCGCTGCACAACGAGCGCTTGCGCGAGACCATCGTCGAGGACATGGCGCGCGCCGCGGCGTTGCTCCGCGACGACATGGCGCCGTCGGAGACGGCGGACCCATCGCCCGACCGCCCGCAGCAACTCGGGTTGCTCGACATGGATTAACGCCGGCAATCGGCATCGGGAGGATAGACAGGAAGTGGTCAAGCTCGGGTTCCTCGGCTGTGGATTCATGGGGCAAGGCGTACATCTCCCCAACTTCCTCGCCAGCGATCGCTGCCAGGTTGTCGCGTTGGCGGAGGCCCGCACTCGCCTCGGCCAGGCTGTGGCCGCCAAGCATGGCATTCCGCGCGTTTACTCAAGCCACCGCGAACTCGCCGGCGACCCGGAGATCGCAGCGGTCGCAGCGATCAGCTCCGAGGCGTTCCACCGCGGCTTGGTCGGCGAGCTGCTCGCCGCGGGCAAGCACGTCTACACGGAGAAGCCGCTCGCGACGACCGTCGCCGACGCTCAGGCGCTGGTCGAGGCGGCCGCGCGCAGCAATCGCATCCTCATGACTGCCTACATGAAGCGCTACGATACGGGCATCCGCCGCGCCAAGGAACTGATGGAGCACCTCGTGGCCGACGGCGACCTGGGACGCGTTACCTACGCGCGTGGTCATTGCTTCGGCGGCGATTGGATCGCCGCTTTCAAGCCCACGCTCCTGACGACGGACGAACGGCCTCCGACGGCCGAGCGGACAACCCCACCGTGGCTGCCCGACGAACTCAAGGACGCTTACCTGACGTACGTTAACGTCTACTGCCATAACATCAACCTGCTGCGTTGGTTTCTCGCCTGCCAGCCCGCAGTGAAGCACGCCGAACACCGCAGTGGGGTCACCGTCGTGGTGATGGACTTCGCCGGCATTCCCGCGGTGCTCGAAACCGGATCCTTGCCCGCGCACCGCTGGGACGAAGGCATGACCGTCTATTTCGAGCGCGGGAGGCTGCGGATCTTCCCGCCGCCGCCGCTGCACCCCGAGCCGGCCCGAGTGATTCTGTATCGCGCCGGGGATGCGCGGGAAGTGGTCGAGCCGCTCGCCCCGTGGCGATGGTCGTTCGCCGCCGAGGCGGAGCACTTCCTGGAATGCGTCGAGGCCAACCAACAGCCGCTCACCCCAGGCGCCGACGCGCTGCAGGATCTCGAGGTATGTGAAGCCGTGTTCCAGAACCTGGTTGCGGGATGACGCGGGCGCCGTGCGCCCGGAGCCGTCTCGCCTGGGTGCGGTCACGAATACCGACGAAGGCATAGCAAATCAACCGCAGGAGGGAGACGATGACGTTCAAGCACGCCCTGAATCTGATCACGATACGCGACGCGCCGTTCGAAAAGAAGCTCGAGTTGGCCCAGGCTGCGGGCTACGACGGCGTCGGGCTATGGCTAGGCGAGGTCGAGCAGGCAGCGGGCGGCGCCGCAGGCCTTGACGGCATCGCGAGGCGGCTGCGCGAGCGCGGGTTGATCCCTGCCGAGATGTGCTTCGTCGGCGGGTGGATGTATCCCGAGGAGGGAACGCGCGCGGCCGCCCACGAGAGCGCGCAGCGTGCGTTCCGGGTTGCGCAAGCCGTGGGCTGCCAGTGTGTTGTCGCCTGCGCAGCGGGGGGCACGGGCGAACTCACGGACGCCGCCCGCGACTTCGCAGAGTTGTGCGACCTGGCGCGGCCGTTCGGTGTCTCCCTCGCGCTCGAATTCCTCGGTGGGGCGCAGCAAGTGAAGGACGTGCGCACGGCGTGGCAGATAGTAGACATGGCCGATGCCCCCAACGGCGGCCTGGTGATAGACACCTTCCACTTCTACAAGGGTGGCTCGGACCTCGCCGACCTCGAACCGGTCACCGGCGACAAGGTCTTCCTGGTCCACGCCAACGACTGCCCGGATCTCCCCCTTGCCGAGCTGGAGGACCGCCATCGCGTCTTCCCCGGCGCCGGCATCATCCCGCTTGAAGAGATCGCGGCGGTTCTCGCCGACAAGGGGTATGGCGGGTTCTTCTCGCTGGAGCTGTTTAACGAGGAATACTGGGCGACCGATCCGCACCTGGTGGCGCAGGAGGGACTGCGGTCGCTGAGGCGCGTAGGCATCTAGCCGGCAAACGGTGGCGCGGGCGCGGCCCGGTCAGTCCGCGTCCGAGACTGTCGGCAGGGTGTCGTCGGCGAGCACCCAGTCCACAGCCGCGTCGTCTTCGTCGCAGTGCGCGCCCTGCTCCGGGTCCCCACTCAACGGCACCACCGTGTGAATCTGATCGCGACTCAGCGCCATGAAAGGCACCTCTCGCTCCACGCCGTCGCCGCCGAGCCCCGACACCTTAACGTCCGTCAGCGCGATGAAACTGCGCTCCTCCACGTTGAGCGCGTCGAGGATCCGCATGCCGACGGGGCAGTGGAAAGTCGCCTCGATGCACAGGCCATCGGTGGTGACCAGCACCCGCTGCGGACGTTTCGGCAGTTCCACCAGGCGTATGAATACCGGGCAGCTAATGCATCGGCGCCGGTTCACGTCGCAGCACGGGGTCGACGGATGTTGAAAGCAGCTGTGCCCGTCCTTGAACGCCTCGCAGCGGTACTTGGCCGGGCCGCAGTTCACCAGGGTCCAGCAGCCGGTCCGAACGACCTGGCGGAACTTGCTCAGCGCCTGCTCGAACTCCTCGGAAACCTTCATGCTCCACGTCCTCGGCCGGCCTCGGGGTCGGCCCTAAGCGGATTCTGACTTCATGGGAAGCCGCGCGCTCCGGGCCGTCGCACCACACGGCCCGTCGGGAGTATGGTCTCGGGGCACACGTTGTCGAGCGTCCGCGTGACCCGATACTCTCCTCAGACCTTATTCCACACTTCCGGTTTCCGTCACATCGGCAAGGCGCCGGAGACGTCCGCCCTTGGCAGGCACAGATGCTCCGCTCGCCGCGCCGGCGCTCTGCGGCACAGGCCCCGCACGCGGCGCCCGGAGCACCCGACAGACCTACTTGATCTCGGCGGTGCCCCCGGCCTCTTCGATCTTGGTCTTGATCGCCTCGGCCTCTTCCTTCGCGACGCCTTCCTTGATCGCCTTAGGCGCCGCTTCAACCAGATCCTTGGCCTCCTTGAGGCCCAGCGTGGTCACCTCGCGTACGGCCTTGATGACCTGGATCTTCTTCTCGCCGAAGCCGGTCAGGATCGCGTCGAAGGTGGTCTTCTCTTCTTCCTCGGCCGCCGCCTCGGCGGGCGCCGCCGCGGCCGCCGGGGCCATCGCCGCCATCGGCGTCACCCCGGTCCGCTCCTGGAGCTTCTTCGCGAACTCAACCACGTCCAGCATCGGCCACTTCAGGACTTCCTCAACCATTTCGTCTACGTTCATGTCTTCCTCCCGTCGTCCAATCCACTATGCGGAGGCAGATTCCGCTTGCTTCGCGATCGCCTCGAGGGTTGCCACAAGCTCGGCCACCGGTGCCTCCAGAGTGCTCATGAGGTTGGCGATGGGTGCTTCCAGCGCGCCCATGAACATGGCGAGCAGCACCTCGCGCCCCGGCAGATTCGCCAGTTCCTGCACGCGCTCGCGCGGATAGAGCTTGCCCCCGAGCATTCCCGCCCGCACCTGCGGCAGGCCCGTCTGCTTCGCGTAGGCCAGCAGCGCCTTCGCCGGGCCGACGGCGTCCTCGCCGGTAAACAGCATCGCGGTCGGCCCGGCCACGGCCTCCGATATCTCCGGCATGCCCACCTCATCCGCGGCGCGCCGCATCATCGTGTTCTTGACCACCTTGTACTCCCCGCCGGCGCTGCGGAGCTGACGACGCAGCTCCACCATTGCCTTCACCGGCAGACCTCGGTAGTCCGTCACGATCGCCCCGTACGATTCGCGCAGCTTCGCCGCCAACTCGGCGACGGCGGCTTCCTTCTCCGGTTTCGCCATTGCTCTGTCCCCGCTGTTCCTGGGAATCCGTATCACAATCGGCACAACCGCCGGCGCGGCTCCGCCGTACTGCCAAAGAAAAATCCCCCGCCGATGCGAGGGACACCAACGCGCGCTGGCGCAGCCCTTGTCACCTCGGCAGGCGGGTCGCTGCGGACCCCTTAAGCCTATTCGCACCTGCTGTCTTCGGTGTGTCGGCCCTATGCGATTTGTCCGGTCGGATGCTCCCTAGACCGTCAACTCAGCCTACCCGTCATTCTCATTCGGTCGCCGCGGCCACCCCCGCTGCATCAGCGGGGTCCACGTGCACCCCCGGCCCCATCGTGGACGAGATGGTGATCTTGCGCAGGAACTGCCCCTTCGCCGCAGGCGGCCGGGCGCGCAGGAGCGCGGCGATGAAGGTCGCCAGGTTCTCCTTCAGGCGCTCCGGGCCGAATGACAGCTTGCCCAGCGGTGCGTGGATCACCCCGGCCTTGTCCATGCGAAACTCAAGCTTACCCGACTTCAACTCCTGAATCGTCTTGCCGATCTCATCGGAGAGCGTACCGGCCTTGGGGTTCGGCATGCGCGGCCCCAAGCGCTTGCCGAGCCGGCCGACCATGCTCATCATGTCGCGCGTCGCGACGAGAACGTCGAAATCCTTCCACCCGCCCTCGATGCGCTGCACGAGGTCCTCGGCTCCCACGACGTCCGCGCCTGCCGTTTCCGCCTCGGTCGCCCGCTCTCCCTTCGCGAACGCCGCGATCCGCGGCGACTTGCCCGTGCCGTGAGGCAGTACGACAGTCCCGCGTACCATCTGCTCGCCATGGCGAGGATCAACTCCCAGGCGCACGGCGATGTCAATGGCCTCGTCGAACTTCGTACGGTGGCCGTTGCACACCAACTCGATCGCCTCCTGAGCCGTGTACAGGCGGTCGCGATCTATCGTCTTTGCCACCTCGACGTATGTCTTTCCGTGCTTGGCCATGGCTCTACTCCACCACCACGATGCCCATGCTGCGCGCCGTGCCCTCGACGACCCGCATGGCGTGCTCGATATCATTCGCGTTGAGGTCGCGCATCTTGGTCTCCGCGATCTCGCGCACCTGCGACCGCGTCACCTGCCCCACCGTCTCTCGCCCGGCGGTGCCGGATCCCTTCTCGAGTCCTGCCGCCTGCTTGAGCAATTGTGAGGCCGGGGGCGTTTTCAGGTCGAAGGTGAACGAACGGTCCTCGTAAATCGTCACCTCGACCGGCACGATGCTTCCCACCTGGGACGCCGTCGCCGCGTTGTACGCCTTGATGAAGCCCATCAGATCCATGCCGTGCGGCGCCAACGCCGGCCCCACCGGCGGCCCCGCCATCGCTTTGCCTGCCTCAATCTGAAGTCTGACTACCGCCTTGACTTTCTTTGCCATATTCAGCTACCAATGCTCTCGCGGCTTGCCAACGCTGACGCATCCCGCCCGCCGACGCGCGAGGTGCGCCGGCTTATTGCAGCTTCTCGACGTCGGCGAAATCCACCTCCACCGGCGTGTCTCGCCCGAAAATGGAGATCAGCAGCGTCAGCTTCTCCTTCGCCACGTTGACTTCTTCGATGCGCCCGTGGAAGTTCTCGAACGGCCCGGAGACGACGCGCATCATGTCGCCGGGCTGGAACGCCACGCGCATGCGCGGCGCTTCCTCACCGCCGAGAGTGGACAGGATATTCTGTATCTCCGTCTGCTCCAGCGGCACCGGCTGTCGACCCGGCCCGATGAACCCGGTGACGCCCGCCGTACTGCGCACGAGGTGCTGCGTCTGATCGTCCAACTCCATCTCGATGATGACGTAACCCGGAAACAGCTTATGCTTCCGCACCTGCCGCTTGCCGCGGCGTGTGCCGCGCAGCTCGTCCTCCGTAAGCACTAGGATGCGCCCGATCCTGTCGTCCAGCCCCTGCGACGCCGCGCGCCGCTCGATGCTCGACTTGACCTTGTTCTCGTGACCGGTGAACGTGTGGACCACGTACCAGCGCTTGCCCCGCGCCGGCTCCGGGCTGATGCCGACGATGCCAGCGTCCTCTTCTGGCTCTTGCTCTCGTTGTTCTTCTTGCTCACTCATGATCAAGGACGCAATGCAAACAGCGGTTCGCTCAGCAGCGTCAACACCTTGTCGCATACGTAGATGAAGAGCGCGACCACCAGGATCACCCCGAGCACCACCATGGTGAACCTCATGGCCTCCTCTTTGGATGGCCACAGCACCTTGCGCAGTTCCAGCCACGCCTCCACCAGGAACTGCTTGATGCGAGTGAACACGGGCAGTCGCTCCGGACCCGCCGTGCCTTTCTTCGAAATCGCCGATCTCGATGCCACTCTCGGCGTCTCCCTCGCCACTTACTTGCTCGCCTTTGCGTTAATGCCGGTCTCCCGGTGCGGGGTGTGCTTCTTGCACGCCGGGCAGTACTTGCGCAGTGTCAACCGGTCTGGATCGTTCCGCTTGTTCTTCACCGACGTGTAGTTTCGGCTCTTGCATTCGCTGCACGCAAACCAGAATCCTCGATCTTGTACTCGCCCCTGCCTCGGCATGAGTGGGCTCCTCTACTTCATGATGTCGGCGATGACGCCGGCGCCCACCGTGTGCCCGCCCTCGCGCACCGCAAACCGCAACCCCGGCTCCATCGCGATCGGCTGGATCAACTCCGCCGTGATCGTCACGTTGTCCCCGGGCATTAC
>CP070648.1:4465047-4467615 GCA_020354555.1 Armatimonadota bacterium | reverse complement strand
TAGCCCGCCACCTCGGCGAGATCGAGGGTGGGGGCGGTGCCTTCGTCGTACAGGTGGATCCGCTCTATCGGCTTCATGCCGGCATTGCCTTCGCCGAGCCCGACCCATCACCTAGCACTCCGTGTCGGCACGCGGGAGCACCGGTGGACACGCCCAGCAGAGGCGCGGCACGCGCTTCGTCGAACCAGACGGCTGGAAAGGTGGTGACCCGGAGATGCGCTTCGCATTCTGCAACGAGGGGTTCGGCGAACGCCCCTGGCGCGCCGTGTGCTCAGCCATCGCGACGGCGGGCTACGACGGCGTCGAGATCGCGCCGTTCTCGCTGGCCGTGACCGTTCAGGACATCCCAGCCCACGAGCGGGTTGACCTGCGCGCCACGGCACACGACGCCGGCCTGGAGGTCGTCGGCCTGCACTGGCTCCTGGTGAAGCCGGAGGGCCTGCACATAAGCCACCCGGATGCCAAGGTGCGAGGCCGCACGCGGGACTATCTGTGTCGCCTCGCCGACTTCTGCGGCGACCTGGGCGGGAAGGTCATGGTCTTCGGTTCGCCGCGGCAGCGCAGCCGCACGGCCGACGCATCGGCCGACGACGCGTGGCGATGGGCGGCGGAGACGTTCTCCAGCGCGCTGCCCACCGTCGCCGAGCGCGGCGTCACCTTGTGCATCGAGCCGCTCGGGACGGAAGAGACCGACTTCATCACCAACGCGGCCGAAGGCCGGCGACTCGTTGACGAGATCGGCCATCCCAACTTCCGCTTGATCCTGGACGTGAAGGCAATGTCCTCCGAGGGCTCCCCCGTCCCCGACATCATCCGCGAGCAGCGAGATGTCCTCGCCCACGTGCATGCCAATGATCCCAATCGCCAGGGGCCCGGGTTCGGAGACATGGACTTCCATCCGATCCTGAAGGCGCTGCGCGAGATCAGCTACGATGGCTACATCTCCGTGGAGCCTTTCGAGTTCGTGCCCGATGCCGATACGGTCGCACACAAGTCAGTTCGCTACCTGCAGGAATGCCTGCCGGCATAGCAGCCACACCCCCTGGAGCATATCCCCATGTCAACAGCCGAAGTGCTCGTTCATGCCGGTCCCCATCCAAGACGCGACTGCCCCCTCACAGTCGATCTGCCCTGCGAGCACGAGGAGCGCGCGGCGGGTGTCGTGTTGACCGCGGCTGGCGGCGAGCGGCTGCCGGCCCAGATCGTCCCGCGATCTCCACTGTCAGTGACAGGCGAGGCCGGCGGCCGAGTCCGTGCGGCCTTCATCCTGCCGTCACTCGAAGCCGGCGAGACTCTGGCTCTTCGCGCGGAGATCGGTCCCGAGCCCCAGGCTCGTGCAGATCGGGTCGCCGTCAGCGACGACGGCGGCGGGAGCGCGAGCGTGACCGTGGACGGCGACCTGCTCACGGTCTACCGATACACCGGCGACCCGGCCCGTCCGTGCTTCTTCCCGCTGCTCGGGCCGGGCGGCAAGCACGTCACCCGAAGCTGGCCGGTCGCGGAGGGTGTTCCCGGCGAGCCGCAGGACCATCCGCACCACCGATCCATGTGGGTCGCCCATGGTGACGTCAACGGCACCGACAACTGGAGCGAGCAGGAGGGCCACGCCTTCCAGTTGCACCGAGATATCCTAGACGCCGCGGGAGGACCTGTCTGCGGCCGCCTGGCCGCGCTGAACGACTGGACGGATCACGGGAAGCGCAAGATCCTCGAAGAGCGGCGCGCGCTGACCGCCTATGCCCTGTCGGGCGATGCCCGGATGTTCGATCTCGACGTGTGCTTCACGGCAACCGAGTGCGACGTGCGATTCGGCGATACGAAGGAGGGGGGCATCCTCGCCCTGCGCGTGTCCCCTGCGATCGACGGCGACCACGGCGGGCGCATCCGGAACTCCTACGGGGCGGTCGGGGAGGCCGAGTGCTGGGGGCGGCGCGCCGAGTGGTGCGACTACTCAGGCGAGGTCGGCGGAGACACCCTCGGGATAGCCATCTTCGATCATCCGAGCAGCTTCCGCCACCCCACCTTCTGGCACGTGCGCGACTATGGGATGTACACCGCCAATCCGTTCGGGTGGCACGACTTCTATGCCGACCCCGCGGCGGACGGCAGCCATCTGCTCCCCCGCGGCGCCTCACTCCGCTTCCACTACCGCGTCTACCTGCACCGGGGGGACGCCGCGGCGGCGGGTGTCGGGGACCGGTACCACGACTATGCGAACCCGCCGCAGGTGGAGGTCGCTGCGTAGCCCGGCGGCGGGCGCGCCGGCCGCACACAGGCCGGAGCGCGCGCCTGGACGAAGGCCTCGCCATATGTTAGGATTCGAGCAGATGCCGTCCGGCTCCGGGCGGCGTCTCTTCTCACTATGACTGACACCGGAGGAATGTACTGATGGCCCCTGAGAAGCTGTTCAGCGCTGCGGGCGAGAAAGAGGTCACGCGCGCGATCGTAGGCGAATTCGCGCGCGAGTTCATAGACCATGTCGAGAGCGATGTGATCATCGTCGGAGGTGGTCCCGCCGGCCTCATGGCCGGGCGCGACCTCTGCCGCGCCGGGAAGCGCGTGCTCATC
>CP070648.1:4417032-4464947 GCA_020354555.1 Armatimonadota bacterium | reverse complement strand
GCGGCCCGGCTGCCGATGGTGACCCAGATGTCGCGCGCGAAGGCCTTAGCCCGCACTTGCCTGCTTGCGGGTATCCAGTGAACCGCGCCGCCGGCGTGCTCGACGATGGCGCGGAACGGCGCGAGGGAGATACCGCCCTCAGTCAGAACCGGCACGTCGGTGTACACGGATTCACCGTTGAGCACGAGCGAGGATTGCCACGGGATGCGCAGCGTGCGGCCGGCGGCGAGTTCGGCGTTGGCATGCAGCCCGTTGAGGCGCGCGATCGCCTCGGTCGGCACGCTGTAGCGCGCGGAGATCGTGCCCAACTGCTCGCCCGGCCTGACGGTGTGCAGGATGACATCCCCGCGTTCGCTCCGCGTCGCCGAGACGACAATCGGCGGAGACGGCGCGCGCGCGATGTGCACTGGTGCGGGCGGTGGAGTCGTGGTGATCTCGGCCATCGCCGCGCTGTCCGCGCTCATGCTCATTTCCGGCGCGAGCGCCGCGACCTGGACGCCGGCCTCGGCGGCGGTCAATGCCGCATCCGCCGGCATCGGCTCCGGAACGGCCGCGACTACGGCCGGCTCAAGCTGCGGCGGCAGAGCGGCGACCTGCTGCGCGGGCTCGGCGGGTGCCTCCTCTGAGGGCGCAACTGTCGCCTCGGTCGTGATCCCAGGGCTCGCCTCAATGGCGCTCCCGCTCGTTACCGGAGCGCGGGCCTCGGGCGCGGCCATGACTGCGACGGGTCCGACGCCGACGGCAGGTGACGTGCGCGCCATGGCGATCTGCACCGCCTGTGGAGGCAGCGTGCCGAGCGGCGCGGCTGCCTCGGTCGCGGCGGTCGCGGCGGCGGGACCGTGCGACGCCGCTGCGACGTCGGCACCGGCAGCCGCGGAGGAACGCGCATCAACTGAGGGCTGCGCCGCTGAGGCGGCGAGCGCCGGCTGCGCGGGGGTGGGCGCTGCGGACGCGTCCGGCACGATCACTTCCGCTGCGGCCGGTGTCGCCCGCGGCGGAGCCACGGCTTGCGCCGCCGCGGTCGGCTGAACCGTTCCGCTCGGTGTCGCGATTGTTGCTTCGGCCGGAGTGCCTCCCTGGCCGATCGCTTGTTCCAGTCCGGCGGCCGCAGTTATGGGAGTCGACGCGCCGGCAGGCGTGCCGATAGGCGCGGCAGGCGCCGATGTGCTCGCGGACTGCGGCGCGGACGCGGGCGCTGCGGGCGGCGCAACTGTTTCCGCAGGCAGCGCTTCGGCTGCGACGACTGCAGGCTCGGGCGACGGCGCGGGCTGTGCAGTCTCGGCCGGGGATTCGGTGCGCATCTCGGTCCGGCCGCCGGGGTTGTTGATCATCACGTTGACCGGATCGGAGTCTGTCGGGTTATCGCTGAAATCGAATGCGGTCGCGCGCAGGACGTGTAAGCCGTTGAGGTAGCGCGTCGTGTTGAGTGAGAAAGTAAACGGCGGCATGTTGGTCAGCGCGACGAAGACGTCGTCAATCAGCAGCATGACGTAGCGCACGCGGCTTTCGTCCGCAGCCACGCGAACCTGCGCCTTGCCGGAGATTTCCTGTCCGCCGCGCGGGGCGATGATCTCGACGCGCACGCGTTCGGCGTCGCCGCCGCTTGTCACCGCCTGCAGGACAACCTCCACGTCAACCGCGCGGCTGTGGCCCAGCGAATCGTAGACGCGCGCGGTGAGCGTGTGTCGCCCTTCGTCGAACTCGCCGCAGCCCCACGTCAGCTTGGCGCTGCCGGATGATGCGGGGGGCGACACGGGAGCGGTCGCGTGCAACTCGCCGTCAACGTAGAGTTCGGCGGCGATGACCTCGGCGTCCTCGCCGGCGTCGAACAGGACGGTGACGGTGGCCGTGTCGCCGCTGATCACGGCGGAATGGGCGGGGCTGGAAATGGCGGCGGCGGGGCCGGTGTCTTGTGCGGCCGCGAGGGCGGTCGGCAGGCTCGCGGCGATGAGTGCGAAGCTGAGCGCGGTGATGAAGAACGCGGCCTTGCGCACGGGTCTCCCTCCTGCTGGACGACTCGGCGGCTGCTGCCGCCATAGAACCAAGGTATGCTAGCACAAAGCCCATATGGCGTCAACCGTGACCAAGGCCGATGGAGCACACAGGGAGGCGCGGTTAAGGCGGGCATCGGAGGCGGGCCGGGTTCCTTGGCTGGCGATGCGTGGGCGCGTCTGTTTCGCGCCGGGCCGCGCAGACCGCGGACGGGCGCGTGCGCCACACGGTGCCGCCCGAGTTGTCGGCCGCGACGAAGAGGATGGGCCAGCATCCGCAGGGAATCGTGTGTTTGCGACTGCTTGCGGGGCCTCACGCGCGGGGCCGGCGTGAGCCCGTGGGTAGAGAAGGGAGGGCTCTGCCATGCGACGCAACCCTGGCTTCACCCTGGTCGAACTGTTGGTCGTCATCGCGATCATCGCGGTCCTGGCCTTGGTCACGTACAATCCCGAGCGCCTCAGCAGGACTCGCGAAGCCGCCAGGAAAGCCACCTGTCTCGCCAACTGCCAACGGATCGCGCTCGCGGCTTTGATGTACGCCCAGGACTACGACGAAGTGCTGCCGGCGTGTGTCGCCGATGACGGCCAGGGGACCGCGCACGCAGTCGGAGGCGTGTACACGAATCGGACGTGGGATCAGTTGACGCGCGACGTCACGAGCAAGTACGGCGAGGAGTACCTGGACGGCCGCTGGATGTGGCAGCTCGCGGATCTGCTGATTCCGTACACGAAGAGCAAAGACGTCTTCAACTGTCCGACGTTGATGCGACGTGATCCGAGATTCGGCATCGAAACGTACGTCATCGGCACGGGCACGCGTTACGGCCAGACCGGTTCCGACGATCCGCTCCTCGACCTCGTCGCCGGCGCGCGGAAGCGCAAGACGACAAAGGTGCGCCAGTCCGGATCGTACATCTACATGTGCGCGCACCATCCCCGCAGCGCCGCAGCCAAGGCCGGCCGTTACGGCGCCGACTTCAGGACTTGCCCCGGCATTCCGCTCCTCGCCTTATGGGACGTGGCGCAGTTCCTCGGCTACGTCGGCAAGCCTGGTGCGCGCGACGCCGCGAACCCTCAGGACTACCTCGCATGTTCGACCGCGCTGTCCGCCTTCGACGAACCGACGCAGGAGCCGCTCGCGGCGTGCAACTCGTTCGGCGTGCACGAGGGCTATGCCTCTGACTACGTACGCGACCACGTGCGCCCCGTAGAACTGGGCGGGGATGCGCCGACAATACCGGTCGCCGCCCCCATGGCGTTTGTAGATGGCCATGCGAAGTACGTGCGCGCCACCTTCTATCAGATGCTGGCGCTCATCGTCTCCCCGAACAGGAGCGAACTGGCTCGAGTGGAGGAGCGCACGCCCGTGCACCGTCCGGGCCCGCCGCGCCCGCGGCCAGGCGAGGGCGCGCGGGGTGGTGCTCGATAGCGCGGAACCGAACGAAGACTGGGAAGCCGCGCGGTTATCTACCTGGGGAGCCCGCAGAGGGGCTGCCCTACGGTTTGCCGGCGCCGGCACGTGGGTCAGAACTGGCCCAGATTCCTCGCACTGCGCTCGGCTAGTAAACCGGGCGCATCCCGTACGATGCACCGCCGATGGGGGTGAATTCCCTTAACCTGGCGAATCTTCTTCGCGACCGGGCATTTCTGACGTTCACCGGCACGGAGGATTCACCAGAGCATGGGCGATTTGTGTTTCCAGGACGGGGAGAAGGTCCTGTTCATTGGCGACAGCATCACCGACTGCGGGCGGCGCGCGCAGGCCGCGCCGCTGGGCGACGGCTACGTCAGCCTGCTGCACGATCTCGTGATCGGGGGCTGGCCGGAGCGGAACATCACGTGGGTCAACAAGGGCATCGGCGGCAACAAGGTCACCGACCTGCAGTTGCGGTGGGAGGACGACGTCATCCGCGAGCAGCCCGACTGGCTGAGCATCAAGATCGGGATCAACGACCTGCACACGCACCTGCGCGGCGATCCCGGCGGCGTCTCCCCCGCGATCTTTCGCGAGGTGTACGAGGAGATTCTCGCGCGCGCGGCGGAGAAGATGAAGGCGGAGCTTGTCCTCATCACCCCGTTCTATGTCAGCACCGATGATTCGCGGCAGTCATTCCGCACCCAGGTGCTGGAGATTCTGCCGGAGTACATCGCGACCGTGGAGGAGATGGCTGAGAAGCTCAGCGCGCGGCTGGTGCGGCTTCAGCCGATGTTCGAGCGGCAGTTGGAGTTCCGCGCGCCGGATGTCTTCTGCCCCGAGCCGGTGCATCCGTATCGCACCGGGCATCTGCTCATCGCCCAGGAAGTGCTGCGCGTACTGTGCGAGTAGGGCGGCGAGTGGCGGACGCACGGATCGGGAGAAGAGTAGGCCTCTCCACTGCACGTGGAGGCTCCAAGTGATGGCGGCCTGATGGCGCCGCGCACGAAGGGCCAGCCGGGGATAAGAGGCGTGACGTTTGACCCTCTCCCAACCTCCCCCCGAGAGGGGGAGGAGTTCGACCCGGCGGAGGTCACAGTTCGACCACGGCCGGGGTATGGCTCTCCTTGATGTTGAGCAGTTCGACGCGGCGGCAGACGAACTTGATGACGCCGAAGGTCGGGTCCTCCGGCGCGGAGTGGTAGTGCGCGGCGGCGGGGATGCCCTGCCACACGCGGCGCTTAGTCTCGATATCCCCCACGACCTCGCACGTCCCGCTCAGGGTCGCGACCCGCGTGAAGTCCTCGTCCTGGAACATGAGCTGCGACTGCGGGTGGGCGCGCATCTGGTCCATCTTGCGCGAGTTCGCGCCTGCGGCCATAAAGACCGTCAGCGGCTCGTCGAGCATCGCCGCGCCCATCCAGCGCATTTGCGGGACGCCGCCGGCGTCCACGGTCGCGAGCACGAACGGCTTGTCGGCGCGGATCATCTCCTGCGTGGCTTGCACGATCTCCGGTGTGGTCACGGAACGGCCTCCTGGTCAAGACTTGAATCCGCGCTCGGCCGGCTGCTGCGGATCGCCGCTGCGCCGCGCGCGGCGGATGCCCGTCACTCGTGGCGCAGGGCCTCAATCGGGTCGAGGCGGGCGGCGCGGAACGCGGGGTAGATGCCGAAGAACAGGCCGACGGCGGCCGCGAAGAAGAAGCCGAGCGCCGCCGCCCACAGGGGCACCGCGGTCGGCAGGTAGTCCTTGGCGAAGTGCCCGACGAGCCAGCTCAGCAGCGCCCCGAGGGCGATGCCGAACAGCCCCCCGACGCCGCTGAGCGTGGCCGATTCGGTGAGGAACTGCCACAGGATATGGCGCCGTTTGGCGCCGAGGGCCTTGCGCAGGCCGATTTCGCGGGTGCGCTCGGTGACGCTGACGAGCATGATGTTCATGATGCCGATGCCGCCGACGAGGAGCGACAGCCCACCAATGCCGCCGAGGACGATTTCGAAGACGATCAACACCTGGCCCAGCGCGTCGAGGATGCGCGACTGCGTGTCAACGGTGAAAACGCGCTGGTTGTCGTAGCGCTTCATGAGCACTTCCCAGATCTGATCCGCAGCGGCTTCGCTGCGCTCGTCGCTGCGGGCCAGCGCGAAGATAACGCCGAGCTGGACGGAGCCCATGACGCGCTTCTGCACGGTGGTGATGGGGACGTATACGCGCTCGTCGAGTTCCTCGCCGAAGGCGCGGCCTTTCTCTTCGAGCACGCCGATCACGGTGACCCGGATCTTCTCGATCTCGATCTCCTTGCCCAGGGGGTCTTCGCTGCCGAACAGCTCGCTGGGCAGCGCGGAGCCGAGGACACAGACCTTGCGCCAGTCCTCCTCGTCCTCGCGGTTGATGAAGCGCCCGCGGGCGACCGCGAGATCGCGGACGAGCATGCACTCACGCTGGGCGCCGACGACGCTGGCGCGCACCTCGCGCGCGCCGTAGTGGATATCGACGTTGAGCGGAGGCGTCTCGGGCGATACGGCGGCCACGTCGCGGCATTTCTCGCGGATCGCGTCGGCGTCCTCGAGGCGGAGCCCGCTGACGGTGATACGCTCGCGCTGGCCGCGCTCGGGGCTGAAGAAGACGATGATGAGGCGCGATCCGAGAGCCGAGAATTGGCTGACCACCTCGGCGCGCGCGCCCTCGACGATCGCCACCATGACGATCACCGAGCAGACGCCGAAGATGACGCCGAGCATGGTCAGCGCGGAGCGAAGCTTATTGGCCCAGAGACAGGCCAGGGCGACCTTAAGGCTTTCGAACCAGACCATTCGCAGTTACCGATGTTGTCAACGACTCGCGGCGACCTAGCGCCGCCTGCCTCCGCCGCCGCCCCCGCCGTGCGGGCCGGGCTCGATGTCGATGGTCTTGCGCGACGGTATATCGTCGGCCTTGAACAGCAGCACCTCGTCTCCCTTGCGAAGCCCGGAGAGGACCTCCGTGAACGCGTCGTTGCTGAGGCCCGTCGTCACAAAGACCTTCGCCGACTTGTCGCTTGCCATGCGCCGCACGAACCTCCGCTTGCCTTGCCGGCGGATGGCCTCGTTGGGCACGTACAAGGTGTTCTTACGGTCCGCCGAAATCATATCAACGGCGGCGGTCATTCCCGGGCGCACGGCGGGCGTCGCGTCGGTGATCTCGATCTCAACTGAGAACCGCACCACCTGGGCCTGTCCCGGCGGCGCGGGCTGGGCCGTGGCGCTGCCGTACGCGGCCGGCGCGATCCGCGTCACCGTGCCGTGGAACTCCTCGCCCTTGAGCGAATCGAGCGTGATCTCGACCGGCATGCCGAGGCGCAGCTCGCTGATGTCCACCTCATTGACGTAGACGCGCACGATCATCTTCGACATGTCGCCGATGGTGCAGATGGTCATGCCGCTGGTGAACGTCGCGACGCCGGAGGTGATGAGCTCGCCCGCGCGGATATTGGCCTGAATCACCTGCCCCGAGCGCGGGGCGGTAACGATGGCGTCGCCGAGCTTGGTTTCCAGCTCTTCAAGGACCTTGGCGATCTGCTCGCGTGCGGCCTTGGCCTCTTCGATTTGCGCGAGTTGCACGCGCTCGCGCTGGCGCTCCGCCTCGGCGAGGGCGACCGCCGTTCGCGTCTGCTCCAACTGCATCTCGGCGGCGCGGATCTGCTCGACCCGTGGACCCTCCTTGACCAATGCCAGACGCTGCTGCGCGCTCTCGTGCGCCGCCTGAGCGGTGTCGTACTGGGTGCGCGCGCTGTCCACTTCTTGGGCGGCGATAAATCCCTTGGCCAGCAGCTCGCGCTTGCGGTCGAGGATGAGCTTCGTCTCATCCACCCGCGCCCGCGCCTGGTCGACGTCCGCCTGCGCCTGGGCGATTTCCTGGGGCCGCGCCCCGGCCGTGAGTTCCTTCAGGCGCGCATCCGCTTCGCTCACGGCGGCGTGCGCTCGCTCCAGTTCCCGCTTGTTGCGGAGGACCTGCACCTCGTAGCTTTCGCTCGCCTGCTCCACCCGGCGGTCGGACGCCTTGAGGCTCGCCCGGATCTGCTCCGCCTGCGACTCCAACTCGGGCACCTCGAGCACGGCGATGATTTGCCCTTCGGTGACGGTGTCGCCCTCCTCGACGTACATGTTCTTGATGCGCCCGCTGACCTTGGATTTCACCTCAACCTTGGTGAGCGGCTCAACGGCGCCGGTCTCCGACACCTTGACCACCAGGCGCCCGCGTTCGACGGTGGCCGTCTCCGGCTTAGGCGGCGGCTTGCGCAGCCGATGGCGAAGATAGAGTCCGCCCCCCGCGAGCAGTGCCAGCGGGATGATGACGAACAGGGCGATGCGCAGTCCTCGTTTCACTTTAGCATGCTCCTATGGCTCAACCACGGCCTTGAGCCCGTCCCTGTGCTCCTGCGCGGCGAAGGCGTCCGCGATCCGGTCGAGCGCAAAGCGGTGCGTGATCAGGCCTTCCACGCGCACCTGCTGGTTGGCGA
Source organism: Armatimonadota bacterium (assembly GCA_020354555.1). Taxonomy (NCBI): domain Bacteria; kingdom Bacillati; phylum Armatimonadota; species Armatimonadota bacterium. Next base: position 4,457,046 of record CP070648.1, on the reverse strand, counting down.
TCAGGTCGAGCGCCACGCGATGCTGCCTGGGAACGCTGCCGTGAGAGCCGTGAACGTAGCACTCCTTGTAATGTATGATGTTGCTGTCCAGGCTGATGTTCCGGCTTCCGCGGGGCAATCCTCCGAAGTAATTCACCCGCCCGCGCGGGCGTACCGCCGCCAGCGCCTGCTCTTGAGCCTCCGGCGAGGCACAGGCGGTGATGGCGATATCCACGCCGTGCCCGTCGGTGAGGCCCATGACCGCCTCGACCAGATCCTGTTCCGCGGTGGCGACAAAGGCGTCGGCGCGGAAGTTCTGCGCCAGTTCGAGCCGCCCGCGCGAGCGCTGAGCGAGAATCACCAGCGTCGCCCCGAAAGCCTTGGCGGCCTCGCAGAGCAGGATGCCCGCCGGGCCCGCGCCGATAATGAGGATGCTGTCACCGGGTTGAAGGAAGCTGCGCTCGAGGCCGTTGAGGCAGCACGCCAGCGGCTCGGCGAGCGTCGCCGTCTCGTAGCTCATGCCCTCAGGGATGTGGTGCACCGGGCCGTAGTTGACGGTTATCTGGTTGAGCGGGAGCAGCTCCGCGAAGCCGCCCTGGAACTGGTAGCCGAGGGCGTAGTTAATGGCGCAGTTGTTGCCCATGCCGCTGCGGCAGAACTCGCACACGCCGCACGGCACGTCGGCGGCGGTCGCGACGCGGTCGCCGACCTTGAACTTCTCGACGCCTGCGCCGACCGCGACCACGTCGCCCGCGATCTCGTGACCGAGGATCTGCGGCGGCCCGACACGCGGGTTGCCGTAATGATAGATGCGGACATCCGAGCCGCAGACGGCGCACGCGCGAACGCGGACGAGGATCTCGCCCGGGCCGATCTCCGGGTCCGGAACCTCCGTGACAACCATTCTGTCCAAGTCCTCGAGTACCGCCGCTCGCATCAACGTGTCTCCGCTATCACCCGCCGGCTCAATCAGGGCGCCGCCGTGCGCTCCCACACCGGGCGTCCCGTCATCCCGTCTCCAGCACCACGCGGTGGTGGAACTCCCCGGATCGCATCAGCGCCAGCGCTTCGCCGACCCGTGCGAGCGGGAAGCGATGGGTGACGAGCTTCTCCGCCGGCACATCTCCAGTATTCATCAATTCCAGCACGACTGCCCAATCGCCTTGTGCCAGGCCGCGCGCAATGGAGTTCCAGTTGCCCAAGACGCGCACTTCGCGGCGCAGGAGACTCGAATACTCGTCCTGGGGGATCGTCACGTCACCCGCCATGTTGCCCACCAGCGCCAGCGTCCCGCGCTTGGCGACGGACGCCGCCGCATCGCGAAACGCCGCCGGGGCGCCTGCCGCCTCGAACGCGACCGTGACGCCCGCGCCGTCCGTTTCCTCCCGCAGCCGCTGCGCCGCTTCGCCGCGCGCATCGAGCCCGTCGCCCAAACCGAACTCGGCGGCGGCTGCGAGCTTCCGCTCGTCCACGTCAACCATGAGAACTCGCGCGCCCGCCATCCGGCACAGCAGGCCGATGACGACCCCGATCGCTCCCGCGCCGAACACCGCCGCCGAATCGCCCACCGCGAGTTGCGCGCGGCGCACCGCGTGCAGCGCCACCGCGCACGGCTCGGTCAACGCACCCGCCGCGAAGCTGACGCCGTCCGGCAACGGAACGCAGTTCGCTGCCGGCGCGAGCACATACTCCGCGAACCCGCCGTTCGCGCGCGAACCGAGGTAGTCGTAGGCATCGCACAGGTTGGTCAACCCCGCGCGGCAGCTATCGCATCCCCCGCACGGGATCAGCGGATAGACCGCGCAGCGCATGCCGGGTTCCAGGCCGTGAGCCTCGGGGCCGAGGCAATCCACCTCGCCCGCCAGTTCGTGGCCGGGGATGAGCGGAAGCGTGTACGCGCCGGTCTCGAATATGCGCGGGACGTCGGAGGCGCAAATGCCGCAGGCATGCACGCGCAGGCGCACCTCGCCAGGGCCCGGCTCCGGGTCGGGCACATGCTCGACGCGCAGATCGCCTATCGCATGCAGAACCGCTGCCAGCATCATTCGCTCACGTACTGCCGCCAGTATGCCACGGACTCGCGGAAATCATCGAGCACCCGGTACTCGTGCGGGTAGCGCTCGCGGTGCGAGAGTTCCAGCGCGAGCGAGACATCCGTCGCGCCGCCGTGCTCGAGCGCCTCCAGCACCTTCGGGCCGGTGATGATGCCTTCCTTGTTATGCTCCGTGGTGAAAGGCCAGTGCCCGGACTTGTCGGCCTTGCTCTGCTTGATGTGCACCACCGGGGCGTGCACCGCGAACTCGCGCAGCCAGACGTAGGGGTCGGTCGCATTGGGGTGCGAGACATCGCCGTGATCCACGTCGAGGCACAGCAGCATGGGCACCGCCGCGCCGTCGTTGACGCGCTCGAGCAGGTCGCGGGTCTCGGGTATGGTGGATGCCATCTCGCGCGGCACGCTCATCGGCTCGAACATGAGGAACTCGAGCCCGAGGTCAGCGGCGCGCCGGCTGAGGCGCTGCCAGGCGGCGATGCCTTGCTCGACGCGCTCGCGGCGACGGGCGTCATCCTCGAAATCGCGCACAGAGAGAATCCCGAAGTGGCTTCCGACGCCGCGCGCGCCGAGGCGCCGCGCGATCCCAAGGAAGTGCTCGAACCACTGCACCCATGCCTCACGCACCGAGGGATCCGGATGCAGGACATGATTCACGCGGGTGAACGCGCTGGTGAACGCGGTTTCGATGGTGACGCCGTTGCGATCGGCGTGCTCGCTGAGGAGAGCGAGCTGTTCTTCAACCACGACCGGCGGCAGAAACGGATTGAGCAGATCCGCGACGAACTGCACGCAGCGCACGCCGAGTTCCTGCCCGACGATGCGCAACCATACCTCCGGCTCGGGGAAGCGATTGATCGCGAAACCGGCGTTGATTGCCAGGCGGAAGCGGGCCATAGTTGTTCCGAGACGGAAACGGCCCGGCGGCCTCCACACCTCCGAGCCTCACGGGCATATTCTATACTGTCCACAGGCTTTTGCCAAGGTGGGAGGTGTGACCGTCGGGTTGCGCGATGAACCGCCGGTGGCGGAGACCGGCGGACGACCACATTAAGGATGCCCGCTGAGGAGTTTGCCGGGAGACAGTCGCGGATAGGCCCTGCCGAGCGGCGGCGCGGATGACGGCGCCTTTACCGATTCGCGCTCACATGTCCGACGAGCTTCTCGCGCATGGGTTTGGGCAGGAAGTAAGTCGAGACCTCGAGGATTTGCTGAATGATGGACAGGAGCTTCGGATCGCCGTCCCAGTTCTGCAGCACCAAGTCCTCGCCCGCCGAGTTGATGAGCCGCTGGAGCACGACGGCGACGAGAAAGATGTCGTCCACCTGGCCGAGACCGGGCACGAAATCGGGGATGATGTCTATCGGCATCGCGAGGTAGGCGATAGTCGCGGCGAGGAGCGCCTTCTCCTGCGCCGGCACATCGGGGTGCACCGCAAGCCGGCCGAGGAGCTTGGCGAGGTTGGGCAGCATGAGGAGCAACTCGCGAAGCTGGCGCTTGGCCCGCGCGCGTGGTTCCGGGATCGCGGGTGTGGTCTCTTCTGTCGTCGCCGATTTCTCCTCGGACATGCGCCTTTCCTCGAAGCTCAATATATCGTCGGGGTGAACGCGAGCACGCCCTCAACTGGAATGTACCACCGGCGGCGCGCGCCGTCAACCCGCCGCACACGCGCTCGGCATTCACAACTGACGAGCGGAGCCACATCGCACGGAACCCAGCGGGCGGGCGGCACGTCGAAAAGACGGTTCCGCAATGTCCGATGATGGGCGGCGCCGCGCCTGGAAACTAGTCGCGGTTCCCGCGCGAGCCGGCGGGCGCGGAGCGCATGTGTTCGAGTTATGGTATAATGGCGGTTGACAACAGCACAGGACACCAGCCCGGGCCGCGAAGCCGCGGGCTTTGTGGCCTGTACGGCGCGGCGCAATGACGCAGTGCGCCGGTGGGTGGGATGCGGCAAATGGAAGAAGTCGAGGAGATCTACTCCGAACACGAGTTGTACGGCGACGGTGAGGCCTTAGGGCTCCTGCCCAGGCAGTTCTGCGAGCGGCTGGGAGTGTTCCCGGTGCGCGAGGAGCAAGGCCACCTCGTGGTGGCGATGCCGGACACGGAGAACCTGTGGGTGATAGACGAGGTGACGCGCGTCACGGGGCTGAAGGTCAAGCCCGCGAAGGCCGCGGCGGACGTCATCAAGCGCGGCATTCTGCGCTACTACAGCGACGAGATGGAGGAGATGGAGGCGGTGCTGCCGACGGCCCCGGAGGCAGCCGAGGTGCCCGACGGTTTTGCCGATCTCGTCGAGCAAGCGCCCGCGGTCAGCGCGGTTAACCGGCTCCTCGAAGCGGCGACCGCCGAGCGGGCGAGCGACATCCACGTCGAGCCCCATCCGCGCAAACTGATGGTGCGCTTCCGTGTCGACAGCGTCATGTACGATAACATGACGCTGCCGATTGACTACCACGCCTCGATCGTGTCGCGCCTCAAGATCCTCGCCCGGCTCAACATCGCGGAGAAGCGCCTGCCCCAGGACGGACGCTTCGAGGGGCGCTTCAACGGTCAGGCGTACGACGTGCGGGTCTCCACGGTGCCGTCGGTGTTCGGCGAGACCGTGGTGTTGCGGCTGCTGCCGAAGTACTCCGGGATGCGCCGGCTCAAGGATCTCGGCCTGGGCCCGGATCACCTGGAGACGATGGAGGACATCCTGCGGCGGCCGTACGGGATGGTGCTGGCGACCGGGCCCACCGGGAGCGGCAAGACGACGACGCTGTATGCGGGCCTGATGAAGATGGACCGCATCAGCAAGAACGTCATCACCATCGAGGAGCCGGTCGAGTACCAACTGCCGCGCGTGACGCAGATCCAGGTGCACCCGAAGATCGGGCTGACGTTCGCCGCCGGCCTGCGCCACATCCTGCGCCAGGACCCGGATGTCATCATGGTCGGCGAGATTCGCGACCTGGAGACGGTGCAGATGGCGATCCAGTCGGCGCTCACCGGGCACCTGCTGTTCAGCACCCTGCACGCGAACGATGCCGCGGGCGCGCCGATCCGATTGATTGACATGGGCGCCGAGCCGTTCCTCGTGGCGTCCTCGTTGTGCGCGATCATCGCGCAGCGCCTGGTGCGCCGCGTCTGCAAAGCGTGCAAGCAGGAGCACCGGCCGTCGCCCGCCATCCTCGGGCGCCTCGGGATCACCGATCCCAACCCGGTGTTCTACCGCGGGCGCGGCTGCAACGAGTGCCGGGGCACGGGGTATCACGGCATGGTCGCGGTGTTCGAGATCGTCGTCGTCGAGGACAGCGTCCGCTCCGCCGTCGTGCGCAAGGCGTCAGCGACCGAGATCCGGCATCTCGCGCGCGAACTTGGCTGCCGCAGCCTGCGCGACGATGGCATACAGAAGGCCCGCGAGGGCATTACCACGGTAGAGGAGATCCTGCGCGCGGTGTACGTCGAAGCGTAGCCCCTCGCCGCCTCTGGGAAGCACGCGGCTGCGCGAGCAGCACCCGGAGAATCGCAAGCCGTTTACCTTGCAGCGAGCGTGTCCAGCGGGTGCAGTTCCGTTCCCGGGAAGTACGCCTGCAGGATCCCGCGCGCCGAGGCGCCCGATTCCGCGCGGCCCTGCGCCCCCCACTGGCACATGCCCACGCCGTGACCCGCGCCTCGCCCGATCACGCGCCACCCGCCGCTGCCGGGTTTCACGTCGAACCAGGCGCTTCTCATCTTGCCCCATCCGAGCACACCCGCGCAGCGACGGTAGAACTCGTACCCGCTCATCGTGTGCCCGCCGCCGCCCGAGCCGATCTGCACCTCCAACACGCGCCCCTCGGGCGACCTCCGCGTGACGGCGAGGCCACCGACTGCGGCGGCCGCGCCATTGCCGCCCGCGATGCGGCCGAGTTGATCGCGCGATATGTCGGCGCTCCACCAGAACTGCGGGGCATGCGCGCACGCGGGGCTGCCGCCGATGCTGTCGCGGACCCCGGCGAGGTAGGGCAGCCGGCGGCCGCCGTTCCACACATCGCCCGCAGCCGCAGTGTGCCCACCGCAGCTGGAGTGGTAGCTGATGTCGGCGAGGGCTCGATCGAATATCAGCACCCGGCCGCGCGTGCTGATCACCGCGGCGTCGGTCTCCGGCGCCTCCGCCAGGGCGCCGCGGTACTCCTGGCAGTGAGAGCTGTCGCACACGTCGAAGCCGTCGGCGGCGTGCCTCGCGCCGGCGCGCAGCGCGTACGTCCGCGCAACGATCGCCTGTGCCCGGAGCGCCTCTTCGTGGAACAGCCGCGGCATCTCCGCCGGCACGACGCTGCGCAGGTAGCCCTCCAACTCGACCGTGTTGACGATGCGCAGCCGGCCGCCGGACGCCGTGAACTCCAACTCGCCGCGGTAGGGCAGCGGCTGGGTCGAATCCTTGGTCACGGCGACAAAACCGCCGCGCGCGCGCGCGACGAGCATGAGCGCGCGCTTGTCGCGCCCCCGCCCGTCACGTACCACGACGCCGTCGCCCGCCGGAGCGACGCGCGCCACGTCGTTCCCGCGCAGCGCCAGCAGCAGGCCGCCGTCGCCGGCACGGAACTCCAGCTCGATTTCCCCCGCCTGCGGGCCACTCGGCGCGACTGTCACCCGGCACTGGTTGGCAGATGCGGCGCCCAGCAGCCCGACGCGGAGCACCGATTCACCGGCCGCACGGGCCGGAGCGAGAAGCGCTCCGAGGCATAGGGCGATGGCCAGCGCGGCCGCGCCGGGTGCGGCGAGCCGCGCCAGCGGAGGCAGGTGCCTCCCCGCTGGTGCTGGAAGTTTCCGTTCGACGTTAGGCATCATGTCATGACCGACCATTACTTTGCGCGCAAGCCGACGAGCACCCGACGACCGATAGACATCGCAGCCGAGATCCGCGGCCGGAGCTTTCGCTTCCGCAGCGACGCCGGCGTGTTCTCCGCGACGCGGGTGGACCCGGGGACACGCCTGCTCGCCGAGGTGATGGAGATCCGCGTCTCCGACCATGTGCTCGACCTCGGCTGCGGCTACGGGGTGCTCGGCATCGTTGCAGCGGGGTTGGCGCCAGAGGGGATGGCCGTCCTGCTCGACCGCAACGCGCGCGCGATCGAGCTGGCCCGAGCCAACATCGCCCTCAACGGCATCGCCAACGCCCACACAGTGCTCGCCGACAGCGCCGACTGTCTTGCTGATAATCTATTCCATGTCGTGGTGACCAACCCACCGGTTCATGCGGGAAACCGCGCGGTGTTCGGCTTCATCGAGGCCGCGCACCGCACGCTGCTGGCGGGAGGGTGGTTCTACCTCGTTGGGCGGATGCGGCGCGGGGTCGCAACGTTCGCCCGGCGCATGGAGCGAACGTTCGGCGACGTTACCGAGGTCAAGAAGAAGGCGGGCTACCGCGTGTATCGCTCGCAGCGACGGGAGAAGGTCGCGTGATCATAGACTGCCACGTTCACCCGCAGGGGGCAGGGCTCGACCCGCGCCTCGTGCGGCAGGCGGAGCGCCTGGGGGTGGATCGCCTGGTCGTCAGCTCGCTGGGCTCGTGGGCGTACGAGCCGTCCCACGAGGAGTGCGAGCAGGGGAACCGGGACGTGCGGCGGCTCATGGAGGAATACCCGGGGCTGGTCCTGGGGCTCGCGTACGTCAGCCCGTGCTATCCCCAGGCGGTGGAGGAGTTCGAGCGGTGTGTGGCGGAGTGGGGGTTCGTAGGGCTGAAGCTGTGGGTTGCCTGCCGCGCCACCGACGAACGCGTGCGGCCGGTGCTGGAGAAGGCGCGGGAGCTGCGCGTGCCGGTGCTGCATCATGCCTGGCACAAGATAACGGGCAACCTGCCGCATGAGTCCTACCCCGAAGATGTGGCCCGCGCGGCGGCCGATTTCCCTGACGTTCAATTCATCATGGCGCACATCGGCGGCAATTGGGTGCGCGGCATTCGCGCCGTGCGCGATCAGCCCAATGTCAGCGTGGACACCTCGGGCAGCGTGGTGGAGGACGGGATGATCGAGGCCGCGGTGAAGGAGCTCGGCGCTCGGCGCGTGCTGTTCGGCTCAGACGCGCACGGCGGCGACTTGGCCGTGAACCTGGCGAAGGTGACCGATGCGCGCATACCGGTGCGTGCGCGGCGCCTCGTGCTGGGCGGGAACTTCGCGCGCCTGGCGCGGCTTGCGGGACGGGGGAGCTGATGCTTTCCTGCAACGGCCCTACTGCGCCACAGGGAGCCCGTGCTTCGACGCCAGCCCTCGTCGTTGACGCGAATGCGTATCTCGGGGAGTGGCCGTTTCGGCCGCAGCGCCACCGCACTGCGACGGCCCTGCGGGGCGCTCTGGAAGGGGTCAGCATCACGCGGGCGCTCGTGTCGCCGCTCGCCGCGATCTTCCGCCAGGAGTGCGAAGCAGCGAACTGCGAACTGCTGCGCGCGCTCAAGCGGACCGGCGGGTTCTTCGTTCCCATCCCCGCCGTCAATCCCGCCTTCCCCGGCTGGGAGCGCGACCTGGAGGCGGCGCTGGGAGCCTCCGCGCCGGGCATGCGCCTGTTCCCGAACTACCACGCGTACTCGCTCGGCGATATCGAGGCGCGCGCGGCGGTCACCCAGGCGGCCGCATCCGGGCTCGCCGTCTTCATCTCCCTGCGGATGCAGGACGAGCGCCACCACCATCCGCGGATGATGGCGCCAGCCGTGCCCGCCGATGAGGTCGCCGACTTGGCGCGGGCCGTGCCCGAGGCGCGCATCATCGCGTGCATGGCCCGCTATGCCGAGGCGGAGGCGCTGCTGGCGGCGGACAACGTCTGGCTCGACCTCTCGGGCGTCCAAGGCCCGGTGGGGTGCGTTGATGTGCTCGCCGAGCACTTTGGGGCCGAGCGGCTCCTCATGGGCACGGGCGCGCCGCTGCAATACCCCCTGCCGGCGGTGGCCAAGGTCCACGCCTCGGAGCTGCCCGCTGCGGAGCGCGACGCGATTCTGGGCGGGAACGCCGCGTTTCTGCTGCGCCTGTTGTGAGGGAGGAGAGCGGATAGCCCCTCTGCCGCCAGGGCCTCCGCGCTCAGCCGATCAAAGAAACAGGGCGCGGAAGGCATCCGCGCCCCAGTAGATTACTCCCTGTCCGTGCGGCTAGCCGCTGCAGCAACTGCTCTTCGCGCCGCCGATCTTGAACATCTTGGTGCCACACGTCGGGCATATGCCCTGGGTGGCGGGCTTCCCGTTCTTCATCGTGACCTGCTGCGGGTTCTGCATCTCTCTCTTCGCCTTGCACTTGACGCAATAGGCTTCCATCGCTTCACCTCCTTTGGCTGCGACTGTTGCTTCGACCCGGCCCGAGGGCTGCCTGCCGCGAACGTGCCCGACCAGCTTGTCCTAACCCGCCGCGAGCAAAGTCGAAGAAGCCTGCTCGACGGACTGTCCGGACAAGTCCTTGCCGAACGAGCCCGTCAGACGGGCGATGCTCGGGGCAAGATCTCGGACCACCGAGACAACGCTTCTGCCTTCGACGTGCTCCTCCTTCCTCGCGAGGCGGCATTTTTTCGAATTAAAGAAAACATAGGTTTGCTGCTAACGCCGGGGCGAAGGGCGCCCTTGCTCTCGCAGGCCGGCTGTGCAGGCTCGGTCCGACTCCCGCGCGCCGCCGCGCTCTCTCGCCTGGTTCAGGCCAAGGGGGCCGCAGTGCGTAGGCCGCGGATCTCAGCCCCTTGCCCCTTACCTGTCGAACTGCCAGACCAGGTCGCCTTCGCCGCCGGCCCGGGCTGGGCGCCCGCCGTCGTCATCGAGGTCATAGCCCCAACTGTAGAGCACGTACCCCTCGCCGTGGCGCTGATACATGAGCGGCTCGCCGGAGAATGGGTCAGGCGGCAGTTCCCAGCCCGGGTAGTCGCGCAGCGAGTCGAGGGTGTTCGGATAGGTGCCGCGCTTGGTGTGGTAGGCCTCGAGCGCGAGGGCGACCTGCATCCCGCCGCGCATGGCGATGACGCGATCGCGCGCGACGACGGCACGCTCGGAGGGCCCACGAAACATCAGGCTCACCAGATGATAGATGGGAGTTCTGTTCGTGGCCCTCGCTTGCGCGTAGAGGGCGGCCGCTTCGCGGTACGGCTTCTCAGCCAGTATAAGGTTCTTCTCGACGCTGGCGATGTATGCGATCTCGTCGCTCATCCGCACGGGCTTTGCGACGGGGTTCAGGTAGAGGACGACCGGCACCCGCGAACCCGTCATGTGCTCGAGGCCTGCGCGGGCATCCCGGGGCCGTTGCTCCGCCGCCTCGAAGAGCCAGAATGCGCCGGTGGCTTCCAACTCCAGGGCTCGACGCAGAGCGCGGTGCATATCAGGCCGCTCCAGCTCGCGGAAGAGGGCGGCGCAGGTCTCGTGATCCAAGTCGCCGCTCGCAAGCGTCTCCTCCAGAGGGCGCAGCATGATCGCGTTGACCGCAACGCTCGACAGGAAAGAGAACAGAGTGGGCTCGGCGGCGACGTGGCCTGCCATGCTGAGCCCGTTGCGGCAGGACTCGGCAGCGCGGCCGAAGTCGCCGTGATAGACAGCGACGCGGGCGTCGGCGGCGAGGAGCCTGGCCATCGGCCGCATGTCGCGCAGGTAGGCCTGTTGCAGCTCGCCGGGCGCATTGACATCCCAGTCAATGGAGAACCGGCAACTCGACTTGCGGGCGGCCTGCGCGAGGAGGTCGAGCACGATGCGATTGCGGCGCAGGATCCCTTCCACGCGCGCAAGAGCGGCGCGATCAACAGGCTTGCCGGTCACCAGCACCGCGCGCACGGCGTCGCTGTCCTGGATGGAGAGGTCGAGCCGCGCGATGGCCTGTTCGTAGAGCAGCGCCGCGTTGTCGGCGTCGGGCGCCGGCGGCGGGGCTGCTTCCGCCAGGCTGGTGGGGATGCCCGCGGCGCGCAGATCCGCGAGCCGCTGGTTGAGGGTTCTGCGCAGGTCGGCGACCAGCAGCAGGTACACCGCGACGACCACGACGAGGAGGACGACCCCAAGCGTCATGGCAAATCGCGTGGTACTCGTACGACGGGCGTCTGTCCCGGACACCTTCGTTGGCCTTCGGAGCCGCTGCGCGCGCACCAGCGAGCATCGCAGGCTCGTGCGCGGTCATCGGCCACCATGGTTGCGTCGGCGGGCTGCCGCCCCGGGTCGGCGCAGGGCGGCAATCATTCGCTCGCGCGAGGTGATAGCTGAGGTGTTCGGCTCGGCGGGGCAATGTCCTGCCGTGCGCCGCAGGCGGCAGGGATGACGATGCGAGCCGTCAAAGAATCAATCAGTGGGGGGAGATTGCGGGCGTCGCTGCGATGGGCGCCGGGTGGTCTGGAGGTACGGCAATGCCTCATACCATAACCAACGAGTGCACGGGATGCGGAACGTGCCTCAACGAATGTCCGGCCGACGCGATCAGCGAGGGGGAGGTGTTCACGATAGACCCCGAGCTGTGTACCGACTGCGGGCTGTGCGCGCAAGTGTGCCCGGCGGACGCGGCACTGCCGGCGGATGAGTGAGCGAGGCAAGATGAGCGAGAACCTGGTGAGCTTGGTGCTGCTGCTGGCATACGCGCCGATCCTGCTCATGGGGCTGGTGTGGATGGTGGCGCTCGGGCTGCGGTTGGCGAGAAAGCCGGAGTTCTGGCTGTGGCTGCGGTCGAGGACGAGCGTCCCGCAGCCTGAGGCGAATCCGCCGCCTGAGGCGAGCGCCGAGGACAATGGCTGAAGGCGACCCCGCCGCCGGTTGTCCTCGCGACCACCGGCTCCGCGACAGCGAGCGGCCTGCGCAGCGCGCCGTCCGGCTTGCGATAGATGCGTGAGGTGGTGTCACAGCTAAGGCATGGAGCGCTTGCCGGGCTTGGGTGGGGCGCGACCGCCGGCGCGATTCACGCCGGCGCGCTCTTCGGGGCGACGCGGGACACACTGGAGGCGCCCGGCGGGCTCATCCTCGGGATCACACAGGCGGCAGCGGTGGACGCTGCCGCGCTGTGGCTTCTGCTGGGTCTGTGCGGCGCCGCGGTCGCGGTCACGGCACTCGTTATCCGCAGGCGAGTGCGCGTATTCAGTCGTCCTCACGTGTATTCCTCTCTAGCGGTAGGCGCGATTGCCTTTGCGCTCATCGCGCGCGTCTGGCTGAACCCCGGCCCGCCGACGGCCGTCGCGTGGGCGGGGTCTGCATGTCTGGGGGCAGCGGCGGCGGTGGGCGCGTTCGTCGTCGTGCCGCGCATCTCCAGGAGACTGCCGCGTCTGGCGCAGCCGGGCCCGGGCGTCGTCTTGATTGTGCCGCTCGCCATCGGCGCCGCGTGGGGTGCCGCTTATGCGCGCTGGGGCAACGAGGCGCTGTGGCTGCGCGCGACGGCGACCGGGGCGGGGCTTCTGGCGCTGATCGCCGTGCTCGCGATAGTCGGGCGATGGCTCGCGGCAACGGGGGAGCGCGCGCGGTGGTGGCGCATGGTGGCCGCTGTTCTCCCGGCGCCGGGGCTGGCGGCGTGGCTCGCCGTTGGCGCGTTGGATGCGCGGTCGCGGCCGCCGGTGGTGCTGATAACGATTGACGCGCTGCGCACGGATCGGCTCGGGTGCTACGGAGCGGACGACGGGCTTACTCCCAACCTCGACGCGTTCGCGCGCGAAGCGATCGTCTTCGAGGAGGCGTTCGCAGCGGCGCCGTGGACCGCCGACTCGTTCGCCGCAATCTTCGCCGGGCGCTATCCGAGGGAACTGGGGATGGCGCCGGCCGCGCCCGATCCCCCGCGCCCCACGCCGATGCGCGACTACCGTCTGCGAGGTGTCGGGCACGCGCCTGCGCTGCTGGCGGAGATCCTCGCCGAGGCGGGGTACGAGACCGCTGCGGAAATCGCAAACCCATACCTCGACCGGCGGCTTGGCTGGTGCCGGGGCTTCGACTACTTTCGCAACGAGCAGAGCGCGCCGCCGGAGCCGCCCTGGCGGCGGCCGTCGCCGACGCGCGCGCTGCTCGGCTGGCGGCACGCGAGCCTGGCGGGGTGGTTCGCGCGGCGCCCGTACGTGAGGCCGACGAGAGAGACCGTGCTCCACCGCGGCGCGCCCGGTCGAGAGGGGGGGCGCTGGCTGACCGCCGCCGCGACGAGGTGGCTCCGGGAGCGGGAGTCACGCGCGCCGAAGTTCCTGTGGGTGCACTACATGGACCCGCACGAGCCGTATCTACCGCCGGGGATTCCCGCGGCGGTGCGGGCGAGCCTGCCTCCGCTGCGCGGCGTGCCGCTGCGCTGCACGGGCTCCTGGATGGACGAAGGGAAGCCGGAGCCGCAGCTTTCGGAGGCGGTGCGCGCCGCGGTGCGAACGCTGTACGACTACGAGGTGCGCTATGCCGATCGCTCGGCGGGAGCGCTGCTCGACTATCTGCGTGAGGCGGGGCTGTACGAGCCGGCGCTGATCGTCATCACCGCCGATCATGGGGAAGAGCTGTGGGATCACGGGCATCTCGGGCACGGGCACGCGCTGCACGATGAGATCTTGCGGGTGCCGCTCATGGTCAAACTGCCCGACGCGTCATCGCCGCGGCGCGTCAAGCGGCAGGTGCGTTTGATTGACCTGGCGCCGACGGTGCTCGATGTCGGCGGCGTACGCTACCACGGGCCCATGCGGGGGCGCTCGCTTATGGCGGCACTGAGCGCGAGCGACGCGGAGCGCCCGCTGTTCGCGGAAGGGCTGCTGTACGGGGACGAGCAGAAATGCCTGAGGACCGAGCGGTACAAGGTGATCTATCACGCCGCGACGGGGCGAACGGAGGTCTATGACGTAGGGCGCGATCCGATGGAGCGGCGCGACCTGGGCGGCGACGGAAAGGTTGCGCCGCGCGAGCGCCAAATGCTGAAGACGTGGATCACGCAGGAGGCGAGAGGTGGCGGCGCGCGCCCGGGCGAGGTGCAGCTGACGCCGGACATGCGCGAGCGGCTGCGCAGCCTCGGGTATACTGCCGACTAGCGGAGAGCGGAGGCAGTCACCCGTTCGAGGTCGGTCTGGCTGCGGGAACAGAGAACGCCTTGCCCGGATGCGGCGGTGAAGGCGCGCTGCGGCAAGGACATGTACCCTTCACCTTATCCCGAGCGGCGACCACCGCCACTCATGAGACAAGGAGTAAGCCCGGAGATGCATGGTGCCAGGCAATGTTGGATTGCGCTGGGTTGGTTGACGTTCGTGCCGCTGCTCGCGGGCGCCGCGGCAGTGGGCCGTGCCGACGACGACGCGTGGTACCGGCGCGAGAAAGTGCGGTGCATTGCGTACCTCGATGCAAGCGAGCTGATCGTCAAATCCATCCCGCAGCTCCGCGCGATGGGCTTCAACTCCGCGCTCGTCCAATGGGGCGGCGCGCCGCTAAGGGCCCTCGCGCCGCTCCTCAGGGCAGCCGACGACGCGGGCCTGCGGCTTATGCTCGTGACGTACTTCAAGACCGACGATTACCTCAAGCACTCCGACGATCCGCGCCGCTACGTCGGATCAGACGGCATGCTCATCCCCGTCGCACCGTGCCCTACGGACGAGCGCTACTGGCAGGCGACCCTGGGCACGCAGGCGCTCGCGGCGGCGCGCTTGCGCGCGCGCCATCCTGCCGTCACCGGGCTGCTGTTCGACATCGAGGACTACCCGAATCTGCGCGACACGTCCGTCGGCCCGATGACGTACTGCTTCTGCGACGACTGCTTTGCCGCGTTCGTGAAATCCGTCGGCAAGGAGAGCGCGTCTCGGCCCGCCGCCGAGCGGCTGGGGTGGATCGTCGAGAATAACCTGTGGAGCCGCTATCGCGAGTTCCAGGACGACGCGGTGGTCGCCATCCTCGCGGGGATCCGCAGGCAGATTGACGCGACCGCACCCGGGTTCGTGTTCGCCAGTTACCCCTGGATCTACGTGGCGCCGCAGGAGCGCGATTCCCGCATTGACTGGGACATCCGTTTCGCGCGCGGCCTTGGCACACCGGCGACGCCGTTCATGCTCCTCGACGAGACCACGTACATCTGGGGCTACGGGCCGCAGATCGAGCGCCAGCAGGCGGATTACGATGCGCTCGGTCTGGACTTCGTCGCGGTCACGGGCTTCAATCTCGTCCCCGCCGAGCGGGTGTGGTATCCCCGCGAGATGGCGGACAGCGCTTACTGGGCGTGCCGGCGCTCGGACGGTTACTGGTTCTTCCTGGGCGCGTGGCCCCTGCTGTACATGCCCGGCGGGCGCGAACCGACGTACACGTTCGGCGGGACCGCGCGGCAGTGGGTGGAGTCCGTGACGGCTCTCAACAAGGCGATCACTTCCCAGGGGACGACAAGGACGACCCCGCTGCCCCTGCCGCCGCTCGGGGATCATTGGACACTGAGCGAGCTGTACAACGTGAAGCACGCGCCGGGCGCCAGGGCGTGGGTGCGGCCGTGGTCGGAGATCGGCCTGCCGTGGGAGGGCGGAGAGCTGGTCATGACGGGCAGCAAGGAGGGTGACTGGTTTTCCTTCGAGTGCCGCATGGGGCGCCCGGAGCGCGAGGAGATCCAGGCGTGGCTGACCACCGGCCCCGACCGCGGCATCGCGCAGCTCTACGTGGACGACGAGCCGGTCGGCGAGCCGGTTGATCTATACAGCGCGGTGACCGTACCGGGCGATATGGTGCGGGTGGGCGTCATGGACCTGCCACGCGGAATGCGCACGTACAAGTTCGTCGCGGTCGGGAGAAACGAGCGCGCGACCGGGTATGGCATCGGATTGCGGGCGCTGTGGACAGATGACGTGGGGTATCCGCCGCAGGCGTGGTCGGTAATCGGGCCGTTCGACAACACCGGGGATGACATGCCGGGATACGACGCGGCCTATCCGCCGGAGCGAGAGATCAGGCTGGACGCGGTGTACCAGGGCAAGCGCGGCGAGCGGGTGCGCTGGCGGCGGGTGCAGGCCGAGGCGAACGGCTACCTCGATCTGCTGTCGGCGTTCGCGGAGCGCGACGCGGTGGCGTACTGCCTGACGTACGTCAATGTGCCGGACGACGGCATGCGCACGGTGCTCCTGGGCACCGGCGACGGCGGGAAGCTGTGGGTCAACGGGGAACTCGTCTGGGGTGAGGCCATCGGCCGCTCGCCCCAGCGTGATGAGGACAAGCCGCGCGCGCACTTCCGTCAGGGGTGGAACTGGATGCTGGTCAAGGTCACGCGCGCGCATGGCGCGTGGGGCGTGTACCTGCGGCTGTACGATCCCGAGGGCGAGTTGGGTTGGTCGCCGACGCCGCCCGACGAATGAGCTGAGACCGCACGGAGGAGCGCAGTGAGCGGATGGCAGAGGCTGTGGCAGGATCCGGACATCGCGAAGCGGTGGCGGGAAAGGCCGCCGCTGCCGGAAGTGGTCGCTGCAGCGGACGCGCTGGCGGCGGAAGGCCGCACGCGCGTCCTGGATATCGGCTGTGGCCTAGGGCGGCACACGGTGTACCTGGCGCACCGGGGCTTCGAGGTCACCGCGACGGACAACGCGCCGGCGGCGATAGCCGCCTGCCGCAAGAACCTCGATGAGGCGGGGCTGCACGCCAACCTGCTGGGGATTGACATGACGGAATTCCCCTTCGCCGACGGCTGCTTTGACCTCGTGATCTCGACCCAGGTCATCCACCACTCCGAGCGCTCGACGCTCGCGCGGATCATCCACTGCATCGAGCGCAAGCTGTCGCCCGGCGGCGTGCTCGTCTGGGCGACGCCGACCCCGCGCCACCGCGAATGCGGCAAGGGGCGCGAGATCGAGCCGGGCACGTGGGTGGATGACAACCATCGCGAAGGTCCGGTGCCGCATCACTACTGCACGGAGCAGGAGATCAGAGACCTGCTTGCCGGTCTGGAGATCGAGTCGCTCGCGGAACGTGAGATGGACGGCGAGCCCACCGGCATCTGGCACTGGTATGTCGTGGCGCGCAAGCGGCAGGTATGAGGCGGCTCGGCGACTATCGGCATGCCCGCCCTACAGCGTTGTGACGGCAGACCGCGTCACCCGTGATCCAGCTCGCAGACACGGCGGCGGTAGTAGAGGTAGCTCTCCAGGCTGACGTTGTCCGGCACGCCGTGGTCGCAGGTCGGGTAATACCCGCCGCGGTCGAGCATGAACGGGATGATGCGCCGCAGTTCCGATTCGATCGCACCCTTCCCCGCCGCGAGCACGCGTTTGTCAATGCCGCCCAGGATGACCAAATCGGGGTACTGCTTCGCGATCTCGACGACGTCGCACCCGGCGGCGACCTCGAACGGCGACATTGCCGTCATGCCGACCTCGCGGTAGAGCGGAATCGCGGGGCGGCAGTCACCGTCGGTGTCCACCTGGAAATGCAGCGGGCGCGTCTGTCGCGATCTCGCCTTGGTCAGCAGTTCGTCGTAGTAGCGCAGCAGGAACTCGCGCATGCTCGCGGGTGAGATAAGCAGCCCGTGGTTGTAGCAGATATCCTCGGCGATGAACACCTCGTCGAGTTCGACTTCCGCCTGGACGAACGCCAGCGCGGCATCCATCAGGTCGAGCCACCCCCGCATCGCGGCGCGGATCACGTCGGGCTGGTCGTGAATCATGTAGAGCAGATCCTCGGGCCCGATCAGCGAACGCAGATACATGTAGCCGCCGATGACGCGCTGGGTGAGCAGGCCGCCCGCTTCATCGGCCTCCTCGCGGCGCGCGCGGACGGTGTCGGCCAGGCCATGCCAGCGCGTCGGATTGCCCGGATCGAGCCGCGGGGCTACCGCTTCCCAATCGGCCATGCCGGTGACGACGTGGTTGAGGTAGACCGGCATGAAGCCGTGCCTTCTGCCGGTAAAGACCTTGAGCAGCCTGCCGGCGACGTCCTGGATGATCTCGTAGTCGCCGTGGGCTTCGACGACCTTGTCCTCGAAGGCGGGGATGAAGGGCGGCTCGCACCAACCGAGGTTGACGCCGGTGTCGAATCTGCCGGCGGGATCGAAGTCGAAGAAGTTCCGTTCGGCCCAGTCGTCCGGCAGGCCCTCGGCTTTCCAGCGCGCGATGGCCTCTTCCCAGATGTAGAACTCGGTGCGGTAGAGGCGATCTATCGGCTGGAACTCATATGTCGCACGTAAGCGTTGGCCGGGTGTCATCGCTGCAGCCCGATGGATTGACTACCCCACCGCCACTTGCCGTATCAACTCGAGGTAGTACTGGTAGTTCGCGAGCGGGACGTCGGGCGGGACGCGGTGGTCGGGCGTTGGAATGTAGCCGCCGCGCTTGACGAGCGGGGGGACTTTCGACATCACCTCGCGCTCGACGTCGGCGCGACTGCCCGACAGGGCGCGCTTGCTGATGTTGCCGATCATCAGCAACTCGCGGCCGTACTGCTGCGCATACTCGACGGCGTTGGCGCCCCACACGCCGACCTCGAGCGGGAACATGCAGTTGACTCCGCCCTCGAGCCACAGCGGGATCAGCTCCTCGATGTTGCCGTCGCAGTCCACGACATTCACGTCAACGCCGTGGGCGGCAAGCAAGCCCGTGATCTTCTGGTAGCGCGGCACCATGAACTCGCGGAACATCGCGGGGGATATCAGCGACGTCTTGTTGTACGCCATGTCCTCCCAGAACGACGCGTAGTCTATCTCGACCTCGGCGAGGGCGCGCTCGATGACGCGGCACACGAAGTCGGCGACGAAGTGCATCATGTCGTGCATGAGCTGCGGGTCGTCGTGGAAGCACATGCAGGTGTTTTCCACGCCCATCCAGCCGCGCACCCAGCCGAAGAAGCCGCCGCCGCCGATGCCGAGGGCGTAGTCGCGATCGCGATACTGCTTGACGCGCTCGTCCCAATCCGCGGGATAGCGGCGCGGGTCGTCGGGGTCGTAGCGCTCCTTCATCGCCTCGAAGTCGGCGCGATTCTTGACCGGGAACTCGACGAAAGTCGGGATGCTGGTGCCGCTCTTGGAGCGGCGGCAGACGACGCCGCCGCCGTCGCGCACGAGTTGGGTTTCCTCGTCCTCCTCGTAGATGATTTCCTCGAACCCGGGGATCATGCCGAGGCTGACGGGGACGCCGTGCCACTGCTTGTCCATGCCGAAAAACTCGTCGGTTGACACGCCCTCGGGCAGCCCCTGCTTGCGCCACTCGGCGATGGTCTGCTCCCAGAAGCCGAAATCCCAGACCGGGATGCGGTCCACGGGTTCGTAGTGCATAGTGCGCACGAAGCGCTCGCGATGGGTCAAAGCTGGTCTCCATGTGCGGCACGATGTATTCTGGGCTGCGCCGCGAGAACAAGAACTTCGCAGGGCAGGGGCGTCTCTCCTGCCCCGGGCTTAGTCGCGCGCGCCGCCGCCGCTCCCCAGCGGCGGCGCGCCGGGCTTCTGATAGACCACGAACGAGCCTCTGGTCGCCACCAGTCGGTAACCCTCCGCACGCAGCCGATCCATCAGCACTTGGTTGCCCACCTCGTCGGCCATGATGACGTAGTCCGTGGACACCCAGCGCTGAGCGTGCTTGGTGAAGGGGATGACGGGATAGACCTCGCGCCGATGCGCGAGCTGGGTGAGCATGCGATAGGTCGCGTTGACGGACGCCTCGGGCGGGATCATGGCGACGATCTCCTGCCGCGCGCGCACGTCGCGGTCCGGCAGGATGCCGGCGCGCGGCGGATCCCAGATGATGGGCAGGGCGTCCGCAAGCGCGGTGACGAAAAACAGCCCGAGGGCGAGATACGTCGGGAGGTGGGTCAATCGCAGTCGCCGCGTGAGCCCAAGCAGAGCGTAGAGCATCGCGGCCGCGAGCGCGGCGGCGATGATAACGTGATAATTCGCGGAGACATCGTGAGTCGGCCAGCCGCGATGCCGGGACAGGCCGACCATGACCGCGTCGGGCACGGCGAAGGCGGTGACGACGCTGCCCAAGGGCAGGAACCTGCCGAACGGGCGGGTGAGATGCTCCACGTAGTCCATGTTCTCGCGCCTGTACAGCCGGTCCGCGGCGGCGGCGGGATGCCTGACGACGTTGACGGCGACCTCCTGCATGCTGGAGCCGAGTTCGCCGTAGAGCGCGAGGAAGGGGCGATCCGACTTCCCGGGGACGAAGAAGTGCGGCATGACGACGCCGAACGAAAACGCGCCCCACGCGAGGCCGATCGCCGCAGGTATGACCACCCAGCGCCACGAGCGGCGGCGCAGCAACGCGTAGAGGGCGAACAGGATGACGGTTATCACCAGGGTCTCGCGCACCAGCAGCAACGCGGCGGCCCACGCCGTGAAAGCCTTCAACCGGCCCCGCTCGAACGCGAGCAACGCCGCGAGGAACAGCGGCAGGGCGAACGGGAACTCCTTGAACATCGTCAGCGTCGGCCCGATGACGGGCGGGAGCAGGAGGAAGCCGACGGTGAGGACGAGCGCCGGCTTTTCGTCGAGGCGGTCGCGCGCGAGGCCGTACACGGGATAGGCGGACAGGCCGACGGCGACGCTCTGCACGAGCATCAACAGAGCGCCGGAATCCCAGATCGCATACAGCGGCAGCAGGAGGAAGAACATCGGCGAGTTGTGCGTGCCGAAGTGAGAGCCGCCCTCGTCGGACGCGTAGAAGAAGCCCTGCCCGTGCAGCGTCGTCCACAGCGCCTGGCGGAACGTGAACAGATCCACGATCCAGTCGCCGCGATAGTAGTGGTGCCAGGCGATCGCGGTGGTGATGATGACGAACAGTCCTACCACGTAGAAGAGGTGGCGCCGCCGGAGCCAGCGCGCGGTCGCATAGAGCGCCGCGGTACTAAGGACGACGCGCAGCAGCCAACCGGCGCTGGGGCGCAGGCCGGGGAGGAACACACCGGTCAAGGCGAAACGGATGCACACCGGAATCACGAGCGCAAGGGCGATTGCCGACACCGCGCGCAGCGAGCGCGGGACGCTGCGCAGCAGGGGATACGCGATGACGGCGTAGATCGCGCCGAACGCCACCGCGCCCACGGCGATGCCGAGCGACTGGGTGATGGTGGAGACGGCGATAATCGTCTGCTCGACGAAGATAACCAGGGCGGGCCAGCAGAAACAGACCACGACGAGCGCGCAGACCCACCGGTCCGCGACACCAAGGCCGTCCGGCAGCAGCGTCTCGCGCAAAGCCACGAGCGGGCTGCGCCGTTGAGGGCTGACGTGGTCTGACAAGATCGAGCTCCGTGTGCGAGATGATTCTACGCAGGGTGCGACGCATGCGTCAAGCGACAGGCGGGGCGCGCCGGAGGCTTTCGGGGAGGCGGGGAACCACGGGCGAGGCGGAAGGAGAGCATCTGTTGCAGGCGAAGTGCAACAGCGAGGTGCGGTGATGAGGCTCCTGTTCCTGGGCACCGCCGCGGCGGAGGCGTACCCGGCGGTGTTTTGCGGCTGCGAGAACTGCGAGCGCGCACGGCAGATCGGCGGGCACAGCGTGCGGTGCCGCTCGTCGCTGCTGATTGACGACGATCTGCTGATTGACCTGGGACCGGATGTGATCCACGCGGCTCTCACCTACGGTCTGCGCCTGCATCACCTACGCACCGTTCTCATCACCCACGCGCACGCGGATCACTTCGACCTCGACGTGCTGCGCTGGCGGCATCCGCACTTCCGGGTCGGCGAGCTGCCGCTGCTCACGATCTACGGCCCGGCCGAGGTGGCGCGCGAGATCGAGGCGTTCGAGCGCTTCGAGGAACTCGTCGTCACGCCGGCCGCCGTGGGCCCGGGCGAACGGTTCTCCGCGGGCGACGCGGAGGTGTGGACGTTCCCGGCACGGCACGGGACTGAAGCGCCGATGGTCTACGCGGTGGCGCGCGGCGGACGGAAGATCCTCTATGCGTGCGACACCGGTGAGCCATTGGACGAGGTGTGGGAGGCGCTGGCGGAGCACGAGTTCGACGCGATCATTATGGAGGAAACGATGGGCTCGGAGCGGTCGCCCGGGCACACCAACCTGGAGGAAATCGCGGCGCACCGGGCGCGAGCGGAGAAGGAGGGGCTGCTCAAGCCGGGCGGGCGGTTTATCGCGACCCATTTCTCGCACCGCAACAATCCGGCGCACGACGAGCTTGGGGAGCTGCTGCGGGAGCGCGGGGTCGAGGCGGCATACGACGGGATGGAGGTGAAGCTCGATGGCGGTCAAGCGTAAGGGGCGCGGGCGCATCCGGGCGCTGGCGATATGCGGCAGCGCGCGGCGCGACGGCAACACGGCGTTTCTGCTGACCAAGGTGCTCGAGGGCGCGGAGAAGGCCGGCGCGGCGACCGAGTTGGTGTTCGTGTCAGAGCTGGACGTGAAGGGCTGCCTGGGGTGTGACGCGTGCAAGGCACCGCGGACGAAGCGGTGCGCGATTCAGGACGACATGCAGGCGCTGTACCGCAAGCTGGAGCGGGCGGAGGTATGGGTGTTTGGGACGCCGGTGTACTGGTTCCACGTCAGCGCGCACTTGAAGTCGTTAATCGATCGCCTTTATGCGTTCTTTAGCTTCGACGGAGACTATCACCGGCGCCTGACCGGCGACCGGCGCGGGCTCGCGGTGGTCGTACAAGAGGCGGAAACGGATGACGAGGGGCGCGAGGTCGCCGCGTACCTGGAGAAGGTGCTGTGGGCCGCGGGGGCGGAGACCGCGGGATCGCTGGTCGGCGCCCGGCTGCGCGAGGCGGGGGCCGCGCAGTCGCGGGAAGACCTCATCGAGGAAGCGCAGACGCTCGGGGAATCAGCGGTCGCAGGGCTGCGGGAGCAAGGTGTAGCATGCGAAAGCGGTGGTCCGAGCCGGGAACGGATCGCTGGCTCAAGATAGCGGCGTGGGCGTTCCTGGCAATCGTCGTCGCGTACTCCGTGTGGCGCATCGGCTCGGCGCTGGCGTACCGGTTCGGGACGATCAAGCGGCACTATGAGGCACCGCTGGGGCCGGATCAGATTCCGCTGGACCGGCAAGACGAGCATTTCGTAGTTGTGCCGCTTTGGGCGGGTTTTCCGACGTTGGGGCAAGAGGATAAGGTGCAGAGCTTGAGAATATGGTGCTTGCATTCGCCTGGGACAACCGCCTGCTTCAGCGGAAAGCGGTCGGAAGGAGGTCTTTATGGCTCGACTGGCGATAGTGTTTATCGTAACCCTACTGGTCGCGCAGACGGTTGCGGCGGCGCCGTCATTCCTCGGGTTCACGGGGTTGCTGCGGGTGCCGGACGCGGATACCCTGAACCTGAACGAGTTCAATCTCGCGTGGTTCAATGTTGATCTCACCGACGGGGACGAGACGGCATACGCGGCCAACATGGGACTGCGCGACAACCTCGAGATCGGCGTGCTGCGGACGAGGGTCGAGCTGGCGGAAAGCGAGACCGTGCTCAATGCCAAGTACCGCATCCGGCCGGAAACCGAGGCGCACGCGGCAGTGGCGGTCGGTGTGCTCGACCCGACGGATGAGATCGAGAGCACGGTGTACGTGGTCGCGAGCAAAGTCGTGGCGGGTCGCGCGCGCGTGTTCGACGGCGAAGTTACGGGGTTGCGGGCGCACATCGGCGGCGCCGGCGGCGCCCTCGACGGCATATTCCTCGCCGCGTCGGCGGCGCTCGGCGATCGCCTGTTCCTGATCGCCGAGTACGATACCGCAGACGTCAATCTGGGCGCGCGACTGAACATCGGCTATGGTTTCCGCGCGCATGCGGCGTGGCTCAACGATCTTGACGACCTCGGCCTTGGGGTCAGCTACAACAAGATGTTCTAGCGGCCGGCGCGCCGAGGCGGCGCGAGAGAGCTGTCGGCGCCGGCCGGGTACGGGGGCGGCGGCGCGGCGTGATCGGGGCGCAGGTGATGAATCGAAGACGGAATCCCGTTTCGCGACCCCCTTCGCTCTGGAGGGGGTCGCGTTGACACTGGCAAGGGGCTGTGCTATACTCGCGCCGGGGGTGCAGGAGGCTGAGCTAGATGCCCAAGCAGAAGAAGATTCTCGCGGTAGATGACGAGCGTCACATCGTGCGTTTGGTGCAGGTCAACCTGGAGCGCGCGGGGTACCAGGTGGTGTCTGCCTTCGACGGGAAAGAGGCGTTAAAGAAGGTGGCATCGGACAAGCCGGACCTGATCGTGCTCGACGTCATGATGCCGCACATGGACGGGTTCGAGGTGCTGAAGCGCCTCAAGTCGGACGACAAGACGAAGAACATCCCGGTCGTGATGCTGACCGCCAAGGCGCAGGACGCCGACGTCTTCCGCGGGTGGGCATCGGGCGTTGACTGCTATCTCACCAAGCCATTCAACCCGCTCGAGCTGTTGACGTTCGTCAAGCGGATCTTCGAGAGCTACGACGAGGGCGGCGACGACAATACCTACGAAGTCTAGCTTGGATTCATTCATGATGCTCTGGCGCGCCACCCAGTCCGGCGGTAGGCGCGGCGTGCATGAATAGCGCGCGCGAGGCTCACAGCGCTGCCCGGACAATGTTAGGGCGGGGCTGGTTTCGGGTATAAAACCGTCGGCGCAGTTGCTTTGCGCGGACGTTTTCTGTCTGGGGGCTGCACAGCGGAGCGACTCCGATGTCAAAGAATGGTGAGAAGTGGCTGATCCTCGGCGGGCTGGCGTTCGCCGCGAGCCTGGTCGTCGCCATTGAGGTGATCCGGCGCAAGCGGACCGACCCTCTGGCGCAGGCGAATCGGCTTATCGCGCGCTGCAATGACAAGATCAGCGAGATCGAGGAGTCCGTTTCCGGCCTGCAGAGCATCATTCAGGCAGCCGCCTGAGGCGATCGCCGCCCCCGCATCGGCCGAGCCCGCGCCGCGCTCCCGCGGCGCGCCCGCCTCCCGCATTAGACCTCGTGCCATGCTCACCGCCGTAAGGCCGTTCCGTCGCACCGAGTCGGGGGCGAGGAGCTGCTTCCGTCTGTGCTCAGCCTGAGTTGACCCCGCCTACTTCCACTTCACGCTGCAGCCGACGGCATCGGTCTGGGGCGTCGGTATCGCCTCGCCTGCGAGCAGCGCGTCGAGCGCCTCGCGCAGGTCGTGCTTCTTCACCGCCGCCGCGTTGTCGGGGTTGTCGTCTATGCGCCCGCGATAGACGAGCTCGCGGTCCACGTTGAAGAGGAATACCTCGGGGGTCACGGCCGGGCCGTAGGCTTCCGCCGCCGTCTGGGCCTCGTCGCGCAGATACGGGAAGTTGAAGTCCCTGCTGCGGGCGCGCTCGACCATGTGATCGAAATCGTCCTCCGGGTAGCGGCGCTCGTCGTTGGAATTGACCGCCACGAACTGCACGCCATTGTCGGCGTAGTCGCGCTGGAGCTGCACCATGCGGTCCTCGTAAGCGACGACGTACGGGCAGTGGTTGCACGACCAGATGACGGCCAAGACGGGGATATCCGCGAAGTCGGCGAGTGTGTAGTTGCGTCCGTCCACTCCCGGCAGTTCGAAGTCCGGCGCTTGATCTCCGATCGCGAGTGACATCGTTTCTCCTCCCTTCGCCCGAGATTGCCTACGGCTTATCGTTTGACCGGCGCTCGATGAATTCCTGGCTGACGAACAACCGACATTCACAGTGGCCGTCGCGGGCGATCTCGGCGCGGTGGGTGCGGCAGGGGCAGATGTTGGGGCGGTCCGCGGCGCGGTCGCCGGTGACTTTGCGGCACGGGCAGTACTGGCGGCCGTGCGCGACGAGGTTGCGCGCGAGGCGGGTGACGAGGCTACGCACGACTGTCTCGTCGGGGAACAAGCGATACGGGCTGCGCCGCAGGTAGCGCTCGATGCGGCGGTGGACGAGTTGCCGCACGTCGTGCAGCGTGACGTCATGCGGCTCGCGGCGGTTTGCACTGCCATCCATAGCCCCCCGATTATAGCAGACCACCCGCGGGTGTGGGTAACCCGGCGTCCGCAGGAGCGGCGGTGAACCCGGTCGAAAGGACCTCGGAGCGTCAGACAGCAAAGAGAGCGGCATGGCAGACCAGAGTATCGAGGAGCAGTTCGGCATTTCGACGCACTTCATGCCGGCGACCCACGGCGAGACGCTCGAGCAGGCGGCGGACGCGGTGCTCGACGCGGGATTTGCCGGATTCGAGATCGTGCCCGCCGATGCGCAGGCGCAAATCGGCCACCCGCACAACATCCCCAACGTCGGCCTGTGGCCGCGCGAGTTTCTCCCCGAGCAGCGCCAGGTGCTGCGGCAGCGCCTGGCGGGATTCCGCTTCAGCACGGTTCACGCGCCGCATCTCGACCTCAACATCGCGTCGGCGAATCGCGGCATCCGCGAGGAGTCCGTGCGCCAGTACTTCGAGTGCATGGACCTCGCCATAGACCTGGGGGTCGAGATCGTCACCTTTCATTCCGGCCACGCGACGCCGGGCTTCATTCGGCCCGAGGAGGAGCTGCTCGCGCACGAGGTTTCGTTTGCGCGGCGGGCGGTCGAGTACGCGGAGCGGCGCGCTCTGCGCGTGGGGTACGAGACCGGCGCGGTCGGGCGGCTGCGCCGCGTGTTCGCGGAAGTGCCGGACATGGGCGTCAACATTGACCTCGGTCATACGGCGATGCAGGGTGTTGACCCGGCGGCGCTGATCGAGGAATTCGCCGACCGGCTCGTGGAGATCCACTTCAACGGGGTCGTTCACTACTGGGGCGGGTTCATGGAGCACGTGCCGGTGAACCGCAACAATGTGATTGACTATCCGGCGGTGGCGGCGGCGGTACGCAAGGTGGGTTTTCGCGGACCGATCGTGTTCGAGCTGCAGGGCAATGACATCGCGCAGGTGATCGCGGTGTGCGCGGAGGCGCGCGAGATGCTGCGCGGGCTGTGGGGCGGAACGCTGACGATGGAGCAGCGGTGGTACGTCGGCGATTAGCGGCGCTGGTCGAGGGCATGGAAGCGCGGCTGCTCGCGGTGGCGGCGGCGGTGGCGCTGTCGCTGTTGGGCGATGCCACGATGTACGCGGTGCTCCCGTCGCGCGCGGAATCGGTGGGGGTGAGTGTGGGTCTGCTCGGCGTCATCCTCTCCGCCAACCGCTTCGTGCGCTTGCTGACCAACACGTGGGCGGGCCGCATCTGCGACAAGCACGGGCGGCGCATCCCGTTCTTCGCCGCGCTGATCGTCGGCGCGGCGATCACGGCGGGCTACGGCGTCGCGCGGGGCTTTTTCGCCTTCCTCATGCTGCGCATCCTATGGGGTTTCTGCTGGTCGTTCCTGCGGCTGGAATGGTACCAGACCGCGTACGAGACCTCGTCTTCCTCCAACATCGGCCGCGTGATGGGCACCTCGCAGTCCATCGTTCGCATCGGGACCCTCGCCGGCAGCGTCCTTGGCGGTGTGCTGACGGATGCGATCGGCTTCAGCCGCGCGCTGTTTGCGTTCGCGGCGATCGGCCTCACCGGCGCCGCCGTTGCCGCACGCCGTCCGCCGCCGCGCGGCGCCCGCTGCGAACCGACGAGCGCAATCGCGGACCCGGACGCGATCGCCGACGGGGATATCGCGGAGTATGCGACGGACGACCCGCCTGCCCACGCGCGGCTGCTGCGAGCGCGCCGCGTCGCGGTCTGCTGGGTCGGCTTCTGCAGCCTGTTCGCGATCAGCAGCATCGTCGTCGCCACCCTTGGCCGGCTCCTGCTGGTGCGCCTCGGGGCGACGATCCCGGTGCTCGGCCTCACGCTTGGCGTAGCGTCGCTGACCGGCATCCTGATCGGCGTGCGGCCGGGATTGTCGCTGGTGCTCTCGCCCGTGTTCGGGCACGCCTCGGATGTCTTGGGCAGGCGGCTCGTCATCGTGGCGGCGTTGCTGGTCGCGATCGCGTGCCACGTGCTGCTCGCGGGAACGACGCACCTGGCGCTGATCGTCGGCGCGGTGTTGCTGCTGGCGGTCGCCGCGGCGGCGGTCGCGCCCGCGCTCGATGCAACGGTGAGGGACCTGACGACCGATCGCGACCGGGCCCGATTCGTCAGCACCTACGTGACGCTGCTCGACCTCGGGTCAGCGTGCGGCCCGCTGGTCGGGCTCGCAATCGCGGCCGCGTGGGGCCTTGCATCGGCGTACCTCGTCGCCGCCGCCTCCGTGGTCTCGTCCGCCGTCGTGTATCTGATCGCGTTCCGCGCTCGAGTCGAGCAGCCGGGCGCAACGTGAGGGATCCGCGCGCTGCCTTCCCTGGAATGCGTCAAGCCACGCGCCCGCTGGTGCAGGAGCCCGTGCTCGCGCCGTCAAAGTCAAACCCGCTGGGGATGATGAGCAAACCAAGCGAAAGGACGTGTTGATGCGCACAGCCGGAGGTTCCACCTGGTACAAGGGCGACATTCACTACCACTGGGTCAAGCAGGTGCCGGTGGCGGACACGATCCCCATGCTGCAGGAGCTGGGGTATGACTTCGTGATCCTGGAGTACAAGGACATGGAGCCGGTGGAGATAATCCCGCCGCAGGGGTCGCTGACTCGGCCGGACTTCCTGGTCATCCACGGCTCGGAGCAGGCGTTCCTCTCGCGTGCCGACAAGTACGCCCACCTCAGCATCGCGCCGAATCATATCCCGTTCCCCGACACGGAAACCGATTACTGGCATGTCCCCGAGGGCTTCGACAAGATCAACGAGCGGATTCCGAAGGCGCTGATTCGCATCAACCACCCCGCCGACCGGCGCTGGGAGATGGATGACATCCGCGACGCCGTCGCGCGGGGAGCGCGGATCATCGAGATCCACGCCAACGAGGAGGAGCGCAAGGCGGAGGAGGTCGTCTTCGCCGTGCGGCTGTGGGACCAGGCGCTCGCGGAGGGGATGGTGCTCTACGGCTCGAAGGCGACCGACATCCACCACATCAGCCACCTCGGGCGCTTCGGCTACGTCGAGGTGCGTGCCGGGAAGTTGGAGCAGTGGCCGGTGCTGGAGGCGCTGCGCCGGGGCGAATTCATCGCGGTGCAGGAGGGCTGCGCGGCTCTCGTGCTGGACGTCAACCGGGGGGAGGGGAAGGCGGGGAGCGAATACCGAGTCGCCGCCGACGGCGCGAGGGTGATCCGCTTCATCGGCCGCGGCGGGGAGCAACTGGCGCGCGCCAATCGCGGGAGCGGCGAGGCGTCGTACGCGGTGCGCGGAGACGAGATCTACGTCCGCGCGGAGGTCGAGGACGCCGACGGGCGCAAGGTGTACACCCAGCCGGTGATGGTGGGCTCGGATAAGTAGATTGCCGACCCGGATTTCGCGACAATGCCCGACCGACCGAACATCCTGTTCATCATGACCGATCAGCAGCGGTTCGACGCCACCGGCTGCTGCGGCAGCGAGATCTCCCGGACGCCGCACACCGACGCGCTGGCGGAATCCGGCGTCAACTTCGTCAAGCACTATTCCTCCGTCGGCATCTGCTCGCCGGCGCGCGCGTCGCTGCTCACCGGCCTGTGGGCGCACAACCATCGCATGCTCAATAACACGCACGCCAAGGACTCGGTATGCCCGGAGCTGCGCGACGAGGTGCCGACGATCAGCGAGGCCTTGTCGCGCGGCGGCTACCGCTGCGGGTACATCGGGAAATGGCACATCGGGTCGGCCGCGAAGGCGGCCGAGCGCGGCTTCGCGGACACGGAGTACATCGAAGGCCGCGGCTTCGGCGAGTACTTGCGCAGCACCGGCTTCGGGCAGGAGCTGACCGACCCGGTCGGCCGCGTGCGGCGCGGCCGCGACATGCCCTGGGCCGCGATCACCAACGCGCGCGGGGATCAACTGCGGCCCGCGTTCCTCGCCTCGCGCACGATCGAGGCGCTCGAACGCTACAAGCGAGATGATGCGCAGCCATTCTTTCTGGTCTGCTCGTTCGAAGGGCCGCACTTCCCGTGCTACGTGCCGCCGGAGTGGGCGGCGAGGTACGATCCCGAAACGATCCCGCCGTGGGGCAACTTCGACGAGACATTCGAGGGCAAGCCGCGCTCGCACTGGCGCTACGCGGTGCTGCGCAACGGGATTGACGCGCCGTGGGAGCAGTGGCGCGTGTACGTCGCGCGGTACTTTGCGCTGACCAGCTTGATAGACCACGAGATCGGGCGCATACTGGCAGCCCTGGACGGCCTCGGCATGAGCGACGATACCCTGGTCGTCTTCACCACGGACCACGGCGACCTCTCCGGCAGCCACAAGATTTTCAACAAGGGCGCGATCATGTACGAGGAGCTGTATCGCATCCCGCTCGTGATGCGCTGGCCGGGTGTGTCGCAGCAAGGCGCGGTGTGCGAGGCGTACGTGAGCGCGATTGATGTGCCCGCGACGCTGCTGGAGGCGGCGGGCGTCGAGGCGCTCGGCTCGCGTGACGGGAGATCCCTCGCGTCATGGCTGTGCGGGGAGCAGCCCGACTGGCCGGACAGCATCTACTCGCAGTTCCACGGGGACGAGTACTCGCTGTGCTCGCTGCGCATGGTGCGTGACGACGACTGGAAGTACGTCTATTACCCCGATGGTCTGGACGAACTGTACGACGAGCGCGCGGATCCATTCGAGCTGCGCAACCTGGCGGAGGACGCGGACTACGCCGACCCGCTGCGGCAGATGAAGGATAGACTGGCGGAGTGGATGGAGCGGGTCGGCGACCCGCTGCTGCGCTGGAACTTCGACTTGAGGTGAATCATCCGCGCGGCTGGCAGCAGGCAGCGCGGCCCGGTGTCAGACGCGCGACGCACCCATGGCAGCATCAGAACTCACATTCCTTTTTCGCAAGACCAGGGTGATCGACGGCACGGCCACCACCCCGTTCTCGGCCGATGTCGGCGTGGCCGGTGACCGCATCGCGTTCGTCGGCGACGCCGAGGGGGCGCGCGCGCATGAGGTCATTGACTGCGAGGGGCTTGCACTGGCGCCCGGGTTCATTGATATCCACGGCCACTCCGACTACCTGCTCCTCGCGGCGCCGCATGCCGAAAGCAAAGTGCTGCAGGGGGTGACGACGGAGGTCGGCGGCAACTGCGGGGGGTCGCCCGCGCCGATGGTGGACGCGGTACGCGCCGAGGCCGAAGCCGAGCTGGCGGACTTCGGCATGGCGGTGACGTGGGAGACGCTGGCGGAGTTCTTGGCGCTCCTGGAAGCCGGCGGGATTGGGCTCAACTTCGCATGCCTGGTCGGATACGGCAATGTGCGGGCGGCGGTGATGGGCTACGAGCAGCGCCCGGCGTCGCAGCAGGAGATCCGTGTCATGCAGGCCGAGGTGGCCGCGGCCATGAGTGCCGGCGCGGTGGGCGTGTCGAGCGGGCTCATCTACCCGCCGCAGACGTCTGCAGACGCGGCCGAAATCGGCGAGGTATGCCGCGCGGCGGGAGCGGTGGGCGGCTTCTACGCCACCCACCTGCGCGACGAGAGGGGACAACTGCTCGACGCGGTCGGGGAAGCGCTCGAAGTCGGCCGTCGCAGCGGGTGCGCGGTACAGCTCGCGCACCACAAGGTGTGCGGCGAGGCGAATTGGGGCCTGGTCGAACACAGCCTGGCGCTGCTCGACTTCGCGCGGCAGGCGGGCATGGACGTCGCCGCCGATCAGTATCCCTACACCGCGACGAGCACCGGCCTGTACGTGCTGCTGCCGGAGTGGGCGCAGGAGGGTGGGGCGGAGGCGGCGGGCCGCCGCTTGCTCGATGCGGACACGCGGCGGCGCGCCGCGGCGGACTTCCAAGGCTTGCCGCCCGAGGCATGGGAGCAGGTCCGCATCGCCCAGGTCAAGGCCGACGGGAATCGTTGGGCCGAGGGGCTGACCGTGCCGCAGGCGGCGCGGCAGCTGGAGATGAGCGAACCCGAGGCGGTCATCGAACTCATCGTGCGCGAGCGCGGGCACGTGTCCATGGTGCGCTTCGCGATGTGTGAGAAGGATATCGAGCGGGTGATGAAACATCCCGCGGTCATGGTCGGCAGCGACGCGTCCGCGCGCGCGACGGCCGGCCCGCGGGCGCGGGGCAAGCCCCACCCGCGCGCGTTCGGGACGTTCCCGCGCGTGCTCGGCCATTACGTCCGCGAGCGGAAAGTCATCGGGCTCGGCGAAGCGATACGGAAGATGACCTGGCTGCCCGCGCGGCGGCTGGGGCTGACGGATCGCGGGGTGCTGCGCCGGGGCGCGCACGCGGATCTGGTGCTCTTCGACCCCGAGAGCATCGCGGACCGGGCGACGTACGAGGATCCGATCCAGCCGCCGCAGGGGATCAAGGGGGTCTGGGTCAACGGGCGCATCGTCGCGCGCGACGGCGCGCTGACCGGCGCGCTGCCGGGCCGGGTGCTGCGGGGGCGCGGCGCAGGTATCGCGTCACCGTGAGCGAAAGCGTGGAACGGCAGGGCGCATCGGTCTGTCATTCAGGGCGCGTACAGCGAGCGAAGCTCACCTGCCTCGGGCAGGGATCCCGGCGCGGATCGCAGGGCAGCGTGGGGCGGGGGCGTCATGCGCCGCCGAGATTCCTCGCCACCGGCGGGCAAGCGCCGCCTGCGGCTCGGAATGACATGGGGCTTGTGTCACGGAACGACGTGCGCCGCGGACGACGTAAGACGGAGGAAGCGATGAAGCGAATACGGTTTGCGGTAATCGGCGCGGGGACGTGGGGAAGCACCCACGCGCGGATATTTGCGGAGCATCCACACGTGGAGTTGGCGGCGGTGTGCGATGCCAACGAAGGGCGGGCGAAGGAGGTCGCGCAGAGCGCGAGGGCGCAGCGCTGGTGCACCGACTTCAACGAGATCGCCGGCGATGATTCGATTGCCGCGGTGGGCATCGCGACGCCCGACTTCGCGCACGTCGAGCCGGCGCTTGCGGTGCTGCGCGCGGGCAAGCACCTGCTGGTCGAGAAGCCCCTCGCGTTCACCGTCGCGGACTGCGAGGAGATCATCGCCGCGGCGAAACAAGCCAAGGTCAAGCTGATGGTGGACTTCCACAATCGGTGGAGCCCGCCGTTCTTCAAGGCGAAGGCGGCGATTGAAGCGGGCGAGATCGGCGCGCCGATGTACATGTACTACCGGCTGAGCGACACGATCTGGGTGCCGACGCAGATGCTGAGCTGGGCGGGCAAGTCCACCGTCGCGTGGTTCCTGTCGAGCCACAGCGTGGACACGATGCACTGGCTACTCGGCGAGAGGCCGCATCGGGTCTACTGCATGCGGCGCGCGCGCACCCTCACCGCGCGCGGTATCGAGACTCCCGATTTCTACCAGACCGCCCTCGAGTTCCCGAGCGGCGCGACGGCGCTCATGGAGAACGGGTGGATCCTGCCCGAGACGACGCCGAACATCATTGACCTGAAGTTCGAGATTGTCGGCGACCAGGGCGCGCTGTACGTGGACGGCAGCCACCACCGCATGCTGGAGCGTTACACGCAGAACGAAGCGGCTTTCCCCGACACGTTCATTCAGCCCACGGTGTACGGCAAGCCGCTGGGGTTCGCGGTTGAGAGTATCCGGCACTTCGTGGACTGTGTGGTCAACGACGGCGAGCCGCTGGTGACCGGCGAGGATGGTCTCGCCGCGACGCGCGTCATTCAGGCGATGGAGCAGTCCGCGGATTCGGGCGAGCCGGTGGACATCTCCTGGCAGACCTGAGGGCCGGCGCGGCAGATGGAGTTGGCAGGCGAGGGCCTTTCGACGCCGGTTCAGGGCAAATGCCTGCCGGGCTGACGATGGGATGTCGTCGGACCCCGAATCGGCATTCACCCGCGGCGAACGGCGGCTGTTTGCTACCCCGCGACCTGCTTCATGATCCGCATCAGGTTGTCGAGGCACAGGCGCGAGGCGTATTCGCCGGACTCGGAGAACGCGGCGCCTCCGGGGCGGTTCAACTGCTCCTCAGTCAGCGCCTGCGGGCGCCAGTGGGTTTCGAGCGAAACGGCGCCGGCATAGCCTGACGCGAGCAGGTCGGCGAGTTGCCCCTGCCAGTCAATGACACCCTCGCCGACCGGGGTGCACTCGGGCTGCCCGGTGTCCTCATTGCGGCGGGCGTCCTTGAGGTGGAAATGCACCATCTCCTTTTCGATGCGGCGGAAGGCCTCGGGGAACGGCCGCTCGCCGCCGTCGGCAAAGACCTCGTTCGCCGGATCCCACAGGGCTTTGACGTTGGGGGCGTCGAGGTCGGCGAGGAAGCGCTGGAGCAGCCGCGCGGTGGCAAGGCTGGTCGCGGCTTCGTTTTCGATGGCGATGATGGCGTCCGCTTCCGCGGCAATCTGCACCGGCTTCTCGTAGAGCTCCAGTATCTTGCCCCACACTTCCTCGGTGCGCCCGGTATTCCAGAACGTGAATCCCCGGATAATGTTGCTGCCCAGCTTGCGCCCGACCTCAATGCACCGGGCGAGAATCCGGTGGTGCTCCTTGACTGCGGCCTCGTCGTCGATGTCGCACTTGTAGAACGGCGAGGCGATGTTGGAGACCTTCATCCCCGTCGGCTCGAGGATGCGCGCGATCTCGGCGACGTCCTTGTCGGCCAACTCCTGGGGCGGCTTATCCCACGCCGATCTGATCTCGACGGTCTGCAGCTTGTACTCCTGGCACACGCGCACCGCATACGCGAAATCCTGCGAGATCTCGTCCGTCATTACGCCAAGCCTGAACATCGCTCACCTCTCCTGACAGAATAACACCGCAGGCCCGCGCCCGCGCGCCACCGCCGAGCGAAGCGAACGCGTCTCCCGGCAGTCATGCTCGGCAGGCTCCGCAGCCGCCGAGGGCCGACTCGTCCCGCTGCAAACGGAATCAGGTGCATGCGGGTCGAGCACGACGCGCATCGGGATTACTCCTGGGTCTCGCTGCCCGCATCACCTGGCTCGGTGTCGCCGTCGCTCGCCTCCGCCGACTCGGCGGGTTGCCCCGTATCCGCGGCCGCCGCTTCCTCTGCGGCGCGCTGCTTGAGCTGCTCCAGGTACTCCCACATCTCCCGCTCGAGGCCCTTGCGGCGCTCCTGAATGAGGCGCATCTGTGCCATGGTCTGAACGACCGCGAAGAACGCCGCGCTAACGAAGAGAAGCCCGGCAACCACGAGGAGCACGATCTTGAGCCACGCCAGGGCGGGCGCCGCTATGAGAAACGCCGCCGCGAGGGCAATGAAGCTGAACCCGAGCAGGCCGAGGTAGATGCGCTCGAGGAAGGCCTTGAAGAAACCGATCAGGAAGCACAGGCCGAGAAGACCGGTGACGGCCGCCGCGGCGATGCGATAATGCTCCATTGTCAGTCACTCTCCCACGGGAGGCGCCGCCGCCAGCGGGCCTTTCCCGGTTATGTAGTGACAGCGCCGGACGCCCGGCGCATCGGCGCGGGTGGCGTGACGCGCCTACCTCCGCCAACGCTTCCGGGCCGGGATGCTATTCGACCGGGTGCAGTTCCTCCAGCGGGCGGAAGCGAATGTACTTCCCGATCCAGGCAAGCCGCGCGGTGCCGATGGGGCCGTTGCGCTGCTTCGCGATGATGACCTCGGTGACGCTCTGGTCATCGGAGCTGTAGTCCGCGCGCTTCAACTCGTCCGCGCCGTAGTATGATGGGCGGTAGATGAAGCTTACGACGTCGGCTTCCGCCTCGATGGAACCGCTCTCGCGCAGGTCGGAGAGCATGGGCCGGCGCACCTGCCGCAGCTCGACCGCGCGGCTGAGCTGGCTCAGCGCGAGCACCGGTACGCGCAACTCGCGCGCGAGCGTCTTGAGGCCGCGGGCAATTTGCGATATCTCCTGGGTGCGGTTCTCGTATCGCCCGTGGCCGTGCATGAGCTGGAGGTAGTCAACGACGATGAGGCCGAGCCCGCCGAGTTCCGCCTGCAGCCGCCGCGCCTTGCCGCGCATTTCCAGCACGCTCATGCTTGCGGTGTCGTCAATGAAGATGGGGGCGTGGTAGAGAGTCTCGGTCGCGCGCACCAAGCGCTCCATCTCGTCGTCGTCCACCTCGCCCTGGCGGATGCGCTGCTGATCCACGGAAGCCTCGGAGCACAGCGTGCGCAAGGCCAACTGCTCCTTCGCCATTTCGAGGCTGAAGAAAGCCACCGGCAGATTGTGGCGCAGGGCGACGTGCGTGGCGATGTTAAGGGAGAGCGCCGTCTTGCCCATCGAAGGGCGCGCGGCAAGGATCACCATATCGGCGGGCTGAAGCCCGGAAGTGATGAGGTCTATCTCGGCAAAGCCGGTCAGCAGGCCGGTGCCGGGCAGGCCGGTCTGGCTCATCTTCTCGATGCGGTCGTAGGTCTCGCTGAGCAGCGGCTTGAGGGAGGTGAAGGCGGAGGCGACGGTGCGCTCGCCGGCCTCGAAGATGACTCGCTCGCACGTATCCACCAGCTCGGGGATGTCGTCGCTGTCCTCGTAGCACTTGGCGAGCACGCGGTTTGCGGCGCCGATCATGTCGCGCAGGATCGCCTTGTCCCGCACGATGTTGGCGTAGCGCTCGGCGCTCGCCGCGGTGGGCACGGCGTCGAGCAGGCGCGCCAGGTACGCCTGCCCACCGACTTGCTCCAGCAGGTCGCGCACCCGCAGCCGCTCGGCCAGGGTGACCACGTCCACCGGCTGCCCCTCGTTGAAGAGTTCGACGACGCAGTTGAACACATTGCGGTGGGCGTCGGTGTAGAAGTCGCCGGGCTGAACGATGTTGACGATGCGCGCGATGGCCTCGCGCTCGAGCAGCATGGCGCCGAGCGTGGCTTGCTCAGCCTCCTCGCTGCGCGGCGGCACTCGATCTAGGATTGTGGCACTATCCGCGGCGGCGGCCGCTCCAGAGCGCGGAGCGGGCCCGCCAGATGTGGTATCCATGTGACGCTCCCCCGGGACTACGGCGCGTGCCCGCGATTGGTGCATCCCCGGGCACGGGCAGGCGTGCCGGGCTCGTGATGTTCCCGACGGACGGCCCGCCGGCGCATCCCTCCACCTACCCGGCCGCCGAGATCACTCCGGCGTAGATTCCTGTTCGCCGGCCGACGCGGCGGGTTCCTGCCCAGCCTCCGCGCCACTGTCATCCTCCGCCGATGGCGCGGCTGCGGGCGGCTGCTCGGCAGGAGGCGCAGGAGCCGGCGCTTCAGCGGCTGCAGCTTCGGGCGCCTGTGCAGCGTCCTCCGTCGCCGAGGGCTCGCCCTCGGCCGGAGGCGCTGCGGCCTCCTCGGGCGCGCTCTCAGCCACGACGGTGACCGTCAACGGCACCTGAACATCGCGGTGCAGGCGCACCTTCACCTCGTGGTCGCCGAGCACCTTGATCGGCTCCGGAATCTCGATCTTGCGCTTGTCCAATTCCAGGCCGAGGGTGCGATGCACTTCCTCGGCGATGGCGGCACTGGTGATAGACCCGTAGAGCCGGCCCGTTTCCCCGGCCTTGGCGGAGATAGTGATCGGCGTTGCGCTCACGCGCTCGCCAACCGCGGCCGCGCTCTGGGCCCTCTTCTTCTGGTGCGACTCGATGCCGCGCCGGTGGTGATCGAGTGCTTTGACGCTGCCTTTGGTCGCCGCAATCGCGAGCTTGCGCGGCAACAGGTAATTGCGCGCATAGCCCGCGGCAACATCAACCAGCTCGCCAGGCATGCCCACGTTGGGCACTTCCTCGGTGAGTATTACTCTCATCATCCCTCCCTCAACGGTTCGCGCCGGCGCCAGGTCCGCTCGTCGCGGCGCTGGCGGCGCAGGTCTCTTTCCTTTCAGCGTGACACTCGGCGCCGCGTCGGCCGGTGGCGGTTCCGGCGGCGCCGTGATGCTTTCCTCGATGGCGGCCCGGGACGTCCCGTCCGCCGATCACCGCTCGGTCTCCCCCAGGATCTCCATCAATCGCGCGGATCGTGCGGCTTGGTCGGGGCCGGGGCCCCGCTCGCGCACCGCGTAGACCGCTGCAATCTCAGCTCCGACGAGCACGATGACCGCCGATATGTAGATCCACAGCAGCAGAATGACGATGGCGCCGACGGGGCCATAGACGCGGTCGAAATTGGCGAACCTCTGCAGGTACCAGGCGAATCCGCTCTTGGCAAGCTCCCACGAAACCGCGGCGAAGGCCGCCCCCGCCGCCTCGTGGCGCAGCTTGATCTGCGGCGTCGGTACGATCCGATACAGGACGAGAACGGCGAGAAAGCTTATCGCGAGCGACAGCGCCGCCGACGCGAGCCACCACAGTAATGGTAATTCACCCAGCCGCCGCACAACTCCTGCCATGGGAAGGTGCGCTACGACAGGCATCGCCGAACTGGCGAGCACGGAGAGCAGGAGGAAGACCACGGCGATGGCGAGGAGCGCCAGGGCGCGCAGGCGCATGACGACGAACCTCGACGGCACCTTCACCTCCCACACGATCCGCAGCGCCTGGATGATGATCGCGAAGGCGTTGGAGGCGGTCCACACCAGAGCGAGCAGCCCCAGTCCGCCCACCACGGCGCGGTTGGCGACGATGGTGTCGAGCTGCTCCCGGATCCGGAGACCGGCGGTGGGCATCGCCCTGGTCAGCGCGTTCTCCACCACCTGGTACTGCTGCTCCGAGGAGCCGAGCGCGTACCCGGCCGCCGCCAACATGACGAGCACGAAGGGGAAGAACGCGAGGAACGTGTAGTACGCCAGCCCGGCAGCGATGATGGACAGCCGTTTTGCGGAATAGTCGCGGGCAACCGCCCGCAGGAAGTCGAAGACCTGCACGACGGGCCTGAAGGTCGAACCGATGAGCCCACGGATCGGGTTGGAGATACGCGTCATAGCCTTTGCGGGAACGCGCTAGGGATACGGTTGGCTTGGGCGTCCGCCGAGGTACACGACGCGCCACGCGTCATCCTCTCGGACCGCGATGACCGTCGCCGATGCCGGGTCTTCCTCCTGGCGGAGGGTCACCTCGGCCCGCCCCGGCTTGGTGAGCTTGACGCGGGCGGAGGACAGATCATAGAAGGTGACGCTCTGCTCCGCCTGGCGCTGGAACTTATCCAGGGGATGGCGCTCGCGCGACTCCTTGGAAAGCAGGGCGTGGGCCTCGGCGTATTCGCCGTGCTGGAGGTGCTGCATGTAGGTGACCACGGCCTCGCGCGCCGCGTCCGGGGCGCTCTGAGTCGGTCCGGGCGGTGGCGGCGGCACGGGGGGCGGAGGCGGCGTCCGGTCGCGTCCGGCGATCAGCACGGCGGCGAGTACGATTACGACGGCGAGGATGACAAGCCCGATCACCACCGGGAGTCGGGCCTTGCCGGGGGCTCGCCCACAAGCGCATCCGCATGAACGCCGTCGCAATGGTCGGTCCTCGATCGGGATTGCAGCGCGCGCATTTGGGCTACGCGCGCCGCGTCACATCCGAGCGCGCGTGCATTCTAGCAGACCCGCAGGGGGGTGTCAATTAACGCGCGGCGGGGGGCTCGTGTCTGGTCACAAGCGCCCCCGCCGCTGTTCGCCGAACGGTTGTGCGACTCTGTGGCGCGCCTTGGGAACCGGCCGCTCCGGCTTACGCTTTACCGGCCAGCCACCGCACGCCGTTCTCCACGATCTTCTGCACCTGCGGCATGACGAAGATGGGGTAGGTTTCGTGCCCCGGCCGGAAGTAAAACACGCGGCCCTTCTCGACCGTCCACACCAGGCCGTCGCGCGTGAGTTCCGTGTCATCGTTGTAGACGCCTGCGATCACGATCGCCTCCGGGGTCGGCACTTCGAACGGCTCGCCGTACCACTCTTCGTTGGGGATGACGAAGTCCGCGACTCCCTTCGCGATGGGGTGATCGGGCGCGGCGACGAGGATGCGGCCGGGTTTGCCGTCATGGACGTAGGCGCGAAACGAGCAGGCGGTGCCGAGGAGCGCCTTGAGGGGCTTGGCGAAGTGGCTGGAGTGCAGCGCGAGATAGCCCATGCCGCGCTCCTTGACGTGTTTCACGACGCGGGCCACGGTCTCGTCGGTGACGTCGCCGTGCTTGACGTGCCCGAACCACAACAGCACGTCGGTCTCGGCCAGCGCATCCTCGGGGACGCCCTGATCCGGGTCGCCGATCTGCGCCGTTTTCGCGGTGATGCCCTGGCACGTATTCAGGTGCTCCGCCAAGGCGCCGTTGATACCGTTGGGATAGACGTTGGCCGGCTCCGACATCTCGGACCAGGCCAGAGCGCGAATCGTACTTCCTGCCATCTCATTCTCCCTTGCTGGATTGCGGCAAGCGCCGCGCTTGCCGGAACGCCGTTGTGGATTCGACTCCCGTGCGAACGCACCTCTTCCGGCGTGCTGCGGC
>CP070648.1:4414233-4416932 GCA_020354555.1 Armatimonadota bacterium | reverse complement strand
GAACAGGACTGCCATCCGGTCGAGCGGAAATCATAATGCAGTAGAACTCGGGTTGAGCCCGACGTGACTTTCGAGTGGGCACCTGGCTGCCCGGTTGGACGGCATTTGCCTCCCGCAACCATCACACGCAACCGCACGCCTGCCGCACCGTTTAGCCGCGACTCCGCGACGTGGCGCAGCCGCGTGCTGCTCCACACGCCGCGCAATTGGACCAAGCCCGCAGTGTTCCTCGTCGAGCACGGCGACCGGCGCTACGTGGTCAAGGACCAGTCCTCCCAGCCCGCCTGGTATCGGCGCACCGTCGGCTCGTGGCTGCTCAGGCGCGAAGCGGAGGCGTTCCGCCGCCTGCTGCCCGTCTCAGCCGTGCCCGACTTCGCGGGTTGGGTGGACAAGGACGCCTTCGCGACCGTGTGGGCCGAAGCGACGCCGCTGTCTGATCCCTCGAACGCCCGCCCACCGGAGGCGATCTTTCGCCGTCTCTCCGACCTCTTCGACGAGATGCACCAACACGGCGTGGCTCACGGCGACCCCCACCCGGATAACATCCTTATCAGCGCGCAGCGAGGGCCGTATCTCGTGGACTTCGCCGTCGCTCAACTCGAGGGTGGTTCGTTCATCCGCCGATGGCTCTACCGCCAGGCACTGCTGGTTGATCGCCGCAAGCTCGCGAAGCTCAAGCGGCAGTACGCCCCCGGCTTGTTGACCGAGCGCGACCGCGCTTCGCTCGAGCGGCCTCGCCTGCATCGCGCCATCGCGGGCATGAGGCAGGCGCTGCGCCGACGCCGCCGGCGGGACTAGGGGTGGACGTCGTAGACTGCCCGCGCCGCGAGCGGGCAAGCGACGTCGCCGCAATGCGCAGGGATTGCGCCCCGCCGCCTGGAATGCACTAGCACCTGCGCGATCTCTGGGCGCTGCCGATGTCGCTCCAGGCAGGCATCCCTCGTGTCGCCAAGGCTTGATATGAATGACTCCACGCCATCCCGCGAACGTCTGGTTCGCTGGCCGCATAAACCGCTCCGCGGCTTGCTCAAGTCGTTCAGTATCCCCGCGCTGCTTGTCGTCGCGTTCCTTCTGTCCGCGCCGAGCATGCCGTGGCTCGCGATCGGTCTCGTCTTTGTCATCCTCGGTGAAGGCGCGCGCATCTGGTCCGCCGGCCACCTGGTGCGAAACGAGCGGCTTGCCACCGGCGGGCCCTATGCCTACACCCGCAACCCCATGTACCTCGGGCGCATGCTCCTCATAATCGGGATCTCCGGTCTCGTCGGCGGCATCGTCGGCATCGCCCTGCTCATCGTCGGCCTCGGCTATTTCCTCTTCGCCTACATGCCGCGCAAAGAGACGAAAGAGCCGGAACGCCTCGCCGAGGCCTTCGGCGAGGAATACTGGGAGTACAACCGGTCCGTGCCCCCTCTGCTGCCGCGGCTCACGCCCTACCCAAAGGCGACCGGCCGCTGGAGCTGGCGCGTCTTCCTCGGGAACCGCGAACAGTTGACGGTCATCTTCGTCACCGCTTACGTCGTGGCCGTCGTCGTGAAGTGGTGGCTGGGCCTGGCGACTTAACCCGCGCCCTCCGCCTCCGCGGCCGGCGCTTCTCCGGGCGGCACGCGCTCCACGTCAACGTATCTCGCGCCCACTGGTTTCCCGCCCGCGGTGAGCCATGCCTCCAGCCGCGCGTCGCCCGCCATCAGGCTGACACCCGCGAAGACGCACGACGTCGCTCCCGCTTCCAGGCGCTCCCGCCGGACGACGTCGCCGAGGCGGAAGTGGGCTTCCTCGCCGCCCTCTGCGGCCGCGAATCTCAGCGTCACGTCGTACTCGCCTGCCGCCGCGACCTTCACCTCCCAATAGCCGAGGTCCGAATCACCCCAACCCTCTGCGCCGCGCCAGTCCTGGCGAGTCAGGGTCACGGGGTCCTCGTGCGGCGTTCCGAGGTGGATCCGCGGCGGCGCGTAGCCGGGCGGCGCGCTGACCTCGGCAAACCATTCCTCATACCCCGTCCGCATCTTCGCGACGACGTCGGGATGCCGCGCCGCGACGTCCTCACTCTCGCCCGGGTCGGAAGTCATGTCGTACAGCTCCTGACCGTTGACGAGCTTGAACCGCTGCGATCGCGCCGCGCAGTTGCGGTAGAGTTCCGGCGCGTCGCCGCGGTGCCACTGGAAATACAGCATGCGGTCGGGCCATCGCCGTGCCGTCCCCAGCATCAACGGCAGCAGGCTCACGCCATCGAACCGAAGCCCGTCCGGCACGGGCACATCGCACGCATCGAGCACCGTCGGCAACACGTCAATGTGAGCCGCAATCTCCTGAACCTCGTGCCCCGCCTCCAGCCGCGCCGGCCACCGCACGAAACACGGCACGCGAATCCCCCCGTCGTACACCGTCCCCTTGCGATCGCGCAGCCCAGCGTTGAAGCGCTCCGGGCCCTGGGATGCACATGGCCCGTTGTCGGTGAGGAAGATGACAATGGTATTGTCGTCGAGGTCGAGTTCGCGCAGCAGCTCCAGCACCCGGCCCACGTTCTCGTCAATGTTCGTGATCATCCCGTACACGCGCGCGGTCTTCTCGTCGAGACCCAGCGCGACGTATGGCGCGCTGTACTCCTCGCTCACCTCCAGCGGCGAGTGCGGCGCGTTTGTCGAGAAGTAGGCGAGGAAGGGCTCTCCGCGATTGTCTCTGATGAAGTCCATCGCCGCGTT
>CP070648.1:4408964-4414133 GCA_020354555.1 Armatimonadota bacterium | reverse complement strand
TCGTACACGCCCTCCACCGGGTCGAAGCCGTTCATTACCAGATTCGCCGGGTCGTAGTTGACCTTGATGGACTTCGTCCGCAGGCCGCGTAGAAATGCGCCGAGCGCCGCCCCCGACTCTGGCCCCGTCTCGCTGGCGAAGACGACCCCGATCCCGTCGCCGTGGGCGCCGATGTCCTCCAGCGCCTCGGCGGCGGTGCGATACTCCGGGGCCGCGGGGTCTTCCGGTATCACGCCGATGTGTGACGTCATGACGGTGACGCCGAGCCGCTCCGCGAGGTCCATCATGCGCTTGGTCGTCGCGATGTCTTCCGCCAGATGATCGGGCCGCGTGAATCCGCGGCCGAGGTCGCCGCACAGCGCGGATATCTCGAGGTCGAGCCGCTTGAGCGTCGCCAGCAACTCGCGGATGTCGTCGTCCGTGGTGGCGGCGGGGTCGAGTTCGCCGCTGCCGCTCGTCGCCCAGATCTGGACGCCATCCGCGCCGAGCGCGGCCGCCGCCTCCAGGCTCTTCGCAAACGGCGTGCGAAACGAAGCAGTCATCGCGCCGATTTTCATCCTGTCGAAGCCTCCCGTGGAATTCCGCGGTATGTTCGCTTCGGTCGTGGAATCACCTGCCGGAGCGGGCAAGCAGGGGGTAACGCCGCGCGTTGCCGCTCCTTTTGGAGTGCGGGACTTTCAGTCCCGCTTTTCCGGGCGGCAGCGGAGCTGCCGGTACCAAAGCGGCGATGAATCGCCGCACTCCATAATGGCGTCGAGTGCTCGCCCCGGTCTCGGCGCGAGCGGCCGGTCCTTTTGGAGTGCGGGACTTTCAGTCCCGCTTTTCCGGGCGGCAGCGGAGCTGCCGGTAGCAAAGCGGCGATGAATCGCCGCACTCCATGGTAGCGTCGAGTGCTCGCCCCGGTCTCGGTGCGCGCGGCCAGGCCTTTTTTGGAGTACGGTGGTTTACGATCCCTTCACATTCCCGGCGAAGAACTCGGTGACCCAGGCCTGGACTTTGTCGAGCGGCGGGTCGTAGTGGCCGCCGTCGTACCACTCGATGCGCTTGGGGTCACGCGCGGCTTCGAACAGCGCCTCGCCGGCCGCGGGCGGAACGAGGGTATCCTTGCGCCCGTTGATCATGAGCAGCGGCCGGGGCGAGATCATGCCCGCGTAGTGCACGGGGTCGATGATCTTCAGGTTCGTCTCCCCCTGCGCATCGAGGTTTGCGCCCGCGAACCTCGCCAGGCCGCCGCCGCCCACGACGAGGCATGACGCGTCCACGCGCTCTTCCACGCCGCAGAAC
Source organism: Armatimonadota bacterium (assembly GCA_020354555.1). Lineage (NCBI taxonomy): Bacteria > Bacillati > Armatimonadota > Armatimonadota bacterium. Next base: position 4,412,849 of record CP070648.1, on the reverse strand, counting down.
ACCGCGCCGAGCATCGCGCCCATGCTCATGCCGAGGTAACCGAGGCGGTCGGCGTCAACGTCGTCGCTCGCGGCGAGAAAATCAACCGCCCGGCGCATGTCAATCACGGTCTGCACAAAGGCGTCGCGCATCGCCGGCGAGCGGCTGTTGAACAGCGCCTGCTGGCGGTTGTCCTTCTTGCGCTCACCGTGGTACTGCGCGTCAATGGATATCACCGCGTAGCCCTGCTGCACGAGGAAGACCGTCGGCCACTGGACATAATCAACTTCCTTCGAGTCCCCATAGCCGTGCTGGACGAAGACCACCGGCGGCTTCTCGACCTTGGTGGGCACAGTGAGCAGCGCCGAGACGCGCTGGTCGTGGGCGCTGGTGTACCAGAGGTGGTACTGCACGAAGTCGTCGGTGCGCTTGAGTTCGGACTGCTCGACATCGATCGGAATGCTCGCGTCGTACTGGTAGAACGCGAGCGCGGAGATCTGCGGCGCGGATGCCGTCTCCTGTGCCGCGCACCCGGCGGCGGCCGCTGCGATGCAAACGACGAACGCCCAGAGCAGAATGAATCCTCGGTTCATGGTGCCTCCTTGTCGGCAGTAACTCGCTGCGATACGCGCGGCTCGTGCGCGACGGTCGCGCTGCGTCCTGGTCTAGCACGTTAGGTGCAGGGCGGCGATGACGCGGTGCTCCCGCACGAGATCGTTGTAGTGCGTGCACGCCTCGGCAGTCCGCGCGGCGATCAGGCGAATCTTCGCGGATTCGAGGTGCTCGCGCACGTCATCACCGATTTCGACTAACCCCGACGCGCCGGTGCCGATGATAAGCACCTCGGGGTTCTCGCGCAGCACGCCCTGAAGATCGGCCATGCTGACGCGATGCCCCTCCGCACGCCACCACGAGTCATCCACGCGGTCCGGATAGATGATGACGTCGCCGGTGTACTCGCGGCCGTCGATCACAATGCGACCGAAGTCGTAGGCGTCAATCATCGTCAACCGAGTAGGCGCAGTCATGGGGGCCGTTGCGTAAGTTGCTTCGACGGTACCGAGATTCTTCGCTTGGCGCCTCGCTCCCGCCACCGCTGAAGCTAAGGCGGGCAAGCACGCTCGGCGCGACGCTCTGAATGACAGCTTCGGGGGCCGTCAAGCACGAACCAGCGGATTACGCAACAGCCTCGATCGGGGAGCCCGCCCTTCGACCTTGCTCAGGGTGAACGGAGGGGCTCCCCTGCGGGACCACGCACGATACCCTTGCGACACTTGCGCCAGCGAGTGCAGACCGAGCAGCTGCATCACGGCAGCGAGTAGGACTGCAAGTCCATCTCGATGACCGTGGTGATGACGCCGGGATCCACCTCCGCCGCCTTGCGCTTGACAATGCCCACGTTCGGCGCGTACCAGATGTCGAGATAGCCCAGCGCCAGGTCCGGCGGCGCGATGTGCACCTTCATCGTATCGTACTCGACGCTGCCGACGGTGATCGTCTCGGCGCTCACCGTCGCGGTCGCCGTCACGTCCATCACCGAGGCCACCTCCCACGTCTGCCCCGCGATGGGCGGAAGGGAGAGCAGTCGCGCCGGCGGGTCGAGCACCTCTTGCGCTTCGCTCGCCATCTGCACTGCGGCGAGCAGCAGCTCGTACGGCGCGGCGTCGGTGCGGTGCAGCCACAGCGTGACGTTCGACGGCGCGCTTTCGCTCCACACGAACGTCGTCAGTCCGCCAACCTCCTCGGTGCCGGTGATGGTGGCGGTGACGGTGCCGCTCTCGGGCGGGTTCGGGGCGCCGCCCGCAGGCGTCGTCTGGAGAATCCAGTGATAGGTCCACGACGCGCCGACGGCGAGCGGGGCGTAATCCCCGAAGATGGCGTAGATGCTGAAGTGGCTCACCTCGGCCGCCGCCGTGCGCCGGTCGGCGGAGACGACCGCGTTGAAGCCGCTGTCCTGCCAGGTGTTGTTCTGAAGCTCATAGAGCGTCAGCGTCTGCCCCGCGGGGAGCCGCGCGCTCAGGGGGAACGTGATGGTCACCGGGAGCAGGAACTGGAGGCCGGCCGGCTCGAAACGCGCCGCGGATATCACCGCCAGGCCGTCGGGCGGCGCGGGAACTTGCCCCGCGCTGAGAGGCGTAACCAGTATCGTGAAGTCAGCGGGCAGCGCGCCCGGCGGGAAGTCCACGATGAGCCCGCCCGCCTCGAGGCGCCCGCCGGCAGGCCCGATAATCGCCGTGCCCGGCCCGGTAGCCGAGCTGCCGCCGCAGCCGGCGACGAGCATCGCAGCGATTGTCACCAACGTCAGAATCCCGATCGTACGCAGAACCACTTCGAACTCCTTACTATCGAGGTTCGTGCATTATGGGAGGACGCACGGGGCGGCGCCTCTCCCAAGCGAACCTCGTCCGGAAGAGTCTGCGGTGATTACCGGTGCTCCGGTAATACCCGAGACTCCACACCGGAATCCCCGTCACGTGTTTCGACGTTCCCCCGCGCCGCCCCTGTCACTGCGCGCGGGTGTACCTGTTCCCCTCCCCCTCGCGCGGCCAGGGCGCGATGACGCGGTACGGCGTCTCGCCAAGGAAGTCCGGCGACATCGAGGCGTTGAGCGCGGCGTCCACCGCGCGGACGAAGTACAGCAGCCCCTCGGAGGTCACCGGCACCTCGGCGCGGAAGCGGCCGTCGCGCTCGGTCATCGGCGCCGACTGCCATTTGACGGTTGATGGCAGCGGCTTGTAGTACACGCGCACCGAGCGCAGCGGCGAGGCGTCGGCCACCACCGCGCTGATCTCCGCGGTCTCCGCGCCCGGCGCATGATCCGCGCGGAGGTCAGAGATGCCGGGCGCCTCCGCGTCCGCGCTGACCTCGACGACGTACGGCAGATTCGCTCCCTGCTCGGGTGACACGGCCGTCGCGCCGCCGCCGGCGACTTCGATGTAGTATTCCAATCGCCCCGCGCCAATATCCGCCCCCGCGATCACCGCGAAGTACCTGCGCTCGCCCTGCGCCGGGCGCATTGCCAGTGTCGCGAAGTCTCCGCCGCGCGAGCGGTAGTGAAGCACGGCGGACTCGACATCGGCCGCGCTGAGCACGGTCGCTTCCACGCGCAGGCTGCGACCGGGTTCGAGGCGCAGCATCGGCACGTGCCCGATGAGCGGCGGCTCGCCGGCAGCGGGCAGATCGGCGAACAGCGACGCCTTCATGGCATCGAGCTTGGCGACGTCCTGCTCGACCGTGCTCGTGAGATTGCGCCAGTGGAAGTTCTGGGTGTGCATGCGCAAGGTGTCGGGGAACGGGCGGTAGTGGCGCCCGGTGACCTGCGCCAGGGCGCGCCACTCATCCGCCGCGCGGGCGGCGTAGGCGCGAGCCGCGTCGAGGTGGGGCAGGTGCTTCGCCCGGTTGAACAGCTCCAGTTCTACGGAGGCGCGGAGCTTCTCCGCATAATACCCCGCGAGATGGGACCGCGCGTCGGCATCGGCGCGCAGGCAGTCGAATTCCTGCCACGCCGGGGAGCTGTCGGGGAGATTTCGCAGCGAGCGGTCCGCCGCTTCGGCCGCGGCGAGCGCCTTCTGCGAGCGCTCGAGCAGCAGAGCGGCGGCGTCGAGCGGGGTCATGCGGCCGGAGGGCCGGCGCGCCAGGACCTCCTCGGCGTATTCCGCAGGCGAGGAAATCGTCGTATCGTCGAATGCCTGCACCGCGCCGAACTCGTTGATGTCGCCGCCGGTCTCGAGTTCCGGCGCCATGTCGCGGTGATCCGGCCCGAGGCAGTGAGCGGCGTAGATCAGGGGCACGATGCGGCTCATCCACACCGTCATATCGAGGACATCCGGCCCGGCGTCGCCGAAGCGGCGGTTGAATGCTTCATCCCACACGCGCGGCGGGCACTCGGGGTTGTACGACAGCCGC
>CP070648.1:4406218-4408864 GCA_020354555.1 Armatimonadota bacterium | reverse complement strand
TCTACTCAGCCGATCGGTCGATCGGCGGACAGGGTGTGCGCCGGCTGCAACGCGCTCTCGTCGTCGGTGAGCTGGCCCTGGCGCTCACGCTTTTGAGCGGCATCGGGCTCATGCTGCGTGATTTCCAGCGGTTGCACTCCGCCGACCTCGGTTACGATCCCGCCGGACTGCTCACCTTCACGGTGAACCTGAGCCGGGAAGAGTATCCGACGGCCGGGTCCCGCATCGCCTTCATGACGGCGGCGACGACCGAGCTCGAACGCATCCCCGGGCTAGCCGCCGCCGGCGCCACAACGATGTTCCCTTCAGCCCGCGCCAACGCGGTAGCCGAAGTCCTCATCCAGGGCCGCGAGGCCATCCCCGGCCAGCGAAGTCTGGTCAACTCGAGAATGGTGACGCCGGAGTTTCTCGACGCGGTGGGGATCCCGCTGCTTCGCGGCCGCGGGATCAGCGAGTCCGACCGCGCGGGTTCACCACCCGTCGTCGTTATCAGCGCGGCGCTAGCGCGCCGCTACTGGCCGGGCGAGGATCCGATCGGCGCGCGCGTGCGCAATGGCCGCGCCGGCGCGGACGCGCCCTGGATGACGATCGTCGGGGTCGTGGGCGATGTGCGCGAGTTCTACGAGGTCGCCGAGACGTGGTACATGCCATACGCGCAACACGCGGGTTCGTTCCTGGCCGGGCGCGCGGTTTTCGCCGCGCGAAGTGCGAGGACGGGGGCGCCCGCGATATCAGCGGTTCGTGAGGCCATGCTAAACGTCGACCCCGCCCTGCCCATCTTCGATGCGATCACGGCCGAGGACCTTTACGCCGCATCGTACGGTCGCCAGGGCCAGGCGGCGATGCTGGGCAGCGTCTTCGCTGCTTTCGCCCTACTGCTCGCCAGTCTGGGCATCTACGGCTCAATGTCGTACGGGGTCAGCCGCCGCACTCGCGAGTTCGGAGTGCGGATGGCCCTAGGAAGCGATCGGGGAACAATACTGTGCGGCGTAGTTGCCGAAGGCGGGCGAATGGTCGCGGCGGGCATAGTGATTGGGGCAGCCGGCGGGTTGATCCTGGCGCGCTTTCTGGCGAGCGCGCTCACCGAGGTCGGGGCGTTCGACATTCCGACCTTCGCCGCCTCAGCGATTGTGCTCGCGGGGGCGACCCTGAGCGCCGCCTTGCTGCCCGCCGTTCGCGCGACGCGTATCGATCCGGTCGAGGCGCTCCGGCACGAGTGAACGGCTAGTCCGTCCCAACGGGTTCGGCTGTACGCGGCGCCGCGCGCAGCGCTTCGCCCTCCTCCGGCAGCTCGAGGTTGGTGATCTCGTCGGTCACCATGTAGTCGTAGGTCGGATACTCGTACAGCGGCATGCGCTGTTCGGTCTGCCCCATCGAGTAGCCGTAGACGTTCTCGTACTCCGGCACCCTCTCGCCCATCTCGTTCAACTGCGTCAGGTACTCGCCGATCGATTTGGACTCGATCACGATTACCTTGCCCATCTGGTCGATGATGGGGCTGTGGGCACGCGTGCGGTCGTGGTCGAACTCCAGCACGCGGCGGCCGTAGCGGGTGATGCCGATGACGCGGAAGGTGAGGCTCTTCCCCACCGCCGGTAGGTTTAGCACGCTGCGATCGGTGGCCAGGAAAGGCACGCAGCACTTGCCCCGCAGGTTGCTCACTTCGTGGACCAGCCGCTTCGGCTGATCCGGCAGGGCCTGCACCGCTTCGTGGTAGCGCTCCGGGACGCGCCCGATCGACTTCTCCTCCAGCTCCTCCTGCACGACCCGCGCGACGGGAGTGTAGTTGAAGGCGTTTTCCCGGTAGCCCTTGACCACGAAGGTATAGTACGGCAGCACGCCGATCTCGTTCAGCACCTCGCGCAGCTTCGCCGTGTGCCCGCGCCGCGACGCGGCGGCGGTGAACACCAGCTGGTTCGTCACGATCCAGCCGGCGCCGAGCAGCCGGGCGACGGCATCGCGGGCCTCGGGGGTCACCTCCATCGGCGACTCGATGTGCGTCTGGATCAGGAACTGCCTGACCCCGACCTTCGCCGCCTTTTCGCGGAACCGCGCCAGGATGTCGGCCAGCGCCGGCGTGATGCGCTGCGGCAGGAATACCGGGAGCCGGGTTCCGAGCCGCACGCGCACGAGCTCGGCGTACTTTCGCTCGCGCCGCTTGTTGGCGTCGCGCTTGGCCTTGGCCATCTCGTAGATCGCGTCGAGGATGCGCTCCAAGGCGGCGTCGGTGCTCATCAGCGCGTCGCCGCCCGTGACGAGGATGTCCCGCAGCTGCGAGTCATCCTCGAAGTACCGCATTAGCTCGTCCAGCTTCTGCGGCCACGTCTTCTTGGGCGCCAGCTCGTCGAGGGCGAAGTCCAGCTGGCCGTGCTGGAAGCCGTACATGCGCTGGCAGGCGGCGCAGAGGCCGCCGCACGCCCTACCGGTCGTGTCGGGGATGAGGATCGCCACATCGGGATAGCGCCGGTGCACGTTGTCGTACGGCGGCAACAGCCAGCCGGCAGCGTTGGGCTTGCCGGGCTCGATCTCGTCCTCCTTCTCCCAGGCCCGGATGTGCCCGAACTCCTCGACCAGCTGCTGCGAGTAGACCACATAGTGCCGGATCGCCAGATCGGCGCCGATCGCGAAGTACGGCACCCGCACGTG
>CP070648.1:4384427-4406118 GCA_020354555.1 Armatimonadota bacterium | reverse complement strand
TTGATCCATGGGGCCGGCAGGTATCAACAGATTCGCGCCGCCGCGAGTGGGAACCGGATTGGCGGGATCGTACTCGTAGCTTGCGCTGCCCGCGGTGATGGGACGGGAAGTGCGGAGGCGGCCGCCGGGCGCGAGAAAGAACTCGGTCGGGTCGGCCGGAACGGGCCACGTCTCACGGCTGCGCCACTCATTGCCGGGCGCGCCGTCTTCGCCGCACGCGCCCATGACATAGTAATGCACGCGCGGGAGCTGGCGCATCCCGTTGTCCTCAGCTCTAATCCAGAAGTCGAACCACAACTCCGCGTCCATGCCCGGCTTCGGTATGTCAACCGCGTTCTCGGGGAATTCCAGTTCGCCCACCTTGCGTGCGACGCCGTGCGGCCAGGGGCCGACGATCATCCACTGATTGGGCGAAATGCTGCTCCGCGAGACGAAGCTGTCAATGGTGCCCTGGGTGAAGATATCGAACCAACCGCCGATGTGAATGGCGGGGATGTTGACGCGCTGCTGCTCGATGCGAGCGATGGAGTCGGTGGTCTGCCACAGGTCATCGTAGGCCGGATGGGCGAGCATCAACTCGCGATTGTCAGGCGGCCAGTTCGTCTGCTTGAGCCAGCCGCCGACGAGGGCCTCGCGCCATACCCCGCCGGGATAGCAGGTGTGATGGTACATGCTGCCGGCCGCGACGACGATCTGCTGGGCGAGCACGCCGGGCGGGTTGGCGCCCGCGAGCATATTCTGGGTGATGCCGAGGGCGGAGCCGCCGGCGGTGCCGATCCTGCCGTTGCACCAGGGCTGCGCGAGAATCCATTTCACGGTGTCGAGGCCGTCCTGATGCTCGCCCCAGCCGTCGTCGAAGAAGGCGCGGGCGTGACCCTCGGAATCACCGCGGCCACGGACGTCCTGGGTGACGATAGCGTATTCCCCGAGGCCGCCCATGGTCGTCTTCCGGCCGTATGGCGTTCGCAGCAGGATCACCGGCCAGGGGCCGTCGCCTTCACCGGGCCGAACGTCCGTGGCGAGTTGCACGCCGTCGCTCATGGGCACCATGGACGTCTGGACGTCGGCGGCTTGCTGCGCCGCTACCGGTGGCAGGAGCAACAGGCAGGCAAGCGCTGCCAGGAAAAGATACGTCGTGAAACGTGCGGACTGGGGCCATCGCCTCATGGTGGCACACCTCCGGAGGGTAGCGTCGGCGATTGTTTCGGGCCGAGGAGCGGGGAAACCTTCAGCAGAGACACATGGCGCTAACGAGGCGGGGGCCTGGCACAGCGCGTATGCGGGAATGGCGCAGCGCCGCCTTCCAGGGCTTCGCGACGGTGAGTCCTGCGAACCGAGCACGGGGTCGGGCACGCGCCGCCGAGGCAGCGGTGGGCTTCGTCGCCCCAAGGTTCCTCATCGTGCGCTATCCGGCCAAGCCAGCCGAGCCGGTGATGCGGCATAAGAGGGATCCGGGCCGGGAGGACATCCCGGCCCGGGGTTCGTCGTGAGACACTGTCGCCCAAAGCTGCAGCGCAAGCTACAGCCGCGGGAACGACAGCGCCGACGGGTACCAGCGGCAGTCGGTCTTAAGGTAGAGCCAGAAGATGTTCGGCAGCGGCCGAACCTCCTGCCAGTCGTTGGTGGCGACCTGGAGCTTGAGCTGGTGCCCGGCGGGCACGGTGTACGGCCTGCTCACGAGGTTGACGGTCCAGTTCCCGCTTGAGTAGTTGGGCAGATCGCGGCGGGTCTTCATGCCCTTGGTGATCTTAGTCTCGATCCCGGTACTGGGATTGACGTCGTAGAGCCAGGGGCAAAGCTGAAGCTCGTGGCCTTCGGTCGTGTTCCAGTACTGCTTCAGCGTCGCCTGCCCGGCGATGGTGAGCGGGCTGCCCAGAGTGGAGGTGGAGAACACGATCTCCTCGTTGGACGGCACATCGTTGACCGTGTAGGGCTCCATCCACTCCAGCTCGTAGAGGCCGAGCCAGAACTCGGGCGGGGTGTAGTAGTAGATGACCGAGGACTGGTTGGTGCGGAAGTACCAGTCGCCCAGTCCCCACGAGCCCGGCTTCGACGGGTTGAGGACGCCGTCGCGCAGGTAGTATTTCTGCGTCCAGGAACCGCTGCGCGGCCAGCCGCCGAACGGATCTTCCTGCATGATCCCGTTCTGCTCGCCGTAGAACCAGTAGTCGAGCCAGCGCAAGATGTGGTTCCACGAGTCTGACGGCCAGTCGTCGAAGCCCGCGGGGTCGTGACCGCCCGGCCACCATTGGATCTTCTTGTTGGCGGCGGGAGTCGCCACACTGTTGTAGTTGGCGACGCACTCATCGAGGAAGACGACCGGATCCTCGGTGCCGTGCAGGAAGTAGATAGGCTGGGTCAACTGGTTGTTGTAATTGATTGGCGAACGGCTGTGCCAATCGTTGAGGTCCATGCACTCCCAGCCGCAGTCCGCCTCATCCTTGAGCTTGTCGCCCCACACCGGGTCGACCGTGCCGTTGATGACCGCGCTGTAGTACATGCCGTTGACCAACAGCCAGCGGTAGGATTGGTCCCAGTAAGCCGTCATGCACGAGAGGTCGTGGTAGGCGCACATGGCGACGCAGTTGGTGATGCGGTGGTCGCGGGCGGTGGCCATCATCACCACGCCGCCGCCGTGGGAACCACCCGACACGGCGATCTTGCTCGTGTTTACGGGGAGGTTGCTGATGGACCACGTGATCATGTCGATCAGGTCGTCCACCTCAATGCGCCCGTACTGGGCCATACCCTCGGAATCGAACAGACCCCGACTGGTATAGGCGACGCAGATGTAGCCCTTGTTAGCGAGGTTCCAGCCGACGTCGTCGAGTTGGTGCTTGTGACCGCCCCATCCGTGCACGCCCATGACCAGGGGGAAGTTGCCAGAGGCGTCAGGGCGCCACCACGTGGTGTCCAACTGGACGCCATCCGGCATGGCAACCATCAGCTCCTGGCTGACGACCGAGTAGTTGTTGTCGGTCGCCAGGGCACAGGTCGCAGTCAGCAACAGGACTGCCAGCGTCAACAGTGACGTTCGAAGCATGTCGTTGTCCTTTCTCAATGGAGTCCACAACCACAATCATGGTAACCGGGACCCACAGTGCGCTGAGTCTAACATCCCTCCTTTCCCGCGCAGAGTCGCAACAGCATTAGTTCTCGCTTTTCGCTCTCCCTCCGGCCGCTCCTGCCCGGGCGTTGCGCGTTTTTTGTCGTGCCGATCCCACATAGGAAGGAGCCTGCCGAGGGCGCCTCCGAGCGCGACGCTCGGCGCCGTGTCACTCGCCCATTTGCGGCCCCGCGGCGCCCGGGACCGGCCCTGCGGGGCCGACGTCCCAGTCGCTGCCGAAGAGGAGATTCTCGACGTTCGCCTGCTTGAGGTGGCGCAACATCCATGCGTTGGGATCACCGATCTTGCGCCGTCGGGCGCGCTCCTCGGCATCCGCTCGATCCGCCTCGTAGTCCGGTTCGTGCGGCGGGATCCGTTCGAGCAGTTTGACCAACATGATGCCGAAATTCGCCTGCATGGGCGGGGTGACCTCGCCGGGCTTCAGATCCGCGAATACCTCCTTGTACCGCGGGTCGGTCGAGAACTCCGTGAGCGGCACCGGCTTGGGCAAGCGGCCGCGCATCATCTTGGTGTAGGGGTCGTACGACTTGTCGGCCGCAATCGCCGAGAAATCCGCGCCCTGCGCGAGCTGCTCGCGCACCTCGCGCGCTTCGCTCTCCGACCCCAGCGTCATCTTCAGCACGCGGAACAGCTCGGGATGACGGAACTCGTCCCTGTGCTCCTCCCAGTAAGCGCGGACCTCTTGCTCGCCGATGGGCGTGCTGGCGAGCATGAACTTCTCGCCGAGGATGAGCAGCTTCACCTGGTCGCGTAGTTGCGCCGGGTCTATGCGCAGGCCGTAGCGCAGGAAGCTCTCGAACTCCTCGTCCGTGCCCCAGCGCAGCTTGAGTGCGGCGATCTTCTGGTCTATCTCATCCTCGGTCGCGGTGACGTTGGCCCTCGCTGCGGCGATCGGGATGTACACCTCGGTGACCATCTTGGCGAGCTGATCCCGGCCATGTTGCTCCCGCAAGCGACCATACAGGTCACGGATCGGGATCTTGTGACCCTCGACCACCGCAGCGGGGCGAAGCCACGCTCGGTAATAGGCCCGACCCAACGCGATCGTGCTGGCTGCCAGGGCGAGGGACAAGAGGAAGAGGATGAGGGATACGAGTCGCCACTTGTGCGTCGCAGACACTGTTTCTACCTCCTGGCCTCGTGGCCGTGATCTGTTTCCGCGAGCCCGCCGGGGTATCCTGCCCGGCGCGCCGCACCGGACGGGACCGCTGTGAGCCGCGGATGCCGGCGCAGTCACGCCTGCCGTGATCTATCCCGGCCACAGCGGGAAGCCGGCGTGAGTGAAGTACGTGACGATGCCCCAGACGGCGCCGGAGACGCAGTCGCCCAGGATGAGTCCCAGGAACGCCGGCCGCAGCAGCAGGAACCCGCGCAGGCCCGAGTAGCGCACGACCAACCCTTTGATGAGCCAGCCCACGAAGAACGGGAACCACAGGACATAAATGGCGTAGCTGCTGGCAATGGTGAACCCGATTGGGTGGAGCGGCCAGCCGACGTAGCGCGCGCGCAGCCAGAACAGCGCGGCGACGGTTCCCGCGCCGGTGGCAATCCACAGCAAGTAGAAGGGGTCGGCATCCGCAGGCGCCTGAAGCCATGTGGATATCGAGCGGCCGGGGATCTGCGCCGCCTGGATGTTCGCCCAGTTCGAGCCGTACGTCAGCGCGCCGTAGCGGTAGCTCGACCAGATGTTCTTGGTCATCGAGGCGACGACGCCGACCACGAGCGCCGCGATCATGCCCCAGAACACGGCGCTGCGCCGCGCGCGGACGTCGTCGGCCGCGCGCAGCCCGTTGAAGAAGTTGGGCATTTCGAGCGAGCGCAGGTCGGACATGAAGACCTGCTCCGGGATCTTGAGCATGGTGAGGCCGGAGGGCGTGAGCGCTTGCGACCCGACGGCAGTAACGAAGATGCGCGTGGGGCCGAAGGCATTCTGCAGGAACAGCACGCCGCCCGCCGCGATCGCCCAACTGCCCACGAGGCAGATGCCGAAGAAGACGAGGATGACCACAGCGGCGAGCAGTGCCGGCAGTCCCGCGGCGACGAACCAGATCGCGGCGGCAATCGCCGCGCCCAGGAAGCCGAAGACGGCGAGGCGATAGGAGACCGGCTCGTCTCTGTCGGCCCCGTCGCGGCGCACAGCGGTGTGCCACACGGTTCGGAGGTGACCCCGCGCGGCGTAGAGAATGGCCCCGGCCACTGCGAGAAACGCGCCGAACTCCTGGTGCGAGAGAAACGTACGCGCCATGTATCCTGCGGAGTACGGCATAGCGAAGCCAAGAGCGCCGCCGACGACGGCTTCGAGCCGCGCGAAAAGGAAGAAGAACCAGAACGAGAGCGAGACCTCGGTGGGCAGCAGGTAGGCGAAGCCGATCGCGGTCGGGATCATGAAGAGGTAGATCGGATGGGCCTGATTCCACGGCCGCGGGAGCGTCCACAACGGGATCGGAATGTCGCGCGCGAGGAAAGGGACGACCGGGAAATGAGCGTGGAGATTGTTGATGGTGTGAAAGCCCGCCGCGACCGCGAACCCGAGCCAGAGCAGGCGATTAGTCAGAATCGGTCGGCGGCCGGGGATGCCGCCGGCATCAAGGGCGAGTTCGGCGGGCAGCTGCACGATGGGAAAGGACAACCGCTCGTGTTCGACCCATTGGCGGCGCAGTATCACGGCGCCGAGGGCCATCATGGCGTAGAAAGCGAAGCCGAGGATGAACCACATCAGAACCGGCGAGAGCCACAAACGCCATGGTGTACGCGCGCCCTCCGGGAGGCCTTCGTAGAACGTCCGGATCGCCTCAGGATCGGAGACGAAGAGCCACGAGGGCAGGTAGCGGTGGAGCAGTCGCGCCCACTGGTTCTCCGCCGAGGCGAAGTAGCGCGGCCCCGCAATGGACGGAGGCAGGTAAGCGGCCATGCCGCCGGACAGCAGGCCGACGAGCACCATGGCCCAGATCAGGCCGAGTTCGGACGGGCTGAGGGTGCGCAGGCCGAGCCGCCGCGCGACCGGGTTGAAGATGCCGACGAGGATGACGAGGACGAACAGCGAGCCCGGCGGCAGATGGAATCCGCCGTGCCCACCCGGCCCGCCGACCCCGAAGTAGACGACAAACGCCACGCCGATGAAGAACGCGCGCCAAGTGAGGCGGCGACGGCAGGCGTCCGGCTGCGGCGACAAGCGGTCGTCGTTTGGTATCTCCATGGATCGCAAGGGCATTTCGCTGCGGGCGCGCACGCGCCCTGCGGCTTTCCCGCCGGGCGCACGACGATGCCCCTGGGATCGTGCTGTGTGCGCGGCTGGCACGCGCGGCTGGGGGCAATGAGGCCGAGCCAGTCGCGTTCTTGGAGCAACAGGCGGCCGACGACTCCGCACGCAGGTGCGCGACTCCTCGTCGGCGAAACGGTGTGCGCTGTCTTGCGACGCGTGCGTCCGCGCGCCGGCGGCGAACCAACCACGAGAGAGAGAGGTACATGTCCGAGCGTACACCGGTGATCCATCTCGTCTGCAACGCCCACATTGATCCCATCTGGATGTGGCACTGGGAGGAAGGCGCCCGGGAGGCGATCTCGACTTTTCGCACCGCGGCGGATTTCCTCGACGAATACCCCGAATTCGTCTTCAATCACAACGAGAGCGTGCTCTACGAGTGGGTTGAGGAATACGACCCGGCGCTGTTCGCGCGCATCAGGCAACTCGTGGAGGTCGGTCGCTGGAACATCTCCGGCGGGTGGTATCTGCAGCCGGACTGCAACATGCCCGGCGGGGAGACCTTCGTGCGACTGATCGCGGCAGGCCGGCGCTACTTCGCCGACCGGTTCGGGGTGCGGCCGAAGGTGGCGTACAACTTCGACTCGTTCGGGCACAACGGCAGCCTGCCGCAGTTGCTGCGCCAGAGCGGTTATGAAATGTACCTGCACTGCCGTCCGCCCGGGGTGCTGATAGACCTCCCTGCGCCGCAGTATCGGTGGCGGGGTCTCGACGGCTCCGAGATCCTGGCGCTGCGCCCGGCGGCGGGGTGGTACGGCACCCCGGAGGGGCACGCGATTCACAGCATCCGGCGAGCAGTCGAACTCGCGCGAGAGACGGGCGAGGATGTGCTGGTCCTGTGGGGCCTCGGCGACCACGGCGGCGGCGCGACACGCAAGGATCTCGATACGATCCGCGTGCTCATGGCGCAGCATACCGAGGTCGAGATCCGTCACAGCACGCCCGAGGCGTATCTCGCACGGCTCAAGCCGGCCTCGGCGTATCCGCTGCGGAAAGGCGATCTGCAGCGCAGCTTTGCCGGCTGCTACACCTCGATGGCACCCGTCAAACGAGCGATGCGCCGCGGCGAAGCGCTGTTGACTTCGGCGGAGCGCTGGTCGGCTATCGCTTGGCGCGAGCGCGGGCGCGAGTACCCGCACGCGGAGCTGGAAACGGCGTGGAAGGGCGTGCTATTCAACACGTTCCACGATATCTTGGCGGGGTCGTCGGCGGAGGCGGCGTACCAGGACGTGATGGAGATCTTCGGCCGCTCGGCCGACATCTGCCGCCGGCTGCGACTGAGCGCGCAGCTGGCGCTGCTGCCTAGTGTCGCGCCGCAGCCGGGTACGATCCCCGTCTATGTCTTCAATCCTCATGGCTCCGCGATGACGGCGCCGGTGAGCCTGGATTTCCTCATGGCGTATATGCCGCCGCGCGAGCGCGAGCCGTTTGCGCTGTATGACGACGCCGGGCGCAAGGTGCCGTCCCAAGACACCGGCGGGACCTACGAGCGGACGGCCGGGACCTGGCACCGTAACGCGACGTTCGTCGCCGATGTCCCGGCGCTGTCCGTGCGGCGCTACGAGATCCGGCGGAGCGAGGAGCCGGCCGCCAGCGCCTCGCCCATGACGGTGAGGGAAACGAAAGCGGCCATCACGGTTGAGAATCGCTGGATGCGGGCGAGGTTCCTGCGCTCGACGGGCGGGCTGGCGTCGCTGGTTGACAAGCGCAGCGGGCGCAACTTGCTGCGCGGCAGCGTCCGGCCGGTGGCCACGAAGGACACGCTCGACGCGTGGGGCGGTGAGGAGAACGCGACGTTCAACGAGCCGCTCGGCGATTTCGCGCCCCTGACCGCAAAGGAGGTGGCGCGGTGGGCGGGTGAGGAGCGCGGCGACGTGCCGGCGCTCCATGTGCTCTCCCGGGGGCCGGTGAGCGTGACCGTGCAATCGCTGGTCGGCTGGCGGCGGTCTCGGGTATGCCAGCAATTCACGTTCTACGCGGACCTGCCTTACGTGGACGTGAACCTACGCGTCCACTGGCAGGAGCGGCGGGAATGCTTGAAGTGGGTGCTGCCGTTGCGGCTGAGGGAGTGCCGGGCGGTGTGCGAGGTGCCGTTCGCCGCCATCGAGCGGCCCAGTGACGGCACGGAGAGCGTCGGCGGGCGGTGGGTTCGACTGGCGGAGAAGGGCGCGGATCGGCTCGCGGTGGGTATCGCGAACGACGGGCAGTACGGTTTCCACGCCAGGAGCAACGGTGAGCTAGGGCTGAGCCTGCTGCGAGGCGCCGTCCACTGCCGCTTCGGCGACGGCGCGGCACGGGCCAACGAGCATCACACGTACATTGACCAGGGGCAGCACGACTTCCGGTTTCGGTTGTTGTGGGGGAAGGCAGCCGCCACAGCGAAGGCTCTGATCCCCGCCGCCATGGAGCTGAACCTGCCGCTGGAGCCGTCCTTCATGTACCATCAACCGACGCCGGGAACGGACCCGTGCGAGAGTGTTGCGCCGCGTCTGGAAGTGACGCCGCCCACGGTCGTGGTCGCGGCGTTGAAGAAGGCGGAGCAGGCGGACGAACTCATCCTGCGCCTGAGTGAGACCCTCGGTCGGCGGACCCGCGCAGCGATCAAGATGAGCGGGGCCAAGCGACCGACGAGCCTAGAGTTCCGGCCCTTCCAGGTCAAGACCCTGCGCGTCGCCTGGGCTGACGGGCACCCTAGGATTACCGCGTGCAACCTGCTCGAAGAGGGCTGACGTAACGCGGGGCATGCCGCGGCGGCGACGCCCGAAGGCGGCCGGCGGGGGGGGTGAACGGTGCCTGGTCTCGGTTAGAGAACGCGATCGGATATGGGCGCTCGGGGAGGGAGGCGAATCCGGGATGTGCGGCGAATAGCCAGTTCGAGGTGGCCGGAGCCCCTTCTCGGCCCTTGATACGGCGTGGACGATGCGCGGCGCGCTGACCGTGCGGCACTGGCGCTGGGGTGCGCCGAGCAGGTATAATATAAGAAGAGGATCGTCGGGAGAGCTGCGAATCCGGATGATGCTGGTACGGGATAGAACTAGACCGTCTGAACTGTGCGACCTGGACGAGGTGCAACTGGTTGCGCGGGCTCGCGGGGGCGATCAAGCTGCGTTTTCCGTTCTGGCCGATCTTCACCGGCCGCGGGTCTACGCCAAGGCCAAGAACATCCTCGCGAGCGAGACGGCGGCTGAGGACGCGTGTCAGGAGACGTTTCTCCAGGCGTACCGCGACATCCACATGATACGCGAGCCGAAGGCTTTCGGTTCGTGGCTGCTGGCCATCGCGGGCAACGTGTGCAAGCAGCAGCTCAGGAGCCAGCGCGCCGCGAGCGTCGAGCTGGTGCCGGATCTGTGTCCGGATCCCCGCAATGATTTCGACTCGAGCGAGCTACGCGCCGACCTCTGCTCGTTGATGCAGGAGCTGTCGCCGCAGATGTCGCGGCTGGCGGAGTTGCACTACATCCGAGGTCTGGATCAGGAGGACATCGCCGCTCAACTCAAGGTTCCTCTGGGCACGGTGTCAGGGACGCTGACACGCGCGCGGCAAGAGCTGAAGTCGCGCTTCGAGCGCAGGCAGCGACGCGACGCGGCACGGATCCGTGAAGGTCTGCGGCTGAGGACGCAGGGCGCGCTGACGATAAGCTGTCCGCTTTGTGGGCGGCACCGCTTGGAGTGGCGGGCGTCAGTACTACCCGGAGAGACCCAACGGCTGGAGACGTTCTGCCCCGCGTGCAGCGGGGAGCGACTGACACCGATCACGCAGTCGAACTTCTGGCAGGGGCCAGTGGACACGCTCGGCGATGGGTTCGTCTTCGCATCGAGCGATGCCGTGTTCCAGATGGCGCGGCGGGTGCTCTCCGGCCAGGCCAAGTGTCCGGCTTGCTCCGGGCGCTTGATCAGTCTGCCATCCGCCGCCAGTCGCCTCGCGCGTCACCCGCAGGAAGCACGGATGGTGTGGGAATGCCTGGAGTGTCGCTACGCCGCTGACAACCGCGTCGCGGGGATCCTGTTGGGTTCCTCCTGCGTCCGCCAGTTCTGGCAGGAACACGGAGCGGTGATTTCCGAGAACCGCGACGAGAGACTGGGCGTAGCAGGGGTGAGCTGCTGGCGCCTCTGCTACCGGAGCCTGCGGCGACAGGCGCGGCTCACCGTCGTTGCTGAGACTTCCTCCCTCGACTTGGTAGCGGCCGACGTGGATTACGGTCGGCGAAGCGTACCGGTCAGCTAGGCTCGCTCGCGCCGTTACAGAGTCTGGGCTGTCAGAGAAGCGGCCGATACCCCTGGCAACGAGGCCCTGCCGCATGACCCCCTCGTTGGCGCGCCGCGCGTTGACACACCGACGCCGGTAGAGCAATCCCTCGCCTTTTTCGCTGAATACGTGACCCCTCATCCCCGTTTTCGCGGAACCGATGCCATAGCGCGCCGCCGCCAGCGCCTCGCGCAGCCGTCGGCACCCCTCGGAGGCTGCAGATTGTTGTAGGATTCGACCGTGTCATCGCACCTATATGTAGTGGCGCCCCTTGTAGCCAGTAATCTGGAGGTGCGGCGGATGGAGATGACCACAGGACAGGCCGAATGTGAAGCGATCGACTTGTCGGAGCTCGAGGATCTTGCGTCACTGCTCCCGGACGGACACATCGAGATAGAGCCGACCGCGGGAGCGCTGTGGACTTGTTGCTGACGGTGCCGGGTCGCGCCGTCTAGGAGGTGCGGCCGTTCGCGGCTAGACGGGAGGCGCGGGTTGCCAACGACGACCGGAGAGCGGGGATTAGTGGGACTGGTGCGCCAGGTGCGCGCACCAGACGTGTCGGTGGCATATCATCCCGCGACGGGGCGCCTGTTGCGTATGTCGAGGCTCGACGGCCGTTGCCCCGAACCCGCGGAGGGCGCAACGAAGCGGCTATCCGAGTTCGGAGGAGCGGACCTGTCGTCTGCCAAGGTGCAGATGGCGCTGGCGGCGGCTCCCACGATGCAGCCGCCGCCGGCTCCACCCGAGCCAGGGCCAATTGACCGTCTCTCCCTGCACGTCAGCCACGACTGTAACATGCGGTGCCGCTACTGCTATGCCGACGGCGGCCCCTACGGGCTCCCGCGGGAGCGCATGGTACCTACGGCCGCGGAGCAGGTGGTGCGCCGATTGGCGCACTGCGCGCGCAGCATCAGCCTGATCCAGTTCTTCGGCGGCGAGCCAGCGCTCGCGCTCGACGCCATCGAAGCGGCGTGTACCGCGGCGCGCAGCCTGTACGATGAAGGGGTGCTGGATGAGTTGCCGTCGCTGCGGGTGGCGACGAATCTGGCCGCGCTGCCGTCTGCGTTCAGCGAACTCGTCCGCCGCTTCGGGCTTGAGGTCGTCGTGAGCTGCGATGGCCCACAGTCGCTGCATGACGAGCTTCGCCAGCTCCCGGATGGACGCGGCTCCTTCGCGGTCGTTGCGGACAACATCGCGCGACTGCAGGCAGTGACCGACGGGCGGGAGCCGAGAGCGATCGCAGCGACGTACACGCGCCTGCATCAGCATGCGGGGATGGGGCCCGCTGAACTGTCCTCATTCCTGAGCGAGCGGCTCGGAGTACCAGAAGTCGTCATCTCGCCTGCCGCGGCGACGGGTCCGGCGCAGGCGGAATTTGCGCCGGAGTGGAGCGCCAATCGCGAGGAACACGTAGAACACGCGCGGCAGGCTTTGCGGGGTGTTGCGCGAGGCGACCAGCGCATCGACGTCACGGGCCTGATGATGGCCCCCTGCATCATGTTCGCGTCCCAGGCCGCCTGTGACCGCTTCTGCCCGGCAGCCGTGAATTCGATATCCGTGACCCCGACGGGCGACATCTACCCGTGCCACATGTTCATCGGGCGCGATGATTTCCGCATGGGCAATGCCCTGCGCGACGAAGCGATCCAGGACTCGCGCGATTACAGGCGGGTGTGGCGGGTGTTTCGAGATAACGTGAAGTCGGAGAATCCGAAGTGCGAGCAGTGTTGGTTGCGTCTGATCTGCCGCTCGTGCCCCGGGCTCATGCTGAAGGTCAACGGCGCGATCAATCGGCCCGTCGAGAGCGATTGTATGCTCAAGCAAGGGCTGACCGAGGGTGCGCTGCTGGAGATCGCACGCATCAGGCAGGACCCTGCTCGCTGGGCATCATTTCTGGCCAATGTCCAGGTCATCATCCGCGCCGCGCGACGGATACCCGCGGCCGTCGGCGTCGCGGCCAACGGGGAGGTCCCGATAGCCGCCTGAGGCAGACAGTGGAGGGAGCGCAAGAAGATGACGAGTCCCAGGACCAATCGCGGGTATGAGGTGGTTCGGGCGGGGGACGGCCGGTTCGCGTTCGACATCAGAAGCGGTCGTCTTTTCGCGGTGCAGAACGTTCTCGCCGACGTGCTGGAGGCTAATCCCGATAGCGCCGAGGATCTGCAGCACCTTGCCTCCTTGCACGGTCCGGACGCGGTGCGTCGCGCGTATCGCGAGGTGGATCAGGTGAGACGTGCGGGGCTCCTGCCGCGCGCTCCCTCGCGAGACGAGAGTCTGACCATTCCGAGCAAATCATGCTACTGCCAGGCCACCGTCGCTCTCACCGACCGCTGCAATCTGCGCTGCAAGTACTGCTACGATGGATATCAGGGGCTGCGCGCCGGCGGCGGCGCGACGATGGACTGGCTGACGCTGCGCCGCGCGCTGGACTACGTCTTCCGCGTGTTTGGGGCGGGCTCCGAGATATTCGATATTCATTTCTTCGGCGGCGAGCCGCTGCTTCAGTTCGCCGTCATTCGCCAAGCCGCGGAGTATTGTCGTGACGTGGCGTCGCAGCATCACGTCGAGGTCAACCTGTCCATCAGTACGAACGGCCTGCTCCTGACCCCGGAGATCATCGAGTTCTTCCGCGCGTACAATATGGACATCTCAGTCAGCCTTGACGGCCCTCCTGAAGCGCACGATCGCGCCCGCCAGTTCCCGTCCGGCGCCGGCTCATACGAACTCCTGGAGCCGAAGCTCGACGAGATCCTGGCGTGCGATGACCTCTACGTCGAACTGGCAGGGGTGCTGTCACCGCTGAACACGGATGT
This sequence comes from Armatimonadota bacterium, assembly GCA_020354555.1. Classification (NCBI taxonomy): domain Bacteria; kingdom Bacillati; phylum Armatimonadota; species Armatimonadota bacterium. Next base: position 4,392,671 of record CP070648.1, on the reverse strand, counting down.
CTGCAACTCGATCCGATGGTGCTACAAGAAGGGCGGCAAGGCCATATCCTTCACCATTCCCAAGCTTCGCTGTGGGCACACTATGGGCATCAAGGATCGCAGCCTTGCGCTGATCAAGCAGTCGTACGCGGAGCTCGCGGACTACCTGCTCGCGCGGTGCGCGCAGGGCGACTTCGGCCTGCTTGCCTCACTGGTGGGAGCAAACGACTACTTCGGGCGCTTCGTTAAGCGCGTGTTCAGCCGCGAGCACATGACGCATCGCTGCCGCGCGGGCAAGGACATGTTGGCGATTGGCGCGGACGGCCGGGTCTACCCGTGCCTCGGGTTCATCGGCATGGCGGACTGGACGATGGGCACCATCAGCACGCTGCCCAACGAAGAGATGCGCGACGTCTTCTGCAGCCAGCACGTTGACGCCAAGGCGAGCTGCCGTCACTGCTGGGGACGCTATCTCTGCGGCGGCGGGTGCTACGCCCACGGCGCCATGTCGAACGGCAGGATGGATCAGCCCGACCCCTACGACTGTGAGTTGACCCAGCACGTCATGCGTTTGGCCATCATCCTTGTCGGCCGCTTGCAGCGTGACTACCCCGAGATTCTGCCGGAGTTCTTCGGCACGCTGGTGCGCAACGTGCCGGCGAAACATCGCAAGTTCATACCGCCCCTGCTGCGCCAATACATGACGAGCGAGCCAGAGGGCCAGGCGGTTGCGGGGGCGACGGCCGATAGCTTGTGACACCCACCGATAGGGGGATTGACCAGTGACTGAGCAGCAATTGTCCGACCGAATCGGTACCGCCAAGATCACGCTGACGGGTTCGGCAGGCGAGATCGGGCACCAGCACGGCAGCGCCTTGAGCGTCGAGATCGCAGAGGTAATCGAGAGCTTCCTGCGGCGCAGCGCCGAGGTGTTCGAGACGCCCTACGACGAAATCCGGCGTCGGATCAAAGGCTTCGAGGAGAGGATCGACCCGGAATACGTCGAGGAAATGCAGGCGATCGCCTGCGCCGCGCGCGTGGACTATGAGGACGTCCTCGCGCTCAACACGTTCTTCGACACCGACAGCATCCTGACCTGTCAGTCCGCGATGTGCGTCAATCTCGTTGCGTTCGGGCCGGCAACAGCGTCGGGCCGATTGCTTCACGGGCGCAACCTTGATTTCCCGTCGACCCAGGAGGTGCAGAGCAGCGCCCGGGTGATCGAGTATCACCCGCGCACCGGCAATTCGTTCATCTCGGCGTGCTGGGCGGGAGTGGCGGGGGTTTTCACCGCCATGAACTCGGCCGGACTCACGATCACCGAAGTTGGGGCGTGGGATCGAGACGTATCGTGGGACGGCACACCGCTGGTATTCCTGTTGCGCAAGATCATGCAGTACGCCGACTCTCTCGACGACGCGTACGAGATCGTGCGCATGACCCCCAAGACCGGCGGCTTCAATCTGGCCGTCACCGACTGGCGCGTTCCCGAGGCGATCGCCATTGAGATATCGGCCAACGCAGCCGCGCGCCGTCGGTCGAGGAAAGCGGTGATGGTGGTCTCCGACAATCGGATGTCCGCGACCATGGCGTCGAATCAGCTCGCTCCCCCCTCCGCCGTCTCGCGCTACATCCGCATGTGCGATCTCGCGGAGCAGGCCTACGGGCAGATTGACGTTGCGGCGATGCGCAGCATCTTGGCCGACCGCTACGACCTGCTGCTGCGCCGACAGACCCTCACCTACAACTCGATCTGCAACTCCGGAACGCTCCAGAGCGTAATCTTCGAGCCCGACGAATTGGCGATGTGGGTGTCGCAGTGGAGTCTGCCCGCCCCCGACGGCGCCTTCGTGCGCTATACCTTGGACACCAGCGCCGACGCCGTGAACACCGCGGTTCCGGCCGCGTCGGAGTACATCGGGAATCGGCTGTGCGCGTAGCGCGCGAGCGGCTTCGACCTCGTCGTTGGCAGTGTACGGGCCCGAGCCAGCCGAGCGACACGACGGCCTCAGGCATCCCGCCGTTCCCCATCGGAGCTTGACGCCGGCGATCGCGCCGGACGGTTGATGACGACTTCAGGCCGCATGCAGAGCGCGGGGTACAACCGTCATGAGTGACCTCTGAGCACTCAGGGCGGCTGCACACGAAGACGGTGGCGCCGACCGACGACAGGCGTGAGCCACGTAGGTTAGCTGCTCTCTGCGCCGCGCGCCATCTGTGAGCTTACAGCAGTTTCGTGCCGTTGATGACGAGCGAGAACTGACACCCCAACTGGCGCGCGGCGATCCGCGAGGCGACCATGCGCGTGAGGAAGAGCTCGAAGTACTCCATGATCGAGCCGAGCGCGGGGTCGATATCCAGGCGCAGCGCGATGATCTTCCGCTCGAGGTCAACCTCGACCGCGGAGGAGATGGCGGCGTAGTTGATGCGGTCGTGCGCATCGAAGGCGTCGGGCGAGGGGTTGCGCACGCGCGTGCGGCTGACGTCGGACTTGTCGGCGATGGTCACGGCGGCGGCGACGTCGCCGAACGGCTCGCCGTATTCCTCTTCGTGATTGCCGACACCGGCCATGACCTCGGCGAGGTCGTCGGGCGGCATGCCCATCTCGCGCAGGATGTCATACGCGAGCATGACGCTGATCTGCCCGTGGGCGACGCGGCTTCCGACGTTGCCGATGTCGTGGAGATATCCGGCGATCGCTGCAAGTTCCCCGGTCTGCTCGCCCAGCCCGAGGTCGAGCACGAGCTGGCGCGCGCGGGCGGCGACGATCTCGGCGTGGCGGAACCCGTGCTCCGTGTAGCCGATCGACTCCATGTTACGATCGGCCTTGGTGAGGTAGGCGCGGACGACCTCGCGCGCCGTGACGTCTTGAAGTGTGATGGTCGCAACCGTCATGTTGTGTCCCTGCGAATCAGCCGAGTCCCGCATCTCTCAGATCGCGCCGCCCCGGTGAAGTCAGCGGCGCCGGAATGGGCACCGAAGGATGGCCTAACGGTCCTGGCAACGAGCGCGCGGCGGACGCGGCATGTATGGATATTCCACAAGCCTTCTCCTATTCTGCATATACCCGCTGCCACCGCTCGAGATACTCACCGAAGCGGCCTTGTGCAATGGCCGCGCGCGCGCCTGCCATGAGGCGGAAGTAGAAGTGCAAATTATGGTACGTCACGAGGCGGGCGGCGAGGATCTCTCCGGCCTTGTAGAGGTGGCGAATATAGGCGAGCGAGTGCTCGCGGCAGGTCGGGCAATCGCACTCCGGGTCGAGGGGCGCCGGATCGCGCTCGTATTGCGCGTTCTTGAGATTGAGCCTGCCGCGACTGGTGAACCCGGCGCCGTTGCGCCCGAGCCGCGTGGGCAGGACGCAGTCGAATAGGTCAACGCCCGCGGCTATTGCCTGCAGCATCTCCGGCGGCGCGCCGACGCCCATCAGGTAGCGCGGGAGCGTCTCGGAAACCGACGCGAGGCTGTGGTCGAGCATCTCGAAGGTCAGCTCTTTGGGCTCGCCGACCGACAGCCCGCCGACGGCGATACCGGAGAACCCGAGAGCGCCGATGCGCTCGGCGCTGCGCCGGCGAAGATCGGCCTGCATGCCGCCCTGGATGATGCCGAACAGGGCCTGCCCGGCGTCGGGTCTGAATGCGTCCAGGCAGCGGCGGGCCCAGGCGTCGGAGCGCTCGGTCGCCTGTTCCGTCGCAGCGCGGTCCGCCGGATAGCCCACTGGCTCGTCGAGCGCCATGATGATGTCGGCGCCGAGCGCTTGCTGCACCTCGACGGCGCGCTCCGGCGTGAAGAAGTGCTCGGAGCCGTCGAGGTGCGAGTGGAACGTCACGCCGTCATCCGTGACGCGGCGCAGCGACTGCAAGCTGAAGATCTGATAGCCGCCGCTGTCAGTGAGGACGGGGCGCTCCCAGTTCATGAACCCGTGCAGGCCGCCGGCGCCCGCGACGACTTCCACTCCCGGCCGAAGATAGAGGTGATACGCGTTGCACAACACGATCTGCGCGTCGAGTTCGAGCAGCTCACGGCGGGTGATCGCCTTCACCGTCGCCTGGGTGCCGACCGGCATGAACGCGGGCGTGGCGATGCCGCCGGCGCGCGTTGCCATGCGCGCCGCGCGAGCCGCCGTAACCGGATCGCGGTGGGTGATCTCGAAGCGCAACACGGGGTAGTTGTTCGGCCCGCGCCGGCGAGTTTCCTGTGGCGTATCACATCGGGCTGGAGCGTTGCGTCCTTGGCGGGGCGGCGCGCCGCCGTCGGCAGGTCTTGTCGTGCTCGCGCCGAAATACATGGCCCGGGTCGCATGCCGGGGGCGAGTGCGCCCCCGTCGTTCTTCTCCCGGAGGAAACCGTGATCAGGAAGCTCACTGAGATACCCGGGCCGCGGGCGCGCGAGTACCTAGAGCTGTCGCGCCGTTACGAGCCGCGCTCGATGAGCGATCAGCCGCCCGTGGTGTGGGCCGAGGCCGACGGCGTGTGGGTGACCGATGTTGACGGGAACGTGTACCTCGATTTCTCCAGCGGCGTGCTCGTCGTCAACTCGGGCCACTCGCATCCGGCGATCGTGCGCGAGGTGCAGGAGCAGGCGGGCCGGGTCATCAACTGCTACGATTTCGTCAACGAGTACCGGCCACTGCTGGCGAAGAGGCTGGTCGAGATCACGCCGCCCAACCTCGACCGTGCGTTCATCTTGACGACGGGCTCGGAGGCGACCGAGGCGGCGATGAAGATGGCGCGCAAGTGCACCGGGCGCAAGGAGATTATCGCCTTCCAAGGCGCGTTCCACGGGCGCACCTACGGCGCGATGTCGGCGGGCGGCAAGCGCAGTGGCAGTGGGACGCGCGGCTTCGGGCCGTTCGTGCCGCAGATCTACCTGGCGCCGTTCGCCTTCTGCTACCGCTGCATGTTCGACAAGACATATCCGGAATGCGGCACCTGGTGCTTCGATTATCTGGACTGGTTCGTCGAGACCGAAACGGAATCCGACATCGCGGCGGTCATCACGGAAACGTACCAGGGCGGGGCGGGCTCGATTATCCCGCCGCCGGAGTGGATGGCCAAGCTCGATCGCTGGTGCCGCGAGCGCGAGATCGTGCTCATCATTGACGAGGTGCAGGCCTCGTTCGGTCGCACCGGGAAGCTGTTCGGGTTCGAGCATTACGATGTGACGCCGAACCTCCTGTGTCTAGGCAAGGGTATATCGAGCACGCTGCCGGTTGCGGCGGTTGTAGGCGAAGCTCGCATCATGGACTCGCTCGGCCCCGGCTCGATGTCGAGCACCCACGGCGGCAATCCTCTCGGCGCGCGCGCCGCGCTCAAGAACATAGATGTCATCATGGAGGAGCAGCTGCCGGACCACGCCGCGCGCGGGGGCGAGTACCTCGCCCGGCGATTCGCCGAACTCGAGGCAAGGCACGAATGCCTGGGCCAGGCGCGCGGCATGGGCCTGGTGTGGGGGCTCGAGATCGTGAGGAGCAAAGGAAGCAAGGAGCCGGATGCGGCGCGGGCCGGCCGCATCGTGCTGGAAGCAGCCCAACGGGGTTTGCTCATGATCGCGCCGATCGGTCTGTACGGCAATGTCCTGCGCATCGCGCCGCCGCTGGTGATTACGGAGCAGCAACTCGCGCAGGGCGTGGACATCCTCGACGAGGTGCTGGCGGCAGCTGCAGGTTGAGCGCGGTGGCTATCGGCCGTGCCATCGCACATGAGCAGTGCAGGGCGCACGGACGTGCGTTCCCGGGTGCTCCCGGCAATCGCGTTGACGGGCGGGACGGCGCCGTGGCAAAGGCACGATCCCGCAGTAGGAGGGAGCAGTGGTCAAGATCGGCGTAGTCGGTGTTGGGACATTCGGGGTCAATCACCTGCGGGCGTTCACGCAGACCGCGCGCGAGGGCGTGGCCGAGGTCGTCGCGGCCGCGGACCTCGACGAGAAGCGGCTGGCTGAAGCCGCGCGGCAGTTCGGCGTGCGCGGGTACGCGAACCATCGCGAGATGCTGGAGCGCGAGGAGTTGGACGCGTTGACCGTCGTGACGCCGGACTTTGCGCACCGCGAGGTGACTCTCGACGCGCTGGCCGCGGGCAAGCACGTGTTGGTCGAGAAGCCGCTCGACGTGACGGTCGCGGGCTGCCGCGAGATGGTCGAGGCGGCGCAGAAGGCGGGCCTGCTGCTCCAGGTGGATTTTCACAAGCGGTATGACCCGTACCACCTCGAGTTGGAGAGGCTCGCACGCCAGGGCAAGCTCGGGGATGTCCTGTACGGGTACTGTCACATGGAGGACCGGATCGAGGTGCCGCGCGATTGGTTCCCGCAGTGGGCGCCGCAGTCATCGCCGGTGTGGTTCCTTGGGGTTCACTTCTACGACCTCGCGCGCTGGGTGCTGAAGAGCGACGGCAGGTCGGTGTTCGCGCGGGGACAGAAGAGAAAGCTGGCGGGCCTCGGGGTGGACACGTACGACAGCGTGCAGGCGCAAGTCGAGTTTCAGAACGGCGCGGTGGTGACCTTCGACACGTCGTGGATCCTGCCCGATCAGTTCGAGGCGATCGTCAACCAGGGCATTCGCCTGGTGGGAACGGAGGGCATGATCGAGGTGGACTCGCAGGATCGCGGCGCGCGCTCGTGCTTCTCCGCGAACGGCATGCAGACGCACAACCTCGGCTTTCTGCGCGAGACGATGGACAAGCGCGGCGACACCGTCTGGCTCGGCTACGGTATCGAGAGTATCGCGGACTTCGCGTACAACGTCGCCTTCCTCAGGGACGGCGGTGAATCCGAGGGCTTGCACGGCGTGTTCGCGACCGGCGATGACGGCTTGGAGGTGACGAAGATCGCCTGCGCCGCCGAGGACAGCCTGCGCAGCGGTCAGAAGGTGGACATCTGAGCGGATGGACAGGATTGCATCCGGTCCCACTATGTGACCCCATGGACGACCTCGCGAAGAGACTGTGCGACGCAGTTCAGTCGCGAGCCGACGAGGCGCGCGATCTGCTGCTTGAGCTGATTCGGATTCCCAGCACCACGGGCTGTGAAGGACCTGCCTGCGACCGCGTGCTCGAGCACTGTCGGCAGCTCAGCGTAGATGCGGAAGCGGTGCTTGCCCCGCCCGACCTCAAGCAGGATCCCGATTACACCTTCGGCGAACAGGATCTCACCTACGAGGACCGGCCGAACATCGTCGCGCACCGGCGCGGGGCGGGCGGCGGGCGCAGCCTCATCGTGCAGAGCCACCTCGACGTCGTGCCGGCGCAGTCGTGGGCGGAGGCTTTCGATCCGGCGGTTGACGGCGATCTCGTCGTCGGCCGCGGCGCGTGCGATGCGAAAGGGCAAGTCGTCGCCATTCTGCTCGCCCTGCACGGCCTGGACGATGCAGACGTCAGACTCAAGGCCGACGTGCAAGCCCAGTTCGTCATAGACGAGGAGGTGGGCGGCAACGGCGCGCTGGCGCTTATTAGGCAGGGGTATCGCGCAGACGCGGCGGTGATACTGGAGGGTACCAACCTGCAGATTCATCCTGCGAACCGCGGCGCCATCTGGTTCCGCCTGCGGGTGACGGGCAAGTCGGTGCACATGGGGCGGGCGCACGAGGGGGTCAATGCGATCGAGAAGACGGCGGCACTGTTCCCGGCCTTGCGGGAGTACGAGCGCCGCATCGTCGCTGAGAGCGCCGGGCAGCCGCTGTTCGAGCGCTACGACCGGCCGGTGCAGGTGAACCTGGGAGTGATGCGCGCAGGGGACTGGCCCTCAACCGTGGCGGGTGAGGCAATACTCGAGGGCGGCGTCGGCTTCCTGCCCAACAAGCCGATGGAGGCCATAAAGACCGAACTGCGCGAGGTCATCGAGGCCGGCGCCGATGAGTGGACGCGCGCCCACTTCGAGCTGGATTTCCCGAAGCTGCACAACGACGCCTACGCGGACGACCCGAATCACCCCGCGGTCGCGGCGCTTGCGGCATCATGCCGCGACCTAGGGCTCGCGTCCGAGGTCTACGGCTGGAACGTGAGCTGCGACGCGCGATTGTATCACCACCGCGGCAAGATGCCGACGATCGTCGTCGGCCCCGGGAGCATCTCGGACGCGCACGCGGCGGGGGAGAAGATAGACTTCCGCCAGGTGGTGCAGGCGGCTCAGGCGCTCGCGTTGATGTGCGTCGAGTGGTGCGGCAAGGCGTAGCACGCCGCGTGCTTCGTTGTCGAGGCCAACACTCCCCGGCGCAGACGCAACGCGCGGCAATTGTCCACTGACACCGCTCGCCCCCCCGGGCAGTATCTCCCT
>CP070648.1:4378522-4384327 GCA_020354555.1 Armatimonadota bacterium | reverse complement strand
TCCTTGATCAATGCCAGCCAGTCGGCGACACGGGCGATAGTGCGGGATTCGAAATCGGTGAGCTGCTCGGTCAGGCCGCCGTGGATGTAGCAACCGATGGCGCCGAGTTCCGCGACGCGGCGGATGCAGCGCTCAGTGCCGTCAACTCCGCCGACGCTCTGGGCGATCCAGCGCAGGCCCCTGCCGTGCCGGTCCCAATAGGATTGGAGGATGCCGCCGATATGGCGATCGCCGCGCGCCTGGATGCAGTCAATGCCGTGGGCGACGCAGGATTGTAGGAACTCAACAGTCCGCTCGGGGGTGAAGAAGCGGTGCATCGCGAGGCTGGCGGCCGCGGAGATGTGCGAGTTGCCGGAGATCGGATTGCCGCCGACGATCAGTTTGGGCAGGTCGTGCCCGAGGAAGCGGACGCGCGGCACGTTGACGAGCGGCTCGCTGACCCCCTTACTCATACTTGGGCGGGATGTCGCGGCCGCAGAAGCGGCACACCGTGGCCTCGTCTTTGATGATCTCCGCACAGTACGGGCATGCGCGCAGCTTGCCCGAGGGGATAATCCACAACAGCACCCAGCCGAGCGGCCCGAGCACCACCCCCGCGGCGGCGCTCACAAAGGCGGAGTGCCCCTTGGTGGTGCCGATGGTGAGGCCCACGTAGGCGAAGACGAGCCAGACGACGACGATGACAAAGATCTCTTGCCAGGGTACCATGTGCTAGCCCTCCGCTGGCGCCCATTGTACGGGCCGCCGGGTTGAGTGTCAAGGTGATTCGTGACGGAGGGTGCGCCGCTTCGCCGGTTGACGTAATCGCTCCCTGCGCTTAGAATATGGCCGGTTCGGCCATCACCCGGGGCCGACAAGAGGGGAATAGTCCGCGTGGCGTGTCGCTGCCGAGAGGCCGCACTCATACCGCCGCAGGATCGCCCTGTGAGCGGCCGTATCGCTGCCACGCCACCGGCCCGCGCGTTCCCCACGCCCGCGGGCCGTCTTCGGATCTCCTCCCTCCACGCTGACCGCCGTTCACAGGTGCGCCGCACACATCACATAGCGCGGGATAGGTGGATGTCCCTGATTTCCCCGAGTGTTCGGCCGTGGGGTTCGTTCGCCGCCCGTCGGCCACCCGAGAAAAACCGCGGAGGACGAAAACAGGTGACTGTCCGGATCTTCCCGATTTTGCCTCGGAACACGCATTCTGGCCCAGAAACGTCAACATACCACTTCAACTAGATGAGAACCGCGGCATCCAAGGTGCGGAAGGAGGTGAAACGTACAAGGCGCCCCGGCATCTGACGTGATAGTGACACCTGCATGCACATTTGAGAAGGGGGTAACCCATGATGCGAAAGAATCGCGGTCTCACGCGCCGGCTGGGATTCACCCTGATCGAGCTGTTGGTGGTGATTGCGATCATCGCAATCCTGGCTGCCATTCTGTTTCCGGTCTTCGCGCGAGCCCGGGAGGCAGCGAGAAAGGCCACCTGCCTGTCGAACCTCAAGCAGATCGCTCTCGCGGCGCTGATGTACGCGCAGGACTATGACGAGACGCTGCCGGCAGTCAGTGCAACCGGCTTGCTGTGCAGCGCGCACCCGATAGTTCCCGCGAACCAATACGCCCCCTTTCCCATGGGCGCCCTCGGTTCCGCCGACTTCTGGCAGCTCGGGGACGTTCTCAGGCCGTACGTGAAGAGTCTGCAGCTCTTCGAGTGTCCAACGGCCAAGGTGCGGGGCAAGTATAGGGTCGAGCTACTAGGTATCGAATTTCTTGAGTGTGAGAAAGACATAGAGATCACCCCACTTACAAGCGGGCCGGCTGTTGGCGTTAGCAAAGTCGGGCGCCCAGCGGACCATCCCGAGGGTCCGTTTGGTGCTGTCGGGAGCTACTGGTGGGGTTGCGCGCATTTCGACCCCGCGGTCGGCGACTGCTCGACGCAGAACGGCAACATCGGGCCAGTCTGGGACCTCGCGCGCGATCTGGGGTATGTGACCACCGATGAGTACAATGAGCCGACGGAGTCCTGGCCCTGCGGCAACGCCCTGGGGATCTTCGATGACCCGGTGTGGAAGCCGATGACCGGGTGCCTGAGCTACGGAGTGCACGAGGGGTATAGCCAAGAGTACTGCCTGGCCCATGTGATTCCCGTGGAGTTGGGCGGCGAAGCCCCGACGATGCCGGTCGCCATGCCCGTCGCGTTCGTGGACGGACATGTCAAGTACATGCGCCTGAGTTTCTACGAGATGATGGCTCTGATGACGGCGCCGAACGAGATCCAGTAGCAGGGCTCGTTCACGGACAGTATAGTGGAGCAGGCTTCACCTTGCTTAGCTTGGGGGCAGTCAGGTAGTCTGCTGGCGCTTCGACATGCTGTGGGCATGTCACGAACTGACGGGGCTTTTGCGCCTGAGGTGTCGTGTCACGTCACTCGGCGAGGCGCCGGCGGTAAAGCGCGAGCCAGCCAATTGGGTGAGCGCCGATAGTGGGACAGCGCCTAGTACGGCGGTGTGGCAGGGGCGGCCGGGCCCCAATTCGGCCTCGGGGCGAGCTCTGGGCCGCCCCTGCGAATGCAAGTTCCCACTCATCAGCCGCTTGAGGCTTTGACAACCAGGCGCCTGTGTGGTATATACAAACAGGTATGTCGGCTTGGGTCTTGAGGTCGCGCGCTAGTTCCCCCCCAGCTCGCGCTGCGCGGGGGCCTGTCGGTTATTCCCTCGTCTTCGTTTTCGCCTTCGCCATGGCGATCGGCCGCGCATCTCCCGCATGGGCGGAGCCGGATGCGTACGACGCCGCGCTGGCCGAGCACAAGCCGGTGCCCGTCAGCGCGCTTTCCGTCATCGCCAAGGAGCCGTCGAAGTTCCTGACGCAGGCGGTGGAGCTGAGCGGCCGCATCACCGGCGTGCTGCGCGGCGAGATCGTGAGCACGGTCATCCTCAAGCTTGACCGCGGGGAGATCGTGCACCTGCTGGCCCGACCGCAGCACCAAATCGTCGCGGTCGGGGAGACGGCCCGAGCGGTGGCGCGACTGGCCGAGCCGCCGGGGGAGTCCTACACGTTCGACCTGCTGGCGATGAAGTGGACGTCGCAGCCGCAGGCGCCGGTTGACCGCGACCAGTTCTGCGCGGAGCTGGCGCAGCAGCAGCTCGCACAGGCCGGCGACAGCGGCCTCGTGCCGGCGCAGCCGCGCTACGTCCTGCCGAGCCGCGGCGACCCGCAGCCGAGCCGGGATCGCATTCTTACGGCGTACGCCGACACGATCAAGTATTTCAACCCCCGTCTGGACGAGCGCGAGCGCTACACCATCGCGAAGTACATCATTGACTTCAGCGAGCGGATCGGCGTGGACGCGCGGCTGGTGATGGCCGTCGTGGCTTGCGAGAGTAACTTCAACCAGAACGCGACGTCGCGCGCGGGGGCGATGGGCCTCGGGCAGCTGATGCCTGCCACGGCGCGCGGGATGGGGGTGCGCAACGCGTACGACGCCAAGGAAAACCTGTGGGCGGCGATCCGGATCGTGCGCGGACACCTCGAAAACCAGCAGGGCGATATCGCGCTCGCCCTCGCCTGCTACAACGCCGGTTCCGGGGCGGTGCGGCGATACGGCGGCGTCCCGCCGTACCGCGAGACGCAGAACTACATCCGAAAGGTCATCAACCTGTATCTCCAGCTGGCGCCGGAGATGGCGCGCTAGGGCGGGCGCCGGCTGGATCTATGATCTGCGCTGTACACGCCATCATCGCCGGCGCCGTCGGAGCCTCCGCCCGCAGTCGCAGCCGCGCCTTCATCGCCGGCGTCGGCACTCACCTCCTCGCGGACCTCGCGCCGCACCGGGATTTCAGCCCGCCGGTCGAACTGCTCATGACCGCGGCGGCGCTGGGCGCCATCGGCGGAGTCTCCGGTTTCAATTCGGCCGCTTTCGCGGGGGCAATCGGCGGCGTCGCGCCGGACATTGAGAATGGGCTTGCAGCACTGGGCGTATTAGCCGAGCCGTGCTTCCCGACGCACCGCGGGGCGCACGGGCGGCGCACGCCGGGGGTCCTGGCGCAGGTCGCGATATCTGCTGTGGCGTTCGGATTCCTGGTGCGGCACGCCCGGGGCGGGGCTCGCGCCGACGGCGCGCCCAAGGGCCATCAAGCGAGTTGTCCCGGGGCGGCGTGAGAGCGGCGGTTGCCGTCGGCCGGGTCGGCTTCGTCGAAGGGACATGACCTGTCGTCCCGGGATTCCGGGACTCCCGAGGCAACGGATGGTGGGCCGCGAGGTTGACGTGGGGATACCATAAGGAGTATATTTAAGTTTTGGAGTCGCGCGGGACCGCGGTGTTAGGGGTGACGTGTACCCCCACGAGGTGACTTCTGCATGAGAATACCCGACAGCGGAGCGGAACAGGATAAGGAAGTAGAGGTGGACAAACTGGCACGGAAACTCGGGAAATACACCTTGGTTGTGGCGGTGGCGAAGCGAGCGCGCGAGATGAAGGAGCGCACGACACGCGCGCCGCTCGGGCCGAGCCCGGCCAGCTACATTGAGCGGGCACTGCGTGACGTCGAGAAAGGGCAAGTCAAGATAGTGCGCAGCCGTGAGGAGCAGGCGTAGCGGTTTTCTACGATGCGCATGCAGCAGGACTATTACGAGATGCTCGGCGTGGCGCGCGACGCGACGGCCGAGGAGATTAAGCGAGCCTACCGCAGGCTGGCGCGCGAATGCCACCCCGACGTTAACCCCGGCGATGCGAGCGCGGAGAGCAGGTTCAAGGGAATCGCCGCGGCGTACGAGGTGCTGAGCGACCCGCAGAAGCGCGCGCGCTATGACCGCTTCGGCCACGCCGGGGGGCGCGGCGGGTTGGACGACTTCGGCTTCGACTTCGGCGGCTTCGGCGACCTGTTCGAGTCCTTCTTCGGAGGCATGGGGCGCAGCGCCCGGGTGCAGGTCGAGGAGCGCGGCAGCGATCTGCAGTGCGACGTCGAGGTCACGCTCGCGGAGGCGGCGACCGGAGTGCAGCGCCCGGTCAATGTGTCGCGCATGCGGGCCTGTTCGACCTGCGAGGGGAGCGGCAGCAAGTCCGGTTCGCAGCCGACGGCCTGCCCGTCGTGCCACGGAGCCGGGGAGGTCCGCCGCACTTCGAGCAATGTCTTCGGCATGCGCTTCGCAACGGTCACGACGTGCGATCGCTGCCGCGGCGGCGGCACGGTGCACTCGGACCCGTGCTCGAACTGCTACGGCACCGGCCGCGAGCGGGTCCCGGAGCAGATGACCGTGAGCGTTCCGGCGGGCGTGGAATCGGGAATGCGGCTGCGGCTCCGCGGCGAGGGCGACGCCGGGCTGCACGGCGCTCCGGCCGGGGATCTTCACGTCAACGTGCACGTCAGCCCGGATTCGTTCTTCGAGCGCCGGGGCACCGAGCTGATATGCGAGATACCGATTCCCTTCACCGCCGCGGCGCTGGGCGGGACGGTCACCGTGCCGTGCCTCGCCGGCACGTCGGAACTGCGCATCCCCGCGGGGACGCAAAGCGGCACGGTGTTCCGGATCCACGGCAAAGGGATGCCCGACATCAACGCCGGACGGCACGGCGATCAGCACGTCGTAGTGCGCGTGGTGGTTCCGACGCGCCTCACGTCGGAGCAGCACAGGCTGCTGGAGAAGTTCGCACAGGCCGGCGGCGACGCGGTGGGAGAGCAGGAACGCAAGCTCTTCGATCGGCTGAAGGACGCCTTCGGCGGGTAAGGCTGCGGCCGGGCGCGATCCGTCTTCTCACTCCCATCTCTCGAAGCGCAGCACCTCGCCCAACTTGCGCTTCGGCACGCGCACGACCCCATC
>CP070648.1:4367089-4378422 GCA_020354555.1 Armatimonadota bacterium | reverse complement strand
GGCGTGCCGATGTAGAGCCGGAGTTGCTCCAGATCGCGCGTCGGGTCGGCAGGAACGGCGAGCACTTGCGCGCCTTCCTCAACGCCGGGAACGCCGGCTGGGACGGGAAGCGGCAGTGCCTGACGCTCCTCGCCATCGGCATAGCGCAGGATGACGCGCAGGCGATCCGGGTCATCGAGGCGCGCGAGGCGGCCGCCGCCGCGGAGATGCTCCTCATCGCCGACGAACCGCGCCAGGGCGAGCAGGTACACCTCGCTCGCGCGGCCGGAGAGCGGGATCACCGCCTCGCTTTCGTCCGCCATCGTCGTCGCGGCCACGGCCTTGCCCGCCAGGCGGATGTGGAAGGGCACCGCCTCGATCGTGATTCGTTCATCCGGGAGCCAGTCGGCGAGGCGGAAGCGCCTCTTCGCTTCGTCAACCGTCATTGTCGCAGCGGAACCGAGGTCAACGGGCAACCACTCCTCCGTCGCGTCGGCGGGCCAACCGGGCTTGATGCCGAGCGACTCGGCGAGCAGCACCGGCCGGCGGGCGCCGGTCAGACGAACGTCGGCAATCTCGAGGGTCGCCGGGCCGTCACCGGCCTGCGCCTGCACCGCCAGGCCGATGAGCCGGGGATGGCGGCGCGCGGTCCCGAGCGGCAGGTCCACAGTGCGCCATCTGCCACCCGTGACGGCGAGCGCGGACGGCGCGAGGACGGTGTAATCCTGGCCGTCGGGCGCGGCGTCGCCAAGCACGCAGATCGAGTAGTCCGCCGCCGCAACCGTGCCGCGCCCGCGGATGCGCAGCGAGAGATAGCGATAGCCCGCGGGCTCGACAGGCTCGGCACAGTAGAGCGCCCATTTCATGCCGCCGTGGGAGTCGGCGACGACGAAGACTTCCGTGTCGTCGCGCCGCTCGTGGCTGTGGTTTGCCGCGGGATTCCCGAGCCAGGTTGGCTGCGGCTGCCAGTTGTCTTTGACGTGCTCGGAGAGAGTCCAGTCCTCGCGGGCCGGCGGCTGTTCGCCGACGATGTCGGCGTCGTCGGGTGGAGTCTCTGCGAACGCGATTGACGCGATTTCGACGGACGCGTCACCGGCTTCAGCCTGCACCTGCAGCGCCATCGCAGTTACGTTGTCCCCGGCGGTGAGCGTTGAGACGTCGGCTGCCAGTGTGTGCCATTGCCCGTCGGGATTCAACTGATCGAGCAGCAGGGCATTGACGCCGTCGCCGGCATCGAGCCAGATGAAATAGTCGTTGACGCGCTTGACGTTACCGGCGCGGTAACGGACAACGAGCCAGGGCGCTTCGTCGAGCCAGATGCGGCTCACGGAACGAAGCCACTTCATGCCGCGCCCGGCCTCGGGAACGGAAAAACGGGCGCCGTCGGCGGTGCGGGTGAGCGTTGCGGAGTCGCTGGGATTCGGGAGCCAGTCCGGCATCTGGCGCCAGGCCTCGATGTCACGCAGGTCGTCGGTGTAAAGCGCGTCGCACGCGGCGCGGCGCCCGAACCCGGGTGCGGTGAGGATAATGCAGATGAGAGCGATGGTCAGCGCACCGTTCATGGGACCCTCCGCCATCATCTTCGCTCAGCCGCCGCGCAGCCCTGCCGGCGCCAGGCGGGAAGCGGCCGGCTGCGCGGCGAAGATGGAATCGTCGGCAGGTTGATGACCTGCCGCACGCGTCGGTCCGGTTCGGCTTGGTGTTCCGGGCAATGAGGCCAGGCACGCCGGGCGCGCGGCATCATCTTCCGGGAGGAGAGGCTCAAGCGCGATGCACGCGACGTTATCCATACTTGCAGCGGTTGTGATAATGGCTCTGTGCGCGGCGGCGCCGGCGGCCGCGGATGCGATCGGCATCTCGCGGATCGCGGCGGAGCAAGGGAAGCTGGCGGTCAGCGTGCACGTGCCGCCGGGCACGGGCGCGCGCCTCGTCGAACTGCGGCCGTATGAGCGCTACGCGCCCGGCGGTGATGCGGCGGTGCTGTGGCAGGGCAAGAGCGCGGGCGCGGCGATCGAGATCCCGCGCTTCGACGGCGCGCGCGACCGGCTGTTCTCGAAGTTTCAACTCGCGGATGCGCACGACGGCGCCGCCCTGGGGAACGCGCACTACGTGGATGACCTCTCCGCCCTGCCGCGGCGCGACTTTGAACTGCCGTGGCCCGACAGCATCAAGGGGCTGCAGGTGCAGATGGTTGACGACGCCATCGCCCTTGGGGTGAAGCACGCGGGGATCAACGTCATGCTGCCGTCGGTCGTTGACCTGTCGGGCGCATCGCAGGAGACCTGGGAGGTTGACGGCGAGGAGATACACATCAACACCGGCTACGTCAATGCGCTGGATGCGACGTTCAAGCCCCTGACCGGCGCGGGGATCAACGTCACCGCGATTCTCCTCAACGGGGTGCCGACGCAGCCCGATGCGAATAACCCATTCATCCATCCCAGCACCGACCTGGCCAACGCGCCGACGCATCTCGGCGCCTTCAACACGACCGACGAGCGCGGCCTGCGCCACTACCGGGCGGCCATCGAGTACCTCGCGAACCGCTACTCGGAGCCGGACGCAGAGCACGGCTGGGTCTCGGGGTACATCATCGGCAACGAGGTGCAGGCGCACTGGGAATGGTACAACATCGGGCGCATGCCCCTTGATGATTTCGTGCAGGACTATGGGATCGCGCTGCG
Organism: Armatimonadota bacterium; assembly: GCA_020354555.1. Taxonomy (NCBI): domain Bacteria; kingdom Bacillati; phylum Armatimonadota; species Armatimonadota bacterium. Next base: position 4,375,759 of record CP070648.1, on the reverse strand, counting down.
CGTGGCCGATCTCGCGGCGCGGCGATTCCACCCGCAGATCCGCATCTACGTGTCGCTGACGCACCACTGGAAGGAAGCGTACAGCGGCGATCCGCTCAAGGGGTTCCCGGGCAAAGACTTCCTCGACCGCCTCAACGCGTGGTCGAAGGCGGAGGGGGACTTCCCCTGGCACGTCGCGTTCCACCCGTATCCGGAGAATCTGATGGAACCGCGCACGTGGCAGGACCGGCGCGCGGTGCCGAGCTACGACACGCCGAAGGTGACGTTCAAGAACATCGAGGTGCTGCCCGCGTATATGAGGCAGGAGCGGATGCTGTGCAACGGCGCGCCGCGGCGCATCATCCTTTCCGAGCAGGGATTCCACACGCCCGACGGCCCGGACGGCGAGGAGATCCAGGCCGCCGCTTACGCGTACGCCTACTACCGGCTCAGCCGTACGCCGGGCATTGATGCCTTCATCCTTCACCGCCACGTTGACCACAAGCAGGAAGGCGGCCTGCGCCTGGGGCTGTGGACGTGGAAAGACGACGGCGGCCTCGCTGATCCCGATCGCAAGAAGCCGATCTACGAGGTCTTCCGCCTCGCCGATACCGACCAGTGGGAGCAGGCATTCGAGTTTGCGAAACCGATCATCGGCATCACGCACTGGGAGGAGATCCTGCCGTCGGCGGGCATCGAGGTGAGCGCCGACCCGACGGCCGCGCTCGAAATCGTGTCGCACGGTGAAAGCGGCTACCGCATCGTCACGCCGGACGAGCCCGAGCCGGTGGTCGAGTATGCGGCGCGCGAACTTCAGCATTTCCTGGCCGAGATATCGGGGGCGACGCTGCCGATCGTCGGCGAAAGCGCGGCGGGCGACGGGCCGGCGTTCCTCATCGGCCCGAGTCGGCGCGCGACGAGCGTCGTGTCGGCAAGCGACCTCGCGGGCCTCGCGGAGGACGGCGTGTTGATTCGAACGGCGGGGCGGGACGTCGCCCTGATGGGGGAGGACGCCCGCGGGCAGCTCTACAGCGTCTATGTCCTGCTCGAGCGCTTCCTCGGGGTCCGTTTCCTCGCGCGCGATTGCACGGTCGTGCCGCGGCGCGAGGTGGTCGTGCTGCCAAGGATTGACTACGCGTACTCGCCGCCGTTCATGTACCGCGAGACGCTGTACTTCGACAGCTTCCCCAAGCAGATCGCGACGCGCCAGCGTCTCAACGGACCGATGACGCAATGCGACGAAGAAGTCGGGGGCCGGATTGCGTTCCACCCCTACGTCCACAGCTTCGGGCAACTCGTGCCGCCGGAGAAGTACTACGACGAGCATCCCGAGTACTTCAGCCTGGTCGGCGGCACGCGCACGAATGCCGTGATTCACGGTCAACTGTGCCTGACCAACCCGGACGTGCTGAGGATCGCCACCGAGCAGGTTCTGAAATGGATCGAGGAGCATCCGGAGGTGCCGATCTTCGACGTTTCGCAGAATGACGGCGGCGGCGCGTGCGAGTGTGAGAACTGCACGGCGGTGGTGAACGAGGAAGGCTCGCAGCACGGGCCGATCCTGCGCTTCGTCAACGCCATCGCGGATGCCGTCAAGGAGCAGCATCCCGAGAAGTGGATCGAGACGCTCGCGTACGCCTACTCGACGAAGCCTCCGGCGCTCACCAAGCCGCGCGACAACGTCATCATTCGCCTGTGCCATGGCGGATGCTATTTCCACGGGTTCGAGGTGTGCGGGCTCGGGGCGAATCTCGCGGGGTACGTGGATGAGTGGCGCAAGCTCACGCGGCGCATCTTCATCTGGCACTACGCCACCAACTTCGCGCATTACATCGCCCCCAATCAGAACCTGGACGGGCTGGCGAGGGATATCAAGTTCTATGCCGCGCACGGGGTGAACGGGCTAATGGTGCAGGCGGACTACCAGAGCCCGGGTGGCGAGCTGGCGGAGCTCCGGCAGTACCTCGCGGCGCAGCTCATGTGGGATCCGCGCCGCGACCCGGAGATGATCCGTCTCGAGTTCTGCGACGGCTACTACGGCGCGGCGGCGGATGACGTGCTGCGTTACTTGCGGTTGACGGACGAGGCGGCGAGGAGGTCGGATGTGCACGCCTTCGGGGCGTGGGATCCGCAGAACACGGTGACGCCGGAGTTCGTCGCGGACGGGCTGAGGATACTGACCCGCGCGCGGACGAGGGCGAACAGTCCCGAGGTCGCGAATCGAGTGGCGCGTCTGCTCCTGCCGCTGTGGTACGTGCAGTTGAGCTATCCGGAGCGGTACGGGCTGACCCCGGCGGATGGCGCGCAGGTGGTGCGCGATTTCCGGGCTGTGGTCGAGGCGAACCTCGTCACCCACGTCCGCGAGGGCGGCGAGAACATGGCGGGATGGCTCACGGAGCAGGAAGCCAGGTATGCGGCGGTGCCGCAGTCGGTGGTCTATGATCTGTACCTCAACATGGGGCACGCGAGGCGGGAGCACTGCCTGGACTGGCGGGCTGAGACGATCGAGGCGGGCGATCGCGTGCTGTTGACGATCTTTCAGCACCCGCCGGCGGAGGGCGACGGCGACGCGACGTACGGGATTGATTTGCCCGCGCTCGAAGCAGCGGGCAAGCTCGTCCTGCGTTTCGCCACGGGCTTCACCGGCCCGACGGAGAACGGAGTGCGGTTCGCCGTCCTGGTTGACGGCGCCGAAGTGTGGGCGGGCGAGCAGCGCGGCCTGGCGCCGGTGGAGCACGAGGTGGATCTGTCGGCGTGGGCGGGCAAGGCGATTGATCTCACGCTGCGCGTCAACGCGTTGGGCAATGAGCGTTACGACTGGGCGAACTGGGTACGGCCGCAGGTAGTGGTTGCGCGATGAGGAGCAAGTCGCCGTGCGGGTCGCGTCATCCTGAGCGACAGCGAAGGATCTCGGTAGCGACGTGCGTCACGCGGCCGGGATGCTCGCCAGCGGCGAGCAAGCCTCGCTGCGCTTGGCATGACGGTTCGTGATCGCCATCGGGAGGATTACTATGAAGGTTTGCGTCATCGGCGGTTCGGGGCACATCGGGCAGAACCTGGTGCGCATGCTGGTGAGAGAGGGATGCGAGGTCATCGTTGTCAGTCGCGGGCAAACGCCGATTCCCTCGGGCGGCGTGTGGGATAAGGTGAGAGCGGTCACGTGCGACTATCGGCGCGGCGACGAGGAATGGGCGAAGTGCGTGCGCGATATCGGCGCCGAGGTGATGATTGACATTCCGGGGACTGATGTGCCCGGGACGTATGCGGCGGTGCGAGGACTCTGCGCGCATTTCATCGCGTGCGGGTCGGTGTGGATGTTCGGCGAGCCGCAGGTGGTGCCGACGCCGGAAGAGACGCAGACGCCGTGTCCGTTTGAGGGGTATGCAGTTCGCTACCGGGAACTGCTCGATACGCGGGAGCGCGCGCGGGGGGAGGGGGTCGCGTTCACGGCGATCATGCCGCCGAACATCTGCGGGCCGGGGAAGATCCCGCTCGAGGGGCGCGGCGGGCGGAGCATCGAGGTGCATCAGTCGCATCAGCGGGGCGAGCCGGTGCCCTTGCCGGAGCCGGGGCAGACGCTCATCGGGCCGTGTGATGCCGAGGATGTTGCGCAGGGATTCTTCCTCGCGGCGCAGCAGCGCGAGGCGGCGGCGGGCGAGATCTTCAACGTCGGGTCGCGGTATGCGCTGACCGCGCTGCGGTTGATCGAGACGTACGGCGAGATCTACGGCGTCGAGATACCGATCGAGTGGCACAGTTGGGAGGAGTACTCGACAGACATACTGCCGGACCTCGGCTCGAACTTCCACTTCAAGGCGCACATGTGCCCGGACCTCTCGAAGATCACCTCGCGCCTGGGCTACGCGCCAAGGCACACGCCGGAGGAGACGCTCGCGCGGGCGGTGGGGTGGATGAGGGACACGGGGTTGCTCTAGGTATCGCGCGTTACCGTCATCCGCGCCCGCGGCGGCCGTCGAGCCACAGGGCAAATGCGAGTACCGCGAAGGCCAGCAGCAGAATCCACACCAGCCACGAATCGCCTGTCGCGGTCGCCCACAGCAGCAGGAAGCCGCACAGCAGCACCCCGTACGCGAAGGCTGCCGCCCGCACTTGCCGGCGCATCATCCTCAGCGCGTCGATCGCTTCGCGCCGACCGACCTTGACCCAGTCGCATGCACCGTGATGGATATCGTTCTGCCAGTTCGGGTCGGTCGGCGCCAACCGCGCGTTCCGCACGATCGAGGCGAACACGTCGTCATCCGCCGGGTGACGGGCGAGCGGGATGGTGACGGTGCGCCCCTGGGCGTGGACCCTCAGTATCCTCAAGCGCCCGAACGGGAAGGCATCAAAGCTCGATGTGTGCGCGGCCTCGATCGCGCCCCAGAACAGGCGCGACAGCCGGTCGCCTCGGGCGCGCACGGTCAGCGCTTCGGGATCGCTCCTCACGCGGGTGAACGTGACGAACCACGCACGCTCAGCGACGACGATGACTGCGAGGCCGAGGAACGCGACTACCCCGGCCTGCGCCCGCGCGTCGCCGAGTGCCGGCCACGGCTGCACCACCGAGTAGAGTTCCAGACCGACGGCGCCTGCGAGCATCACGAACGCGAGCGCCCAGTGGTAGGCGACCATAATCCGCGGAGGCCGATACTCAACAGCGTGTTCGTCGGTCGCGTTCATGATGTGCGAACGGAAGAATCGCCTGCGATGCCCTCAGTCGCGGCGCGCGGGTCATTCGTCGGCCGCGGACCGGGTAGTCGCCCCTGGCTCTCTACCTCAGATGATGTGCGAGGAAAGCCAACACGCGCGCGAAGACGGCCTCGACCTCCGGCGTGTCGGCGCCGTCGAAGCCGTGCGCGCCGTCGGGGATCGTTATGAGTTCGTGCTCGGTGCCGGCCCGCGCGAGCGCGTCGGCCATCGCGACGGACTGCTCGTATGGCACGTCGGGATCCGCAGTGCCGTGCGACAGGAAGGTCGGGGGATAGTCGGGAGTGACGTTGCGCACCGGGCAGAATGGGTCGAATGCATCCGGCTCTGCATCCGGATCATGCCCCGTCACTTCCTTCGGCCACAGCCCCTGCTGGCGGCAGTAGAGGTAGAAGCGGTCGCGATGGTGCGGCCCGTCGGCCGCGGAGATGACGGGGCCGCCGACCGCTGCATAGGCTTCGTCGCGCGTCACAGCGGGCGCCCGGCAGTAGAACGGATCGGGCCGGCTGTACCACGCGCCCGCGATGTCGCCGTAGCCGTAGAATGACACCACCGCGCGTGGGCGCGGTTCGACGCACATCCCGCTCATCAGGGCGAGGTAGCCACCGCCGGAGTGGCCGATCACGGCAAGGCGCCGGGGGTCAACGCCAAACAGCGCCGGGCCCTCCTCGCGCACCCAACGGAACGCATCCCGAACATCCCCAATGATCGCGTCGAGCTTCGCCTCCGGTGCGAGACGGTAGTCAATCGAGATCACGACATACCCGGCGCTGACGTAGAGGTCGCGCTGGCGGTCACTGATGTTTCCGCGGTGGCCCATGATCAACGCCCCGCCGTGGATCCACACGATGCCGGGGCGCGTGACGCCGTCCGGCGCGCGGTGCACGTCCGCTCTTATCTCGCAGCCCTCGGCGACCTTGTAGGTGTGGGTGTGATGGTCTATGGTCATTTGATGCTTGCAGCACCTCGGGCCCTCGCGTCGCCGCCGAGCGGTCGTCCGGTCAGCGGAAGCACGCGTGACCGCTCAGGCAGACTCGCGCGGCGCGGCGCGGAACACCTCCCCCAGCGCCCGCGCCGCGGGCTTGGGGCGGCCGAGGTAGTCAATCGCCGCGGTATTCACCGGGCATGGGTAGCAATCGTGCCCCATCCAGATGATGAATCCGCCGCAGCGCGGGAACCGGTTCTTGCAGGCTCGCGCGGCGTAGGAAAGCGCCTCCGCCTGCCGCTTCTGGCTCCATGCAACGTAGCCATCGAGATCCGCCGGATCGCCGCCCTCGCGCAGGTAATCGTCCCACTGAATCCACCACCCGGCGGTGTGCATCCAGAACGGGTTGCCGGAATCGCCGGGCAGGGCCATGTCGCCGCCGTACTGCCGGATGAGATCCGCCGGGCCGGCGCCGGGAAAGCCGATTTCCGATACGAACAGCGCGTCCATCCCATCCCAGTAATCGAACCAGCCCTGGAGCGGGCCGTCCCACTTCCACGGGCCGTGGACGTCGTGGTGGACGCCCTTGCCGAACTCCTCGGCCGACGCCCCGACGCGCGGTCCGGAGGGCGAGGTCGGTAGAAACTTGCGCGTCGGGTCGAGCCGTCGCACGACTTCGGCCTGCGCGGCCATCATGGGGTGCGTGATGTCAACCGGCTTGCCCATGCCGCGCTTGCTGCCGTCGAGGCTGCCCATCAGCTCGTTGCCGCCGCACCAAATGATGAGCGAGGGATGATGCTGCCGGCGAGTGATGTAGCTCGCCGCGATCTCGCGCATGTCCGCGATGGCCTGCTTCGTTTCCGGCGGCCAGTTGTCGAGGCCGGATGACGAGAGCGGGAACTCCTGCCACACCATCAGCCCCAACTCATCGCACAGGCCGTAGAACGATTCCCGTTCGAGCACCGAGCCGCCCCACACGCGCAGGATGTTGCATCCCAGGTCGCGGTAGAGTTTCAAGCGTGAGCGGTAGTCGTCCTCAGTGACATCGGCGAATACGGCGTGGGGCGGTACCCAGTTGGCGCCTTGCAGGAAGGTCGGTACGCCGTTGACTTCGCAGATCCACGGCTCGGCGTCGGGCGCGGCGCCCTCGCATGCCCTCCACACGATCTGCCGGAAGCCGACGCGGCGGGTCTCCTCGTCGAGCACGGCGCCGCCGGCGTCGAGCAGGCGCACATGCACGGTGTAGAGCCGCTGCTCGCCGTTGCCGTTGGGGTGCCAAGGACGGACGGCGAAGCCGTCAACATGACAAGAGAAATCCGGCGCGGGAGCGAAGGACTGGCGCAGCACTTCGCCCTCCTCGCCTTCGACGATGACCTCGACCGCGCGCGCCTCGCTGAGCGCCAGGTCGGCAGTCAGCGCGATGCTGCCGCGCTCGGCCTGGCGATCGTAATCCGTGTACAGCGCGAGGCCGTCAATCGCGTCGCCGCGATGGATTTCGAGACGGATCGCATCCCAGATGCCGACCTGCACGATGCGCGTCACCCAGTCCCAGATGTAGTTGAAGCGCGGCTTCCATTCGCGCATCTGGGAGGTGTGGCCGATCTGGCCGAGGTAGCGGGGGTTATCCGTGAACACAATCGCGAGCCGGTTGCCCTCGGCGGTGAGGTGGCGCGTGAGGTCGAACGTGTGCGGCACGAGCGCGCCGCGGAAGCGGCCGATCTCGCGGCCGTTGAGGAGCACCGCGCCCTGGTAATCGAGCCCGTCGCACCGGAGCAGCACGCGTGCGCCGCGGGCGTCGGCGAGCCACTCGGCGGGGATGTCCGCCTCGTACTGCCAGTGGCGGTTCTCGACCCACTCGCACTGGCGGGAGTTGACGCCGACGTTCCAGTCCTCAATGAGCCCGGCGTCGAGCAATGCTTGCTGCACCGAGCCGGGGACGAGCGCCGGGACCGCCGGGATGTCCGGCGTCTGGCCCCACCGCCACCAATTCGGATGCCAGCCGGTGAGGGTCCAATCGAGTTGGGATAAGTCGTGGGTCCGCTTCATGAGTTGCCGCCGCTTGTCCGGTGATGGATTCGGCCGCGCCGGACTTGAGTTTGCGCGCATCGTACCAGCGACGTCATGCGGCGTCAAGCGGCGAGAGCCGTGTGGCGCGGACGCCCGCTTCCCGCCTGCCGCCGGTGGGCGTGTCCAGATATGGCGAGCGCTGCGAAGGGGGACACCGCGGCTGAAGCCCTGCCCATTTGATCTGCGCGCTTACGCCGGACATGGCAGGGAAGGAGAACGCCGACCCTGCGACATAACTCAGGATAGGCGATCCGCATTCCAAGGTGACGTGAGTGAGCCGCGGGCGCCAACGACCCGGAATCGCGGAAGCCGGTGTGCGGCGGTCACGGCGCGAACGCGAAGGAGTGACGGCGATGACAACCATATTCCTCATCCTAATTCTATTGCTGCTGTGGGCCTCAATTGCCGCGGCGGGGGAGTTCCCGTCGCCGGCGGTTCCCGACGGCCTGGGGGTCAACATTCACTTCACCGGCGAGCCGGCGCGCGACCTGGACATGATTCAGGCCGCCGGGTTCAAGTTCATCAGGATGGATTTCACCTGGGCGGCCATCGAGAAGGAGAAGGGCGTTTACGGCTTCGAGCCCTACGACCAGTTGACCGACGGGCTCGAGAAGCGCGGCATACGCGCGCTGTATATCCTGGACTACGGTAATTCGCTGTACGAAAGCGACCAGAGCGTGCGCACGGAAGAAGGCCGGCAAGCGTTCGCGCGGTTCGCGGCGGCGGCGGCCGGGCGCTATCGCGGGCGCGGCATCATTTGGGAGCTGTGGAACGAGCCGAACATCGGGTTCTGGAAACCGCAGCCGAGTGTTGATGATTACATGAAGCTGGCCAAGGCCGTGTTCCCGGCGATTCGGCAGGCCGATGCCGGAGCGCTCTGTGTGGCGCCGGCGACCTCAGGCATCCCGATGGACTTCCTGGAGGAGTGTTTCCGCCAGGGGCTGCTCGATCTCGTGGATGGGGTGACGGTTCACCCCTACCGCAAGCAGCCG
>CP070648.1:4358019-4366989 GCA_020354555.1 Armatimonadota bacterium | reverse complement strand
CCCGAGCCATAGGTCTCCTCGTATCGCTTCATGTGCTCGTCTTTGGCGCAGGCGGCCTCGGCGTTTTCGCTCGTCCAGGTTTCGGTGCGCGGATCCCACAGGCGTCCGTTGATGTACGGCATGACGCGCACTCCCGCCGCCTGCAGCTCCGCAACGCCCTGCGCGAAGCCCGCTTTCGTTGGGAAATACTCGGGGTAGTGGTCGTCGAACGGAATCTGGTGCCAGTTGTACCAGTGCACCGCAGTCGGCACGCCGAAGTACTCGGCAAACCGCTTCGCCGGTTCGACCGCTTCGGCCGGTCCGCCGCCGCCGAGGCACCAGATGTCTATGTCCTTGAGCCATTTCGGCGTGCTGCGCCGTGTCAGCAACTCCCCTTTCGCCATCCACGGCGCGTGCTCAATCGCCCAGGCGCGGTGCAGCCGCGCGGCGTCGTACCAGTTGCCGGGGAACACGCCGACCGCCGCCTGGTAGGGCAGCGTCCACTCGCGCACCGGCCGCCCCATTCCCGCGGGGTAGTTGACCACCGCCAGCCGAAGCCGGCCGTCCGCGACATCGGGGGTGCAGATCAACTGCTTGTGCGCCGCCGCGGGATCGTGGGCCGCGAAGTACACACCGCCGGCACGCTGCCAGCACGCCATGAACTGCATTGCCGGCGTCATCGAGGGATACGTGCCCTGAATCTCGCCCGCGTGCAGCGCGTCATCATAGACGATCCCCCACCCCGTCGGAAACGCGAGCTTCGTCCCCGGAATGCCGTCAACGTTCGCGATGATGGGGAACGTCACGCGCCACGGGCGGAGCGTCTCGTCGGCGTTCGCGAGCCTGAGGCTCCAATAGGTCACCGGATCGCCGCGCTTGATGACCACGCGGACCTCGACGCCGACGCGGCTGCCGCCGTCCGTCACCTGCGGCCAGCGAATGGTAATCTCCGCGTCATCGCCGGCGCGCGCGTCGAAAGTCGCGCCCGGTGCGTCCGCGCTCGAAAGCGTGATGCGTTCGCCGGCAGCAGTGGCGAACTCCAGCTCCCACAGCGAGTCGGTCTCACGCGAACCGGTGAGCAGTTCGCGCCCGCCCGGTTCCCTCGTCACGCTCCTGAGCAGGATTGCGTTCCCGCGCCGGGCGAAGGCGAGGCCGACGAGCCCGTTCCCCGCTTGTATGCCCTCCTCAGTCTCGCGCACCCACGGTCGTGCCACATCACCCTCCTGGGCCGCCATCGCGCCGCCGCCGGAGACACAGCCGAGCACCGCGCACGCGATCCCGATGACAATCGTCACGACGGCTTGCCGTGCTGGTCGAATACTCATTGCGCACCTCAATATCGGCCGGCGCGCCGGCGCCCCTCACTCCGGCAGGCGCCAGGCGATGGCGGCGAAGAGCAGTTCGATAACCGTCAGCCAAACCCGCGACACCAGCGCCACGACGACTGCCATTCCGCCGGGCAGCAGCCCACCGAGCAGCACGACGAGCGCCCCCTCGCGCGCGCCGATCCCGCCGGGCGCGGCGATGGCGATCAGCCCGACGAACCATGCCGCCGGGAACGACGCCGCGACGCCTACCGGCGCGCGCGTCGCCGCCGGCGTGATGCTTGACGCCAAGAGCACGAACCCCGCGCACAGGCACGCCCACATCAGGGCGCACAGCGCGAGCATGCCGAATAGGTCGCGGTATCCCAACGCGGGAAGCGGCGGCCGCGAGAAGCGCCGCAGCCCGGCGTTGATCAGTGGAATCACGACTCGCGGATGCGCCAGCACGAGCAGCAGCGGAACCGCAACCGCCGCCCACAGCGTCAGGCTATGATACGCGTGCCGTCCGCCGATCGCGCGCAGCGGAACGAAGGCCGTGGCGGCCAATGCGACGAGAGCCAGTTCGAGGATGACCGCGGTCAGGGCCACCGGCGTCGGGATGCCTTGGCGGCTCGACAGGTAGGACCGGCTCAGCACGTGCCACACCGTGCCCGGGAGATACCGGCTCAGCTCGGCGAGCACGAACGTGCGCAGCGCGCGGCGGTAGGCGAGCGTGTGCCCGAAGCACGACAGTATGCGCTGCCACAGCCGCGCGCGCAGGAAGAACCAGGCCGCCGCCAGCGGCACCGACAGCAGGGCCGGCCCCGCGCGCAGTCTCCACACATGCCCTCGCAGTTGCTCCCACTCACCAACGAGGACCCAGATGATGTAAACCACCGCTGCCGCCAGCACCGCGCTTTGCAGCACGGAGGCGATCAGCTTGAGGCGTCGGCGTGTCGGTTTCTCAGATGTGGAGGCCACTCAATCGAGCCGCTCCGCGATGGCATACGCTCCGCCCGCGGGCTCGCGAGCCATGGCACGGCCAGTCAGCGCCGCCATCACTAAGAGGTCACAGCCGGCAAGCCCGACGATCGCGCCGGAAACGAGCAGCGGCCACTTCGCCGCTGCCGGCCCCACAGGGGCAAACGCGCTCAGCGCTCCTCCGGCGACGAGCAGCCCGGCACCGGCCGGGATTAGAATGCGGCGCGGATGCTCGACGCCGCGCGCGACGAGCCATGCCAGGTGAACGTCAACCACGGCCTGGGGGATGCGCTCCCAGCCGTACTTCGACCGGCCGTGAACGCGCTCTCGATGTGCGACGACGATCTCGCCGATGCGGTAGCCCTTGGCCTGCGCGAGAAAGGGGATGAAGCGATGCAGGCCGTGGCGCAGGCGCAGCCCGCGCGCGACCTCCGCACGGTAGGCCTTGAACCCGCAGTTCACGTCGTGGAGGCGAAGCCCGGTCAGGCGCGCCATCGTCCAGTTGAAGATGCGCGACGCGACGCGCTTGCCGACGGGGTCGCGCCGCTTGCGCTTCCACCCCGACACGAGGTCGAAGCCCTGATCGAGCGCCTCCAGGAACCTCGGGATCTCCCGCGGGTCGTCCTGCAAGTCGCCGTCGAGGGTGATGATGATGCTGCCCCGCGCCGCCGCGAACCCGACGCTCAGCCCCGACGACTTGCCGAAGTTCCGCGTGAAGCGGATGACGCGCACCGGGGCGTGCTTCGCGTGCAGTTCGCGCAGCCGGTCGAAGGTGCCGTCCGTGCTGCCGTCGTCAATGAAGATGACCTCCCACTCGACTCCGACCTCGCCCATCACACCGGCGATCTCGTCGTACAGAACGACGACGTTGTCCGCCTCGTCGCGCACGGGAACGACGAACGAAATCCGAGGTTCGGTCACGACTCAGGCCTCGCGACGGATTCGACGCGGAACACGCGGAACGTCTCGAGGTCCCGCTCCCGCGTGAACGCGTACGGCACGCTGTGGCTGGTCACCGAGTAGAAGCTGGCGCCCGAGGAAACCATGGTGTGAATCGGTATTCGGCCTCGATACGTCTTTTCCTCGATCTGCTCCAGCTCCAGGCCCTCCGGCAGGGGACCCCTGTGCACGCGGTCGGGGATGAGGATGAGGTCGCCAACGCGCGGCAGACGGCCGTGCTCGGCGATGAGCGTGAAGCCTGCGGATAGGGCGTGACGCTGCCACCCCCAGTTTCCGGAGAACCATATCTCCCGGCCGTCTCGGGGCAGGCGCTCCTGCGCGCGTAGGGCGAAATCGCGGTAGGTCCGCGCGTACTCGTAGTCGGCGGCGGCGACCGCGAACGCCACGGCTGCTTGCCCCGCGACGAGCACGCCGAGAACCCAACTGCGCCATGCCGCACGTGCCGTCCCGCGGTGCAGCAGGCGGACACCCAGCAGGGCGAGGGGCGGCACCGCCGGGATGACGTGCCGCACCGCCTGGAACATGACGAACAGCACCCCGAACGCCAGGATCGCCCCCGCCCACAACGCGAGGAACAGCGTGTCGGCGCCGGTTCTGTAGTCGCGTGACAGGGCGCCCCGCGCGGCCGCCAGCCCGGGCACGAGCAGCAGGGCGATCAGCGCTCCGCCCGTGGTCAGCCACAGCGTGTACTGCCAACCGACCTCGCGCTCATTGTGCAGCCATCCGCCGAGGAACGCGAGCCCGGCCCCGGCCACCGCGCACACGAGAAGCCAGACCCGCCTGCGCCGCAGCACATCGGCAACCAGGGCGGGCAGCAAGTACAGCGACGCCCCGACGATAACGACCGTGGCGTAAAGGCGGTCGGATATCGGGACATCGTTGCGGCGTTCGGCGAACAAGTACCCGAGGTGCGTGCGCCCCTGCACGAGCTGATTGTGCAGCGACCACAGGCCGAGCATGGCGAGCGGCAGCAGGAGCCACAGCGCGTAGCGGCCGCGTCGCTGCAACAGAGCGTAGAGCGCAAGCACCGGCAGGAGCACTGCCCCCGAGTACTTGGTCAGCACCGCGAGGCCCGCGACTACCGACCCCGCCACGACAAGCTGCCGGCTCTGCCGATCCACGCCGACGATGAACAGGGCAGCCGCGGCCGCCGACACCGCCGCCAGCGGCACGTCGCGCATCACGTTCGTGGACGGCACCACCGCCGGCGACAGCATCACGAACAACACCGGCCACACCGACCCGCCTGCAAACCGCCGGCTCAGCGCCGCCGTCGCCACCCCAAGGATGACGAGGTACAACAGCATCGCCGCGTGCAGCGGCACCTCCGCGAACCCAGACGCGGCGACGACCGGCGCGAGGTAGTACGACACCAGCGGCGGGTTCGTCGTTTCGCGGAAGATCGGCTGGGGGTCGCCGAACCAGTTGATCGAGGCATGAAACGGTCGCGCCGGATCGCGCGTGATCTGCTCGGCGACGGTGAGCACCACCGTGTCGTCAATGTGAAACGCCTTGGTCAGAAACGGCAGCCCCACCAACAGCGCTAGCGCGACGCCGATCCACACCAAGCGCCGCGAAGACGTCACACCCGGATCGTCCGTCGCCGCCTCGGTATTCGCGGATTTCGCGTGCCGCATGTGCTCCGGCATGGCCATGCTCAGGGCCGCCCGATGCCGTAGTAGCGAAAGCCCAGGGCGCGCACCCGCTCCGGCGAGAACGCGTTTCGGCCGTCGAAGATGACGGGCGCGGACATCAGCGCCTTGATGCGGGCGAGATCCATGGATTTGAACTCGTGCCATTCCGTGGCGACGACCAGGGCGTCGCAGCCGCGCGCCGCATCGTCGGCGCTCTCGGCGTACGCCACATCGGGCAGCAGGGCGGCGCACTTCTCCATCGCCACCGGGTCGTAGGCTCTCACCTTGGCCCCGCGCTCCAGCAGCACGCGGATCAGCTCCACCGCCTTCGCCTCCCGCAGGTCATCGGTGTCCGGCTTGAAAGCGAGCCCGAGCACGCCCACCGTGCGCCCATCGAGCCCGCCCATCGCCTCGGCCATTCGCGCAACCAAGCGCCCGACACGGGCGTGGTTGACGTCCTGCGCGGCGCGCAGCAGCGCGAAGTCGCACCCGGCCGCGGCCGCAGTCGAGATCAGCGCCTCAGCGTCCCGGGACAAGCACGACCCGCCGTACCCCAGGCCGGGCTGGAGGTATTCGTGGCCGATGCGCCGGTCCGCGCCCATCCCGTGAGCCACCGCCGAGACGTCGGCCCCCACCTCTTCGCAGATGTCGGCGATCACATTGATGAACGAGACCTTCGTTGCCAGAAACGAGTTGCTCGCGTACTTGATCATCTCGGCGCTCGCGACGTCGGTAACGATCACCGGGCGGTTGAGGGGGGCGTACAGCTCGACCAGCTTGCTCGCCGCGTCGCCATTGGACGCGCCTATGACGATACGGTCCGGGTTGAAAGCGTCCTCGATCGCCGAGCCCTCGCGCAGGAACTCGGGATTGGAGCAGACGTCCACCTCGGCTCCGGGCGGGGCATTGTCCGCCACGATACGCGCGACCACATCGCCGGTGCCGACAGGGACGGTGCTCTTGTTGACCACGATCTTACGACCGCTCGCCGCAGGCGCGATCGCACACGCCGCGGCCTCGACCTGGCTCAGATCAGGAAGGCCGTTGTCGCCCATCGGCGTGTTGACGGCGATGAAGATGACCTCGGACGCGGCTACAGCGGCGGCGGTGTCGGCGGTGAAGGACAGGCGTCCCTCCTGCAGGGTTCGCGAGAGCAGCTCCTGGAGCCCCGGCTCGTAGATCGGACACTCCCCCGCGGCCAGCCGCGCCACCTTCTCCGCGTCAACCTCCACGCCCACGACGTCGTTGCCCATGTCGGCGAATACCGCGGCGGTGACGAGCCCGACATAGCCCATGCCGATGACGCAGATATCCAAAGCGGGGCCTCCGTGGGAATAATGGTCTGTGGCCAGGCGGCGGATTGCTGTTGGCATTATAGGCTCGGCCATTTTGCCCTGTCAAGGAAGCCGGGCGCGGGCTCCGGCTTGCAGCGCCGCCTCGGCCCGCGGGCATCCTTCGCTCGCGCGCCGGCCGGGCCCGAGCGCCGCGCCTCGCGCAGGGCTCCCGCGAGCCCGCGAGGAATGCATAGGCCGGGATGACGCGCTGAGCCGCTGCATGCGCTCGGCGCAGCGGGCGTCGCGTCATCCGGCTTGACGCGGACCCTCAGCGCTCGCACCGGGAGACTGTGACATGGACGAAATCGGGATCGCTCTCATCGGATGCGGATTCGTCGCCGAGATCCACGCGGACTGCTACAACCGCTCGGTGCCCGGCGCTCGGATTGCCGCTGTCGTCGGGCGAAACGAGGCCAGGACGCGCGCCTTCGCCGAACGCTTCGGGATCCCGCGCTGGTTCACGGATTTCGACGAGGCGCTCCGGCTCGACGAGGTGCGCATCGCCGACCTGTGCGTTCCGAACAACCTGCATGCCGAGATGACCGTCGGAGCCGCCGCCGCGGGCAAGCACGTCATCTGCGAGAAGCCGCTGTGCATGAACCTGGGCGAGGCGGACGACATGATCGCGGCCTGCGCGCAGGCCGGGGTGCGCTTGATGTACGCCGAGGAGCTGTGCTTCGCACCGAAGTACGTCCGCGCGAAGCAGCTCGCGGACGAGGGAGCGCTGGGCAAGATATACCTCGTCAAGCACAGCGAGAAGCACTTCGGCCCGCACGCCGAGTGGTTCTGGGATGTGGAGAAGTCCGGCGGGGGCGTGATGCTCGACATGGGCTGCCACGCGATCGAGTTCTTCCGCTGGATGCTGGGCAAGCCGAAGGCCGTTTCCGTGTACGCGCAGATGGGCACGCACGTCCACAACGACTTGACCGAGGGTGATGACAACTCCATCGCGCTCGTCGAATTCGAGGGCGGCGCGGTCGGCATGGCGGAGGAGAGCTGGGCCAAGCGCGGCGGCATGGACGACCGCGCGGAGATCTACGGCTCGCACGGCGTGAGCTACGCCGACCTCCTCCACGGCAACGCGCTGGAGACCTACAGCGAAGTCGGCTACGGCTACGCGGTGGAGAAGGCGCCCGAGACCAAGGGCTGGACCTTCACCGTGTTCGAGGAGGCGTGGAACTACGGCTTTCCGCAGGAACTGGTCCACTTCGTGGACTGCGTGAGGACCGGCGCGCAGCCGCTGGAGACGGGCGAGGACGGGCGCGCGGTGCTGGAGATCATCATGGCGGCGTACGAGTCGGCGGCGACGGGCCGGCGCGTCGAACTGCCGTTCCACACCGAGGCGCAGATCCCCATCGCGCCGTGGCTCAAGAGCAAGGGGTAGCCTGCGGGAAGCCCGGCGCAGGCCTGAGCGCAGGTTCACGCCCCGTCCGCGAATCTTCACAAGGCGAAAAGAGCTGGGGCGATGATGTAAAGGACATTCGCAAGAAAATGCACTACAACGGGAGCAACGAGCGTGCGACGCCAAACGTAGATGAGTCCGAGAGACAAGCCCACGATGCCGGTAGTGGCAATGCCAGCGGGCCCTTGGTACGCATGCTCGACGGCGAAGAAAACCGCCGCAAGCGCGACAGCTACGGGCGCGCTGCGCGTAATCGTCGTAAAGCGCAGAATCAGGTATCCCCGAAATATCGTTTCGTCTACCAACGCGAGAACCGCGATTAGAACGACCGCAAGCACGAGCTGCGTCGGCCCCTCGGGGGCGCAGTATGAGGGCAGGGGCCTCGATCCGTCAGGGAGTCCGAGCGAGCGGAATAGTGCATAGCCCCAAGCTGCGCTGAGATGCACGGGGAGAAAGAGCGCAACTCCGAGAGGGATGTCGGTCCAGAGCTTCCTCAGCGACCAGCCGATGGCGCTCCTCGGCTCACGATTACGCCACAGAAGGAACAGAACCAGGGCGGTCAGCCCTAGCCCCCAGCACAAGACCCAGATCGCGTCGAGCAGGAAGTCGCGGCGCGCCGGCTCGCTCCGGAATGCCGACAGTACGAGGCCAGGCATGCAGAGGAAGAGGAAAACGCCGACCTCAATAAGCTGCTGGCGCCGCGTCGGGACCGCCGATTGGGCGCTGCCTTGGCCTGTGTCAGTCACGCCTGTCATCCTCGCCTCGGGCCGACTTCGACGCGTCTAGCCGCCGCTGTCCGGGAGAAGCCGGTCCCTCAGCGCACCAAGCGGGCATCGCGGCCCGGCTTCGTTGTGGTGGCGACAGCGGATCGGGTCACTCCTCCGCCCCCGGCAGCTCCAACTCGATCTCGAACTCGGCGTCCGCCATGCGGCGGACGATGTCCATGTACCGGTCAATAATCGGCCCCGCCTCGCCCCAATCGAACACGTGCCCGCACGCACAGGTTGCCGGCGGCCGTTCCTCCAACAGATCCACCGATGTCACCTTCTCGCAGCGCGCGCATACCAGCCGCAGGCGGTGCAGATCAGACAACCCAACTGTGCCGGAGGGCGGCCCAGGCGTCGGGCTCTCCCCCGCCAGCACGCGCTGCGCTTCCTCCAATCGCGAAGCAGGCACGAACAGCGCCGCGGACCGCGCCCGCCGCGTGCTCGGTATCCCCGCCGCGCGTAGTTGCGCTTCGATCAGATCGAGTTGGACGTGGTCGTCCCCCTGGCACAGCTCCGTCGGCCGCTTCGCCCCGGGTTAGGGAAGCCCCGTATCCGCCCGAGCGAGTGAGGCAACATGACCTGCGAGGCAGTCCACGAAGCGCGTCGCAT
>CP070648.1:4354665-4357919 GCA_020354555.1 Armatimonadota bacterium | reverse complement strand
GCGGCGTCCGGCATCGGCCGGGCGACGGCGCTGGCATTCGCTCGTGACGGCGCTAAAGTGGTCGTCGCCGACATTGCCGTGGGCGGCGGCGAGGAGACCGTGCGGATGATAGAGGCGAACGGGGGCGAGGCGATCTTCGTCGAAACCGATGTGTCGCAGGGGGCGGCGGTGGAGGCCATGGTGGGCAGGGCGATGGACAACTACGGCCGCCTGGACTGCGCCTTCAACAACGCGGGCACCGTGGGCGAAATGGGATCAACCGTTGAGTGCACCGAGGAGAACTGGGAGCACATCATCAATACCAACCTCAAAGGCGTGTGGCTGTGCATGAAGCACGAGATTCCGCAGATGCTCGAACAGGGCGGGGGCGCTATCGTCAACATGTCCTCGGTTTCCGGCATTCGCGGCTTGCAGGACTTCTCCGCGTACACCGCATCGAAGGGCGGGATACTCGAGCTCACGCGCACGGCCGCGCTGGAGTACTCCAAGCTCGGCGTCCGCATCAATGCGGTATGCCCGGGCACGATTGACACGCCGACGGTGGCGGGCGTCGTCGCGCAGAAGCCGGAGCTGATGGAGGAATTCCGCGCGCTGCATCCCATTGGCCGCATCGGCAAGCCGGAGGAGGTCGCGGAGGCTGTGGTCTGGTTGTGCTCCGACGCCGCGTCATTCGTTACCGGCCACGCGCTGGCCGTGGACGGCGGTTATCTGGCGAGGTAGGCATGGGGCAGCAACGTCTCTGGGCTTGAGAAGACCGGCAGTTCCGGGGCGCCGGCCCGGCTACTCGGGTACGTCGCCGTGCGGCGGCAGGAAGAGCGAGGTTCCCGGCGAGTGGATGACGGCGCTCGTGTGCAGCATGACATGCGTCAGCGCCGACGCCCAGGGATTGGCGGATAGCACCGTCGGCGCGGACATGGTGGGCGAAGCTGGTTTCGAACCAGCGACCTCTTGCTTGTAAGGCAAGCGCTCTCCCACTGAGCTATTCGCCCGCGACGAGACGGCAGAGGGCGGATGAACGCGTTACCCCCTGTCCGCTTCGACGATCAATTCTACCTGGGGAGACAGGCGCCAGTCAATGCGGCGGGGGCACGCAACCGGAAACGGTCGCGCTGCTCTGGTGCGGACAAAGTCTTGACCAGCGCTCCGCTGGGTGGTAGGTTCTTGTAGTTCCCGCGGCAGGTTGAGGCAGCCCTGGGGCTGCCCCGCGACGATTCTGCCCGGGCGCCGGATACGGCTCATTGAGCCTGGGGCGAGCTCTTATGGCTCCGTGATTGCGAACGGTTGAACGCGCGATTCCGGGGGTTTCGCACGCGTGAACCAGGTCTGCCACGGCGTAGACAATAGCGTCGCCATCACACGGCTGCTCACCGCGGTCCGCGTGCCACTATGTGGGTGCGGGCCGTGTTCTGTTTTTCCCGCCCGTACAGTATCGTCGCGTTTCCTCGTTCTCCCTTTCGGTGATTCCCGCTACTGCACATTTCCGGTCTGCCACCGGTTGCACGCATATCACATCGGTCTCCAAGGAGAGCTCTCGAGAATAGGTGACCGTCCCCATTCTACCCCGGCGATGCTGTGGGTGCCCAGTCCGCGCAAAGGGTATGAGCCGGCGCAGGCAGGGGCGTACTTGCCGCGGGTATGGGTCGAGCGCTACGCCGATGTGCCCTGGCCAGCCCCGGGGGATGATCTGGAATGGGACGAAGAGCCCAGGATCCAGAATGCGACGGAAGGCAGCCCGGAAGATTGGGTTGACGTGAACGGAAACGGGCAGTACGACGCGTCGTTTGAGGTGACGCATGCCGGCGCTGGGGACAGCCATACTGCGTGGGAGGAGTACCGTGGATTCGTGACCGGCGGCGCGGGCCCCGGCGCGGTTACCCGACTCAAACCCGTGCGCAAGGAACTGCTCACGGCGGTATACGTCATGCACGGACCTCCTGAACCGTACACCGACGTCAACGGTAATGGACAATACGATGCAGGCGAGCCGTTCGACGATTGGGATGAGAATGGTCAATGGGACGAAGTGCCCTTGGTGCTTTCGACGGCAAGAGTTGACGAGTGCCTCAACTGGGCCGATTTTGCGTTGGCGACGGCAGGGGTCGAGCTATGGCGAAAACAGGTAGGCATCCAGGGCTCATTGGTGCTGCAGACCTATGACCAAGAGGCCTGGATAGCACATTCCCTCTTCGACGGGCCAGGCTGGTGGCCGCATTACGCCGGCGTGCTGTTCGCTCATGACCAGACTATCGACAATGGTATCGGCCACGGCACCGACCACGCCCGAAGACACGAGGGCTGGGCTTTCGTTTTCGTGACGAAGATCCGCGATCACTGGAGCCAGGAGCCGGACGTACACATACCGGTTTGCCGCCATGTCGCCGCGCACGAGTTGGGGCATGTCGTAAGCGTGGAACATGTCGACGAAGATCCCGCCTATGACCAGCCAGATTGGCTAACCTTCACCTATCCTTTCTCGTCCTGCATTATGTGGGGTACCGCTCACCCACATAGGACCGATTCGGGCACCAGTCGCGGCGTGCTGGTGGACGGGAATTGGGTAATCCAGACCGTGCAGTACCTCGCCAATGTCAATACAAGGAACTTCCACGTGGAAGCCGAGACGACCCAGGTGGATTTCTGAGGAGGGAGCAGAAATGCTAGCGCGGATTATTGTGCCGAGGCGCGGGTTGGTCATGCTCTTAGTGGTCGCTTCGTGCGCCCTCGGTTTCGGGGCGCTCCCAGCAACGGGTGAGCAGACATGGCCGAATTCCTACGATCTCGTGTTTGGGATCATGCTGGACCATGCCCAATACGCCGAAGGCGATCCCATCTATGTTACAACCGTGTGCACGAATGCGGGTCCGCAGCCACTGAGATACATGCCTGTAGCCAACATGGGTAGCTTCGAGTGTGTCGCGGCGCGGAGTGACGGACAGAGCTTCGAGCTAACGTACCCAAAGCCGGCCTTGCCGCCGGGCGATCACTCGGCGCGCCTTGAGCCGGGTGAATCCCACCTGTATCAGTACTATTTCCACTCGTGGCTGCACCCGCTTCTGCCGCCCGGTCAATACCTCATGCGCGCGACCATGCGGCAACCGTTCTCCTACGAGGCCGAGGCCTTCTTGCCCGACGAGGCCATCGCGGCGCCGGTGACTTATACGAGTAACGAGGTACCTTTCACAGTCCTGCAAGCCGGCGCGCAGGTGCCAGCGAGCACGCAGTTGGCGCTCAATGGCGATCTATTGGATGCCGCG
>CP070648.1:4350471-4354565 GCA_020354555.1 Armatimonadota bacterium | reverse complement strand
GTGATGGCGCGGTCGAGCATCTTGTGCGCCTCCGCGCGCTCCTTGGCGTTCGGCGACAGGTAATTCCAGCCCCAGATGCCGAGCATGCACACGCGCACGCCGTGCTTCCTGTGGATGGCGCGCATCTTCGTCACCGTATCCGCGGTCAGGTCGCGGAAGTCGCCCCAGTAGTTGTACTCCAGGCCTTCGTAGCCGTGTTCCTTGGCGAACTGCGAGTCCTGCGCGACACCTTCCAGACTGTTCTCCCCGATGAAGCCGAGTTTCATGTGTCTCTCCTATTCGGAACCTGAAATCGTACCGCCAAGGCACCGAGGCACAATCAGGTGCAGTGCCGGCCGGCCCGGCGGCCCCGATGTCTTCGCATTATGTCAGCGGCGGTCACGCCCCGTCGCGGATGCGGACTTCCTTTCCGCTCTCGGCACTGCGCAGCAATGCCTCCATCATCTGCTGCACGATCAGGCCGTGGCGCAGGGGTGCCGCGCACTCCACGGCGTCGAGGATGCAATCAATGAAGTGTCCTGCGATGTTATCCCAGCCTGAAGGTCCGCGCGGCAGATTCACTGTCACGTCCTGTGGCGCCCCGTCCTCGGTGCGGTAGATCGTGAGCGGCGAGTACCGCGCGCCCCCCTCGGTGCCGAACAGCTCGATCTGGAACTCCTCGGGCTGATGTGACGCCCAGAAGCTCTCGACCTGCAGACCGATGCCGCCTTCGAAGCGGATGAACCCGCCGGCGTAATCATCGCTCGCGTACTGCGTCCACACCTTCTTGGGCGGCGCCTGATAATCCCAATAGCCCAGACCGCGCGGGCCGAACTTCGCGCCGGCGACTCCGGTTACAGTAATCGGCCGCGGTCGGCCGAGCAGCCACCACGCCGCGTCGAGCACGTGCACGCCCATATCGCGGAACGCGCCGCCGCCCTTCTGGATGAAGCCGAGGTTCCACGCGGGGATGCCGCTGCGGCGGATGCTTCGCGCCCGTCCGTAGTACAGCTCGCCGAGTTGCCCCTCGCGAATCAGGCCGCCGAGGTACTGACAGTCGCGCCCGAAGCGCGTGCTGAGCGACATCATGTTGACCACGCCGGCGGCTTCGGCCTCGCGGACAAGCGTCGTTGCGGCGCGTTCGGAATCGGCGAGCGGCTTGGTGATGAAGACGTGCTTGCCGTTGCGCACCGCCGCGAGCCCCATCGGGACGTGCATTTGGTTGGGCGTGCCGACGAAGACCGCGTCAACTTCCTTGTCGCGGCACATCTTCTTGTAGTCCGTAAACATCTTCACCGGCTCGGGCAGCTCTTTGGCGAAGTCCTGCATGCGGTCCTCGACCAGGTCGCACAGCGCAACCACGCGGCCGCGCGGGTTCTTCGCAATCGCCTGGGCATTGGGCCGTCCGATACCCATGCCGATAATACCGACGCGCACTTCCCTAGCCATCAATCACCCTCCGGTCCGGTTGGGACAACCATTGGCGGGGTGACTTCGGCGCCGAGGGCGCGGCTCCTTCCGCAGCAGAGCCAGGACACCTTCCCTGCGGCAGCGATTGGCGCGCGGCGCGGTTGCGTGACTGTGCGACGGCACAACTGAGCATACTCTTGGGCGGCAGGGAGGACAGCACGCTCGGCGGCGACGGGCACGACGCGGGTAAGAGATAACTAGGGGGCACCAAACGACGAAGAGGAACGACAATGCCCGGCAAAACGGCGGCGTTGATAGCCCTGGCCGCGCTGGTCGGCCTTGCTGTATATGCCAACTACGGAGGAATGGGCGCAGACACGCAGATAAGTGTGCTTGACGCGAAGACGACTATGCATACCGCGAACAGTAGAGACAATCTCGAGACGGCGACCTTCGCAGCGGGATGCTTCTGGGGGGTGGAGCAGGCTTTTCGGCGGGTGAAGGGCGTCATGTCCACCTCTGTCGGCTACACGGGCGGTGACGTCGAGAAGCCGACGTACGAAAGGGTGTGCTCGGGAACGACGGGCCACTCGGAAGCAGTGCACGTGACGTTCGACCCCGAGCAGGTCACCTATGACGAGTTGCTCGACGTGTTCTGGGGGCTGCACGACCCATCGCGCAAGGCGGGCCGCCAGTACCGCTCCGCGATCTTCTTCCACAGCCCGGAACAAGAGGCAGCGGCGACAGCTTCGAAGGCAAAGCTGGAGGAATCAGGCAAGTACAAGGGGCAGATCGCTACGGAGATACTGCCGGCGGAGCGATTCTGGCGAGCCGAGGAGTACCACCAGCAGTACCTGGAGAAGCGGAATCTCTAGGCCTCGCACGCGGTAGCGGCACATTGCGGACACATGTGGACGCCCGTGAACTGGGGAGGGCCGCGAGAGACGGCGAGGCCCTCCCGAACGCGTTGCGGTCGCGCGTCATCTGATCGCGAGCCAAGGATTACGTTAGCCGCGCGAAGAAGAACGTCTGATCTGCCATGTGCCGTCCTCGGGAGTGTTCATCCATGAGTATCGTTTCCGGTCGCATCGCGGGTCCGGCGGGCCCCGCGCTGGTTATCGTGGTGGCCGCAGCGCTGATCGGTTTGGGCGTGCCGTTGAATACCGCCAGCGCTGCGTCGCCGCGCAACAGCCGAAGCATCCTCCTCGATCAGTCCCATGAGTATCTGTTCGCGGTGGATCATCTCGGCGGGGTGTTATACGAAAGCGGGTATGATGTCACTGTATCGCGAGACGTTTTTCCGCCCGATGATCTGGACGCGTTCGACGTACTCCTACTGCATCAGAGTTCGGTGAGCATAGATTACGATGCCCGCTCGCTCTCGCGCATTCGCCAGTTCGTGCTGGAGGGCGGCGGCCTGTATCTCATGGCGAATCCACTGGCGTCCTTCGCCGGGAGAGACTACCCGATCGAGAAAGTCGCGGATCTCTTCGGGGTGAGGCTCGAACGAACTCCGGGCCAACCGCCGCTGACCACAGTGAGCGAGGCATTTTTCGGCAACGCGTTCGAACTGACCAGGCTGCACGCGCATCCAGTCGGGGTCATGACCATTGGGCGACAATCGGACCCGCAGTTGCGAGGCGCCGGCGTGATGGCGACCGACGCGGGCGGGAGCGCGGTCCTGCTCCTGCTGCAGTACGGCGGCGGCCGCGTCGTGATAACGACCGATCACTCCCTGCTGCGCAATCCGAGCTTCGAGCGCTCGACGCCGCAGACCCAGCGGCAGCGCGAGTTCATCGTGCGCCTATTTGACTGGCTGGCGCGCCTCGACCAGCGGAACGACTCGCCGGCCAAGCCGCGAAGAGGGCTGCAGATGCGGACGCCGCGCACGGTGCTCGAACGCAATGGCCTGGTGGTCGCCTACACGCCTGCGCTGCGCGACGGCGCGGCGTACATCCTCGCCGCGTATGATCGCTTCTATGCAGCGATGAAGGACTTTTTCCAGTGCGAGCCGCGCCGCCCTCTGCGCCTGGAAGCACTGGCGACCGGCGGCGGAGCGTTCACCAGCTTCCCGCTTCTCGGCATCGGCGTACTCACTGGCGACCGAGCCGCCCTCGACGGGTTCCTGCTCTGGGAGATGACCAATGCTTGGCCGCTGCCGATGGCGCCCTCTTTCACCGAGGCGTGGGCGACATTCGTGGGCAGCGAACTCGGGGCGCGCCTGGGAGTAATGTCGGCGGAGCAGGCAAAGCGCGACATAGCCAGTCACAAGGTGATCATACAGGCCGACGATCCTGACTTCACGCGGTTCGATATATCCATTCCTGACCCGGACAAGACCTACCCCGGCAAGCCGCAGCGCGATTTCAACTGGAACCATTTTCGCATGCTGAAGTGCGCGCTCGTTCTCAGGGAGCTTTACGAACGATACGGGATCGACATGTTTCGGCGGCTTGTCCGTATCCATCGCGCCGAACACGGCGCGAGCACGTTCATGGTAACGCCCGACTTTGACTCATACGTGCGCGAAATGAGCCTGGCTGCGGGAGAAGACTTAACGCAGTTCTTCAAAAGCTACGGCGCAACGGTCGGAGACATCGGTCTGCCAAAAGATCCCGGAGCGATCGCCGCGATGGCGGACTCCATCATTGAGCAGGAAGCGAAGCGACAGGCAGCGGAGGCGGAGGGGTGGGCGGAATTCAGCC
>CP070648.1:4337444-4350371 GCA_020354555.1 Armatimonadota bacterium | reverse complement strand
GGGTACTCGGCGGTGCAGGAAGAGTGCTTCATCGAGGCGCGTGAATGCTATGGGTGCGGCATCTGCCGCACCGCGTGCACGCGCGACGCGATTAGCCTCAAGGACCGCCCCGCCGTGCCTGCCGCTGCCGCGCTGTGGTAGGCCCAGCGACCGTCGGCGCGAGCACCGAGTTCGGCCTGCACATGCCCCACAGACGGCGGTAGGTCATCCGCTCAGGTCGGAGGGCGCCGTCCGCGGCTGCGATCCAGGCAATGCCGGTCTAGTCGAGCTGCACGAGCTGAATGTGGTGGAAGTCCACGTGGCTCTCGGTACCCTCACCCGGGAGGTACTGGACGATGACCAGCAGATAGTTGTCGGGACCGGACGGCTCGTACGTGAACAGCGCGCGCACCCCCGACGCCGCTGGGCCGGCGACCAGTTGACTCGGCAGCAGGAAGCGGTCCCCGACGCGGACGCGCATTCGGTCCACCGCTGCCGTCGTGCCGATTGTGAGTATATACGTGTGCGGCCCTGACGGCAGACGCTGGAAGTAGGCGTTGGTGCCGGTCAGCCAAGGCGACGCCAGGGCGAGAGAAAAACTCACATCCGTATCCCCAGCCATCACCTGCCGACGTACTCGCTCGTTCCACGCCACCCCGCGCAGGATCAGCGTGGATCCCGACTCCTCATCGTATGGCCGCAGCGGACGCAGGACGACGCCGCTCCCCGACGCGTAGGCGGGAGACGCCGTGCCCGATTCCACTCGCTCCATGGCCATGCCGGCGATCTCCCCGATCGCCCGCCCGGGGCCTCTCACTGCGACGCGGGCGAGCCCTGACTGCGCCGACTTCAGTTGCTGCACCGACATGACCCTGAACTTCGGCAGCTTGGCCTGAGGGTTGATCGCGCGGGCCGCAACCTTCCCGACCGAGGGGCTCGGGGACGTCTTCGCGGCATCCGCCTTGGTCGCGGCCATACCTCGGGGGGACGAGAGGCACGCAACGACAGAGACAACGACCACAGGAAACACGAATCGCATACAACTTCCTCCTGGAGCAGCTGAGATACTCGCGAGACAGGCCGGCTTCGCTGACCCGTCTTACCGCCCGCATCACATGGTACCAGTGGCTCTGAGCGGCGGTCAAGCGCGGCTCCCGTTCGCAGCCCGCGCCGAATCGGGAGAGCACGCGCTGATTCACCCCGACAGGCGGGGTGAGGAATTGGCGGGAACTAATCCGGCGAAGGAGAAGTCCAATTGCTAGAGCTTGCCGCGCAGAGAGGGGACGAGAATGCTCAAGCAACGTCCGGTGGCTGTCTTCGTCTTGTGCCTGGTCGCAGCATCCATCGCCTTCGGAGCGGCGCGTCTGACCTCTGGGAATGTGACGCTGGAGGAGGCCGACCGCTTCTACGCCGAGCGCAGCTACGCGAAGGCCTTGGATGGCTATCAGCAGGCCCTCGCGGCCGACGTCGCAGGTGACCGCAAAACACAGATCGAGTATCGCGTCGCGGTGTGCCTCGGGCGTTCGGAGCGCTGGGACGACGCGCTGGAGCATACCCGCACCTTCATCGAAGCCCATTCGGACGGCCTGTGGGGCGCGCGCGGGCACTACTGGCTCGGCCAGCTACTGGTATTTGTGCCCCACCAGGGATATCGCGTGGGTGACCGGGTGTACCGTGGCGAGGACTACCCAAGGGTCGCAGGCGCCGAGAAGCCGGAGCGGATCAACCTCTGGAAGGAGGACCAGGAGGGCGCGGTGGCGGCGTTCGAGGATGCCAAGCGGCTCTACGAGCAGCTTCAACCACGCGCGGAGAAGGAGGAGGCGGATCTCAACTTCGACCTCGCCGACGTGCTTGGTTCCGAGGATCTGTCTTCCCTCGCCCGGGTCCTCATAGCCCTCGAGCGGGAGAAGCGCCCGTCGCTTACCGCGCGCTACGGAGAGCCTGACCCCGCCGAGGTGAACAAGCTGCGCGATCACGATTGGACGCTCACGCCCACGAAGCCATATGACCCGACTCAACCCATGCCGCAGCGCATCCTGGGCCTGTACGAGCAAATCGAGCCGATGGAGAAAGGACGCCGCGCGCCCCAGGCGCGACTGGCGCGCGCGCTCTATGTCCAGTTCTACCAGCAGCGCATGCGCGAGATGATGCGTGTCTACGATTCGGAGAAGAAGGAATGGATCGAGCTCCCGTTTCCATACCAGGACCTGGATGCAATTGCCATTATCCGCTCGATCCCGAAGGAGTACCCCAAGCATCCCATCGCGGCGCAGGCGCAGCTGACGACCGGGAACTGGTTGGAGGGCAAACACGAATTCACGCAGGCGCTCGCGGTCTACCGCGAACTCATCGAGCGTTGGCCGGACAGCACTTGGGTGAGCGACGCACGGGAGCGGATCCAGGACATCGAGTGGCCGGCGATTGGACTGGCTACGCAGACCGCGCGACCGGGGGAGAAGGCGACGATCCGCTTCAACGGACGCAATGTGAAGACGGTGGAGTTCACTGCGTATCGCGTGCGGCTGGATAGGATTCTGCTGCGGCCACGGCTCCTGAATAATCCCCGCCTCACCTGGCAGCGCTGGTACGCTGCTTTTGGCGACATTCCCACCGGCTCCTGGCGTCGCGGGGAGAAAGTCGCGACCTGGACTCACGTGACCCAGGACACGGGCGAGCACAAGTTGCTCGGGGAGAGCGTAGCGGCGCCGCTGAAGGAAGTCGGCGCGTACGCGGTCGAGGCACGATCAGGCAAAGCGCGCGCTGCCGCGCTGGTGCTGCTCACCGACCTGGCGATCGTGCAGAGGGCGGACAAAGACCGAGCGCTCGTCTTTGTGTGCGACGCGGACAGCGGGCGGCCGGTGCAGGGGGCGGATGTAGTCATCCGCGAGGTGTACAACGAGGAGAACAAATCACACGTCAGCGTGGAGCGAGGCCAGTCGAACCAGGATGGCCTGAAGGGGAAACCGCTCACCCGCGGGCGCGCCGTATACCACAGCCGCGTCGAAGCACTTGCCTGGGTCGGCGACCGGTACGCCGTGACGTGGCCGCTGTCGAGCCACAGCGGCTGGCGCGAGAACCGCGACGAGTACCGCGCGTACGTGTGTACTGACCGGCCGGTGTATCGCCCCAATCAGCGCGTGCATTTCCGCGCCGTGCTGACGTTGAGATCGGCGGCGGACCAGGATGACGACGCGCCCGGTCGTTACCAGCCGGCCACGGACGTGCCCGTCGCGCTCAGAGTGCTCGATCCGCAGGGAGAGAAGGTCCACGAGGGCAATCTCACGACGAGCGAGTTCGGCTCGGTCAACGGCAGCTTCGCCCTCAACGAAGAGGCGCCGCTCGGCGAGTATACGGTCCAGGTCCGCGTTCCCTCGAGCACCGTGCCGATTTCCGAGCGCGGGAGCAACCGCTTCCGCGTCGAGGAGTACAAGAAGCCGGAGTTCGAGGTGACGGTGACGCCGTCCGCGGAGCAGGCACGGGTCGGCGCAAGCCTTTCGGCGGCGATTAGCGCACGCTATTATTTCGGCGCGCCGGTGGTGGGGGCGGAAGTCACGTATCGCGTGTTCCGCCTGCCCTACTATCCGAGGCATCGTTTCCCCCAGCGGTACGACTGGCTCTTCCGATACTGGAACCAGGGCGACTACGCGAGCTACTACCGAAATGGCGAGGCGGTCAAGGAGGGCTCCGGGCGCACGGATGCGCAGGGCCAACTGCTGGTTGACCTGGAGACCGAGGGCGGCGGCCGGTGGCCGGACGCGCGCGCGTACTCCTACACCGTCGAGGCCGAGGTGACCGACCAGAGCCGCCGCACCATCACGGGCACCGGCGAGGTCCGCGTCAGCAAGCAGCAGTGCTTCGCCTTCCTGGATCTCACGCGCGGCTTCTACCAGGCGGGGGAACGGATCGAGTTGGAGGTGGCGACGCTCGATGTGATGGAGAGGCCAACCGCGGTCGAGGGGCGCATTCGCGTCGAGCGAGTGGTGCGCGGCGCCAGTGACCTCGTCGAGGCGGTGGTGCACGAAGAAGGCGTGGCGACGGATGACCAGGGCCGCGCGTTCTTCTCGTGGGTGCCGGATGAGGCGGGGCAGTACCGGTTCACGTTCGAGGCGCTTGATGCATGGGAGCAGACGGTCACGAGCAGTATATACACCTGGGTGCACGGGCCGGACTTCGACAAGGCCGCGTTTCGGCTGACCGGCATCCAACTCGTCCCGGACCGGCAGACCTATGACGAAGGGGAGACGTGCAAGCTGCTGATCGTGAGCAGCATGCCGGACGCCACCGTACTGCTGACGCAAGAGGCCGGCGACCAGATCCTCGGGCGGATCGTGGTGCGGATCACGGGCAAATCGCGCGTGCTCGAAGTGCCGATGCGCGCCAATCATATGCCGAACTTCCGGTTTGGCGCCGTGATGGTGCGCGGGTGGCAGGCGTACCAGACGGGAACCGAGGTCTTCGTGCCGCCGGGCAAGCAGTTCCTCGACGTCTCCGTCACCAGCGACCGCGCGGAGTACCGCCCGAACGACGAGGCGACGTTCCGGCTGAAGGCCACGGACTGGCGCGGCGAGCCGGTGCGCGCGGAACTCAGCATCGGCGTGGTGGACGCGTCGCTGTTCTACATCCAGAAGGAATACGCGCCCGATCCCCGCGTCTTCTTCTACGGCGAGCGGCGTTACGTCAATATCGCGCAGAACTGGTCATTGCAGTGGTCGCCCCAGGGCGCTTCGGCCACCGACCTGACGCGGCAGCCCTACAAGCGGCACGAGTGGACCTTGCCCGAGGACATGGGGCAACTCCAGGACTGGCCGCCAGGCCTGCGCGGTGGGCGGATCTCGCTGCGCCATCGCGTTGCCGGAAGGCCTGTGGGAGGCGTACGCGCGTATGCGTTGGAGGAGATGAGTCCGCTGGGTTACTTCGCGGACTACTCCGCGGACGCCGTTTACGGAGGAGTCGGTGGGAAGGCAGGGGCCATGCTAGCGCCGCCGCCCCCGGCTGCTCCGCCGTCTGCGGAACCGTCCGCTCAACGCGCTGACCGGGAAGCGGGCGCCGCGCTCGCGGCGGCACAGGTGCGAACGCGCTTCGCCGACACAGCGTTCTGGAGCCCGGCGGTCGTGACCGATGCAGACGGAACCGCAACCGTGACCGTCACTATGCCCGAGAACCTGACGACCTGGCGAGCGACGGCACGTGGCTTCACGACCGAGGTCCAGGTTGGCGAGGGAACCGCGGAAGCCGTCACGCGCAAGGATCTTATCGTCCGCCTCCAGGCGCCGCGGTTCTTCATGGAGCGCGACCTGGTCGTCCTGTCTGCCAATGTCCACAACTACCTGAAGTCGGAGAAGCAGGTCAAGGTGGCGCTCGCACTGGACGGCGGGACGTTGGAGCTGGTCAAGGACATCCCCGCCGACCTCGGGCTGAAAGAGCCTGCCGCCGGGGCCGATCTCTGGATCACCGTCCCGCAGGACGGCGAGCAGCGCGTGGACTGGGTGGTACGCGTGCTGCGCTCGGGCAGCGCGACGGTGCGAATGACGGCGCAGAGCGACGAGGAATCCGATGCCGTCGAGATGCAGTTCCCGGCCCTGGTGCACGGCGTCGAGAAGTTCGAAGCAGAGAGCGGCGTGATGCGGGACGTCGCCGGTTCGGACAACGTGACTTTGCAGCTCGATGTCCCGCAGGAACGCCGGCGCGGGGCGACCGAGCTGAACGTGCAACTGACGCCGTCGCTGGGGGCGGTCGCATTGGACGCCCTCCCCTACCTCGCCGACTACCCGTACGGCTGCATCGAGCAGACGATGAGTCGCTTCCTGCCGACCGTGGTCGTCGCGCGGACGTTGACCGACCTCGGCATTGACCTGGACGAGCTGCGCAAACGAGCCGATGCGTACCGCAAGGAGTTGGATGCTTCGGCCGGCAGCCAGGCACAGCCGGACAGCGGATACACCTATCCCAAGGGGATGCCCGGCGGCTTTGATGCCGCGGAGATGGCGAGCCGGATGTACCTGCGGCGCGACGCGGGGCCGATCTTCGATCCGGAGCGGCTTGCCCGGATGGTGCGCGCCGGCCTGCAGCGCATCTACGCGCAGCAGCACAGCGACGGCGGGTGGGGCTGGTGGCCGTCGAATGTGAGCGACCCCTACATGACGGCCTATGTCTGCTACGGGCTGTTCACCGCCCGTGAGGCCGACTGGGATATCCGCGACGAAGTCCTGGAACGCGGGTTCCAGTACCTGCTCCAAGACATGAAGGAAGATGACAACCTGCACCGGCTGGCCTACATCGGCTCGGTTGTGACGCTGCGCGGGGCGGTGGACGACGAGGTGCGCGCGGTGATCTTCGATCGCCTCTACCGCAACCGGATAAAGCTGACGCCGTATTCGCAGGCCCTGCTCGCGGTCGCGCTCAAGCAGATCGGGGCCCTCGACGAGGCGCGCGTGGTGCTCGACAATCTGGAGAACACCGCGCACGTCGACCGCGACAACGGCACGTGCAATTGGATGCCGCGGCAGCGCGGCTGGTGGTGGTGCCGCTGGTGGGACAACCCGGTCGAGACCAACGCGGCCGTCCTGCGCGCGTACATGGCGATCCGGCCGGATGACGACCTCGCGCCGATGATCGTCAAGTGGATGGTCAACAACCGCCGCGGCAACCATTGGTCGTCAACCAAAGAGACGGCGATGGCGGTGTACGCGCTGGCTGATTTCATGCGGGTCAAGCAGGAGCTGGCGCCCGACTACACGGTCACCGTGGACTTCGGCGGCAAGGTGCAGCGGACCTATCGCGTCAACCGCTATAACGCGTTGTTCTTCGACAACCGGTTCATCGTCGGCGACGAGGTCGTCGGCGACGGGACGCAGGAGCTGACGATCAGCGTCAAGGGCAACGGGACGCTGTACTATGCAGCGTATCTCCGATACTTCTCGCTCGAGGAGGACATCACGGGCGGCGGCAACGAGATCTTCGTGCAGCGGCGGTACTTCAAGCTGACGCCGAAGCTCGTGGACAAGAAGGAGCGCGGACGGGCATGGCAGGAGTTGGCCTACGACCGCGCGGAGCTGGCCTCCGGTGCGCGGCTGCGGAGCGGCGATCTGATCGAGGTCGAGCTGGTCATAGAAGCGAAGAACGACTACGAGTACCTGGTGTTCGAGGACATGAAGCCCGCGGGCTGTGAGCCGGTGGAAGTGCGCAGCGGCTCGCGCGCGGGCGAAGGCGCGGGCGTGTACCCGTATATCGAGCTGCGCGACGAGAAGGTCGCGACTTTCATCAGCGACATGCCGCAGGGGACGCGCGCGGTGCGCTACCGGCTGCGGGCGGAGATCCCCGGCAGCTTCCATGCCCTGCCAACGAACGGATACTCGATGTACGCCCCGGATGTGCGGTGCCTGAGCGACGAATGGCGGGTCGGCATCAGCGACTGACGCGCGCTTGAGGCGGATGCAAGCGGATCGCCGGACGGCGAAATCGGCCCTGGAACGTCGCGGCAATCGCACACAAGCAGTTTACGAAGGGCGAAACGTACGGTATCATAGGAATGACATGAAGCGCGGACGGTCAGTGGTGGCTGTTGTGCTGGCGGTGGTCTGGATCCTCAGCGGAGTGGCGTTCTTTGGCGCCTGCTCCGCTGAAACCCCCGATCATCAGGGCCGGCATGCGAGCCACAACGCCCCGGCGTGCTGCGGCTGCTGCGAGCAGCCGGGTAGTGCGCCGTCCGGGGCCAGCGCGGATCTCGCCACAGGGGAGAACGGTGGCCCGCACGACTGCGCGTGCCTGGCCGCGCCGTCCCACCGAACGGAGACTGCGCTGCTGGCGACTGAAGTCTCCCAGCGCGATCGCGAGCCGGAGAGTATCCAGGCGATTGCGCCGTGCGACGCAAGTCCCGTCCGGCTTCAAGTCACCTCAGAACGCGAAGAACCTGCCCCACATCACCCCGTGCTGCTCGTCAAAGCGGGCACGGGCGTGCGTGCTCCTCCCTCCGCGTAGCTAGGCTGCGCGTCCGCCGTGCCGACGCCTCTCAGCCCGTTGCCTCGCACCCCTAGTGCGTTCGCCCGGCGATAGTGCGCCTTTCGGCGCCCGCGCGGCGTGCATCTCGTTCCGTGGGACATCAGGATGCCACACACCCACCACCCGCGGACACATGCTACGGTATCAGGAGGAGCGCATGAAACGACTACGATCCATCCGGTTGCGAGCCGCGCCGATGTTGGCCGCCGCCCTCGCGGCAGCCCTGCTGAGCAACACCGCCTTTGGGGCGCTATGCGTCTGGCTCAAGCCGGACCGGGACATCAAGAACTTCTTCCCCGGCGGGGACAGCTACACCACCGAGCTGAGGAAGTACTCCAGAGCGCAGCAGCGAGAGATTGAGAAGCGCATCGGCGCTCGGCTCGATCCCGACGAGAACGAGTTCAAGTTCTACCGAGTCAAGCAGCAGGGCAAGGTCGTCGGCACCGTCCTCACCCACCAGGCCCGCGGCAAGTACGGCGCAGTGCAGACGGTCGTGGGCATCGGCGAGGACGACAAGATCGTCGGCATCTATGTCCAGCGCCACCGCGAGCCGGTCAACCTCAACCAGAAGGCATTCCTCGAGCAGTTCAAGAGCAAGACTGCGAAGGATCCGCTGACGGTGGGCAAGGACATCCGGCCGATCAGCGGTTACGACAAATCGAGTCACGCCGTGGCCTTCTCAGTGAAGAAGATCCTCGTCGTGCGGGACGTGCTTGATAATCAGAAATGAGGGAGGACAGAATGAAGCGTGTTGTGATAGGTATCGCGATCGTGGCCATAGTCGGCGCGGGCATCTGGTATGCCTTGGGCGGGAGCGAGCGGGGGCAAGCCAATCGTTTCGGCCAGTCGACGGGCACGGAGGTCACCGCCATCGGCGACATCGTGCAAGCGCCCGATGAACACGTCGGGCAGACGGTGACGGTGGACGGCGAGTTGACCAAGGAGTGCCCCAGCAGCGGCTGCTGGTGGTACATCAAAGACGCGACCGGGGAGATTCGCGCGGACAGCTTCGGCGGCGGATTCGCCTTGCCGCTGCATCAGGAAGGCAAGTCCATCCGCACCACTGGCAAGATAGTGAAGACCGAGAGCGGCGAGCTACAGATCGCCGCGCAGGGCTCTGAGTTGCACTGAGGAAGCGCGAACGCTCGTGCGGAGAGTTGGTAGGCTGCTTCCTGCCGCACCAACTCTCCGCGGCGGGCGCGGCGCGAAGACGAGAGGCGAAAGCTATGTCATTCCTACGTTTGGCCTGGCGCAACCTGACGCAGCGCAAAGTGCGCACGGGGCTAACCATTGTCTCGATTGCGGTGGCGGTGGCCGTGCTGTACACTCTGCTGTCGTTCAACCGCGGATACTCCGCCTCCCTGAAGCAGCAGTTGCAGCAGATGGGGGTGCACATTCTGGTGGTGCCGCCGGGGTGTCCGTTCGAGGCGGCATCGCTACTGCTCAAGGGCGGCACTCCCCCGGCGTATTTCGGCGAGGATGTAGTCGCGCAGATCGAGCGCATTCCCGGCATACAGATTCTCGCCCCGGGCTTCATGTCGGCGGTCGTCCACGAGGACCGCACGGATATCTACTACGGCATGGACGAACGGACGATTCAGTTGAAGAACTGGTGGACGCTGAAGCCGGGCGGGAAGTGGTTCGCCGCCGACCAGGATGACGCAGTCGTCCTTGGCTCGGATGCGGCGGTAACGGAATTGGTGATCAACCAGCAGACCGATCCGTTCGTGACGGGTCAGGAGTTGTGGGTGCCCGAACTCAACCGTCCGCTCAGGATCATCGGCATCCTGGAGCCGACGGGAACCCAGGACGACGGCTTCTTCTTCGTCCCGATCAAGCTCGCCCAGCAGATCTTCAAGCAGCCAGGGAAGGTGACGACGGTTGCGATGCGACTGGAGGATCCCGCGCAGGCGGGCGCGATCGGCCAGGCGATACAGCGTGTCGAGGGCGTTGAGGTGATTACGATGTCCGAGCTGCTCGGCACCCAACAACGGATGCTGGAGTCGGCGAGGATGCTGGTGATGGCCATCGTCGTGATCGCGATCGCGATCTCGGCGATGGGCGTGCTCAACACGGTGCTGATGTCGGTGTTCGAGCGCACGCGGGAGATCGGTGTCATGCGAGCGACCGGCGCGAGCAAGGCGCACGTGTTCTCCCTGATCTGGCTCGAAACGGTCGTGATGACCGCGGTCGGCGGAGTGACGGGGTTGCTGTTGGCGATCGGCGGCGCCGGCGTCATGGAGAGAGTCGTCGTCGCGGCGTTGTCGAGCGTTAAGTTCGTGACGGTCAACACCCACAGCCGGCTCGCCGCCTTCGATCCCCGAATCGTGGTAATGACGCTGCTGTTCGTGCTCGGCATCGGGTTGCTCGCCGGGGTCTATCCGGCCTTCCGCGCGAGCCGCCAGGAGCCGATCGAGGCACTGCGGACGGAATAGGAGACGCCCCGATGGAGTATCTGCGACTCGCTGTGAAGAACCTGCTGCGGCGCAAAGTCCGCACCGTGCTCGCGCTGGTGGGAATCGGCGTCGCGGTTGCCGTGCTCTACTCCCTGCTCGAATTCCAGCGCGGCTACGAGAAAGGCCTCAACGGAGAGTTGAACCAACTCGGCGCGCACATCATGGTCGTCCCCAAGGGCTGTCCCTACGAGGCGGCGACCATCGTGCTCCACGGCGGCAAGTGGCCGCGCTACATGGAGGAGAGCTACTTCGACGGCATCGCATCCACCCCCGGCGTGAGCCAGGCGGCGCCCGTACTGATGGACGCCATCATCGACACGGCAGCGAAGGACAGCAAGATCTTCCTCGGGATCACCGAGGACTACGGCAAGCTCAGGCCCAAGTGGCAGGTCGCCGGGGCGACGTTCAGCGACCCGAAGGCACGCGAGGTCATCCTCGGCGCGAGCATTGCCGACAAGTTGGGTCTGGGAGCCGGCGACTCTTTCGCGCTGCGCCAGGATGCGGGAGGGCGAGCCGCCGGCAAGCATGATGCCGACCTGCGGGTCGTCGGCGTGCTGCAGCGCACCGGAACTCAAGACGACGGGTTCATCTTCATGCCGCTGCACACGCTGCAAGAGCTGTTCGAGCTGTCGGGGAAGATCGTGGTCGTTCTGGTGCGCGCGGAGCGGGTGGATGCGGCAAGCCTCGAGCGGGTGACGCAGAACCTGCGCGCGCTGGGCGGCAACATGAACATCTTTCCGCTCTCGGAACTGCTCAATAACGCTTCGCAGCTCATGCAGGTGACGAAGGTCTTCGTGCTGGCCATCGTCGTCGTCGCCATTGCGATCGGCGCGGTGGGAGTGCTCAATACCATCCTGATGGCGGTGTTCGAGCGCACAAAAGAGATCGGCATGATGAAAGCCATCGGCGCGAGCCCGCGGGACGTCTTCGCGCTGATCTGGACGGAGACCGTAGTAGTCTGCGCGGTGGGTGGGCTGTTGGGCGTCGCCGCAGCGGTGGTGAGCGCGCGGGGGATTGAGTGGTTCCTGCGCAGGGCGCTGGCATCGCAGTTTTCGGCCCTGCCGGCGTCCACGCTGATCGGCGTCTCGCCGGCCATCATCCTCACGTGCATCGGATTGTCCATCGCGCTGGGCGTGGCGGCGGGGTTCTACCCGGCCTGGCGCGCGAGCGCGGTGAAGCCCATCGAGGCCATCCGGGGGGCGAACTGAAAGGAGCACCATGATGTCCGAAGCGGCAGCCGTCATGACGCAAGCAATGGTCGAGCCGGTAGCGGAGGCGACGGCGCTCGGCAAAGTGTACCGCCGGGGCGCTGAGGCGATTCACGCCTTGCGCGACGTCTCCGTCGCGTTCGAGCCACGCGGTTTCTACTGCGTGCTCGGGCCGAGCGGAGCTGGGAAGACGACCTTGCTGAATCTGCTCGGCTTGATGGACGTGCCCACCGCCGGCAGCCTGCGCGTCGCCTCCAGCGTCGTCGCGGACAACGGCACGGTGCGCCTGTCCGAGGGAGAGCGCGATCGGCTGCGTCGAGAGAACATCGGCTTCATCTTCACCGAGTTCTTCCTCGTGCCGACGCTGTCGGCGCTGGAGAACGTGCAGATGCCGCTGCTGTGGTCGGGGAGGACCGACCGGGCCTACGCCGTCGAACTGCTGGAGCGCGTGGGGCTCGGCCATCGGCTGCGTCATCGTCCGGCGGAATTGTCCGGCGGCGAGATGCAGCGCGTGGCCATCGCGCGGGCGCTCATCAATCGCCCGCGCCTTCTGCTCGCGGATGAGCCGACCGGAAACGTGGACACGCAGACTCGCGACGGCATCTTCGAGCTGTTTCGCGATCTGAACCGGGACGGGCTGACGATCGTGTTGGCCACCCACGATTGCGAGTTGGCCGCACGAGTGGACGAGATCGTTGATCTGCGTGAAGGACGGATCGTGAAGAGATAGGAGACTGCAATGCAAGTACCGGTTGTCGAAGCGCTTGACGTGTGGCGGAGTTACCGCCGGGGCGCGGAGTCGATCCACGCACTCGCGGGCATGAGCCTGACCCTGCAGCGCAGCGAGATGCTGGGCATCGTCGGTCGCTCAGGCTCGGGCAAGACGACATTCCTCAACCAGGTCGGATGCCTGGACACCCCCACGAAGGGCAGCATTCGCATCTGCGGCACCGAAGTCACCGGCATGCCGGAAAGGGAGTTGGTTGGCTTCCGGCGCGACCACGTCGGGTTCATCTTCCAGTTGTTCTACCTCATCCCGACGTTGACGGCGGTGGAGAACGTGGAGTTGCCGATGGTCTTCGCACGAGAAGATCGCCGGCGCGCCCGGGCGCTCGAGGCGCTCGACAGAGTCGGCCTCGAGGAGGTGCATGCCTTGCCGCACCAGCTCAACGGGGGCGACATGCAGCGTGTGGCGATCGCTCGCGCGCTCGTGCGCAAGCCGAAACTACTGCTCGCTGACGAGCCTACCGGCCGCCTGGAGAGTCAATCGCGGACCGCGATCATGG
>CP070648.1:4316429-4337344 GCA_020354555.1 Armatimonadota bacterium | reverse complement strand
TCCGGGTTTGTGAGCGCCGCGCCGTGGGGCCCGGGCCGGATGAACCTGCTCTCTGCGGCGCGGCGGAGGGGCCAGTATCTGCTGTACCCGGACGTCGGGGCCCCCGGCAGGCCACGGATCGGAGAGCCGACGGAAATCCGGACCACCGCAGGCCCCATCGCGCTCGGCGAGACTTGTGGCGAGTTCGCCAAGTCCGTGCCGTCGCGCATCATTCCCTTCGACCTCGACGGCGACGGCGCGATGGACCTCATCATCGGCACCGATTTCTGGGAGGACTACTGGCCCGACGGCAAGCGCTGGGGCGACCGGGAGTACGTCCCGTACGACGCCGACGGCGGCTGGCGCGGCGGGCCGCTGCGCGGACACGTGTTCTGGCTGCGCAATATCGACACGAACGATGAACCGCGCTTCGCGCCGCCGCAGATGGTGCGGTCACAGGGCACGCCCGTCGAGGTGTACGGCACCGCCTCGCCGATACTCGCCGACTTCCGCGGAACCGGCCGCGCGGATCTCGTCGTCGGGGATTTCCTCGACCGCCTGCACTTTTTCCCCGCCGCGGATACGCCGGCCGAGTTCGGCCCCGGCTCTCCCGCGCGAAACGCCGACGGCGGCGAGCTGATCCTGCCGCAGAACATCCACTTGGGCTGCGCGGATGACTGGGACGGCGACGGCCGGACGGACGTGCTCGTCGGAGCGGAGGACGGCTACATCTACTTCTGCCGCAACGCCGGGCGCGAGTTCGGCGGCGTGCCCGCGTTCCATGAGCCCGCGCGCGTGCAGCAGACGTCGCCGCGGCTCAATGCGGGGTCGTGCGCCGTGCCGGCCGTCGGCGACCTCAACGGCGACGGGCTGCCTGACCTCGTCGTGGGCAACGCCGCCGGGCATTTGCTTTACTACCGCAATCTCGGCGAGCCGGGCCGGCCGCTGTTCGACAAGGAAGTCTATCTGCGCGCGGGCGGCGAGGTAATCCGCATCCAGGCCGGATACAACGGGTCTATTCAAGGCCCCAGCGAGGCGAAATGGGGATACACCTGCCCGGTTCTCCTGGACTGGGACGGCGACGGCCTGCTTGACATCCTCATCAGCGACATCTACGGGCATCACACCTGGTATCGCAACGTGGGCACGCCGACGGAGCCGGCCTTCGCGCCGGGGGCGAAGCTGACGTGCCGCGGCCAGCCGCTGGTGACGGTGTGGCGCGTGCGGCCGGCCGTCGGTGATCTCTTCGGAAACGGCGTCTCGTACATCTGCCTCGATGAGAACGCGCTGCTCGCCGCGTATCACAGGGCGGGCGAGACCGAGCTTGTGGACAAGTCGCTGCTGCGCTTCGCCGATGGCCAGCCGATTGGATTCACCGAGGAACACGGCGGCGGCCGGGGGCGCATGAAGTTCCGTCTGTGCGATTGGACGGAGAACGGCCTGCCGGATTTGCTCGTCGGCACGCACCGCAATGCGAGCATTCCGCCGGGGCCGGAGGGGATCCCGCGCCACGATATCAACCAGGCGACGGTGCTGCTGCTGGAGAACGTCGGGCGCCCGGGCGAGCCGGCCTTCGCCGCGCCGAGGTACGTGCTGTACAAGGGCAAGCCCATCCGGCTCGGCATTCACTCCTGCGCTCCGGAGGTGGTGGATTGGGGCGATGGCGAGCGTGGGCTGATCGTTGGCGCCGAGAGCGGGACTCTGCTCGACATGCGCCGGGAGCATTTGACCTGGTGAGGAGGCCGGGCGGCGCCTCTCGAATCCCCTCGCCGCGAACCCCCGATAGGACTCCGGTGATGCGCGGCGAAGTGTGGTGAGCATCCGCCGACGGAGATTCCCATGACCTCACGCGAGCGCATACTGACGACATTGCAGGGCGGCATCCCCGACCGCATCGGCCGTGCCGACGCCCCGTGGGCCGAGACCATCGCCCGTTGGCGCACCGAAGGCCTCGGCGAGGACGAGGACGTCGGCGCCAGGTTCGGCTTCGACTTCGGCGGCCTGCACTGGACCGACCTGTCCTTCCGCTTCCCCGTCGAGGTGGTCGAGGAAACCGACGAATACACCGTGCAGTGGGATGCCAACGGCGTGCTGCGCAAGGACTTCAAGCGCGAGAGCGGCCACACGCCGCAGTGGCTCGATCATAGGATTAAGACGCGCGCGGATTGGGAGGAACACAAGGAGCGCCTGGCGTGGTGCGACGACCGCATCAACCCCGATATCAAGCAGGCCTACGACAACTGCCGGCAGCGCGACCTGTTCACCCACTTCGCGGGGGTCGAGGCGTACGAGGCGACGTGGCCGGTGTGGGGGCAGGTCGGCGTCTTCACGCAGATGCTGGATGACCCCGACCTGGTGGCGGACTGCTTCGCGACCTACACCGACCTCATCATCGCCGCCGCGAGCCGCGTGCTGGAGATGGGCATTGACTACGACGGCGCGTGGTTCTACGGCGACCTGGGCTATCGCAACGCGACGCTGTTCTCGCCGGCGCTGTACGACCGGCTGCTGTTCCCCGAGCACAAGCGGATGTGCGACTTCTTCAACTCGCGCGGCAAGCCGGTGCTGTTGCATTCCTGCGGCAGGATTCAGGACTTGATTCCGCGCTTCATCGAGGCGGGGTTTGCGGCGATTCAGCCGCTGGAGGCCAAGGCGGGCCAGGACGTGCGCGAGTTGAAGCGGACCTACGGCAGCGCGATCACCTTCTTCGGCAACATAGACGTGCGCAAGATGTCCGCGACCAGAGACGAGCTGCGGGAGGAGCTGCTGTCGAAGCTCGCGGTCGCGGCCGAGGGCGGCGGCTACATCTACCACAGCGACCACTCCGTGCCGCCGACCGTGTCGTGGGACAACTACTGCTACCTGATGGAGCTGCTAGAGGAGCACGGGAGGTACTGAGGCGCTCGGGCTACGCTGGGAGCCGACATTGGAGCGCTGCCGCAAGTGAGTTCTTCCCGTATTCGGTAGCGGCATCTCCTTCCACCAGCGGAAAGGCTCACCGTGAAGAGGGCAGAAACAGCATACTCACACCTCAAGGGAGACACGGCATCATGACCACGATGGAGTTGGGCGCGTGCGCGGCGGCCGCGGTGCTGCTCGCCGGCGTCCTGTGCACGGCCATCGAGGCGGAGGCGACTCCGCGGACGACCCTCTACGTCGCCGCCGACGGCAGCGACAAGTGGTCGGGCCGGCTGCTCGAAGCGAACGCGAGCCGCACCGACGGACCGTTCGCGACCCTCGAGCGCGCGCGCGACGAAATCCGCGCCATGAAGCAGCGCGACGGTCTGCTCGCCGGCGGGATCGGCGTCGTCGTGCGTGGGGGCACCTACGAGCGGTCACAGCCCTTCGAACTCACCGCCGAGGATTCCGGCACGGCGGACGCCCCGATCGTCTATCGCGCCCTCAGCCATGAGGAGGTGCGCATCTCCGGCGGGAAGCGGGTGACGAATTTCGAGCCGGTCACCGACCCCGCGATCCTGGGGAAACTCGACGAGGCGGCGCGCGGCAATGTGCTCCAGGCGGACCTGGGCGCCCTCGGGGTCAGTGACTTCGGCGACGTCGCCGGCGGCGGGCTGGAGCTGTTCTTCCAGGAGCGCCCGATGACGCTGGCGCGCTGGCCGAACGAGGGGTTCACGCGTATTGTGGATGTCGTCGGCGGGGACCCGTACGATATCCGCGGCACGGTCGGCGACCGCGTCGGCAAGTTCGTTTACGACGGCGACCGGCCCGCGCGCTGGATTGACGAGAAGGATCCGTGGGTTCACGGCTACTGGTTCTGGGACTGGTCGGATCAGCGCCACAAGATCGAGTCGATTGACACGGAGAAGCGCGTCCTCTCCGTCGCGCCGCCGTACCACGGCTACGGTTACCGGAAGGGCCAGTGGTTCTACGCCTTCAACATGCTCACCGAGTTGGACGCGCCGGGCGAATGGTACCTCGACCGCGAGACGGGCGTTCTGTACTTCTGGCCGCCGGCGCCCATCGAGGACGGCGCGGCGGTGGTCTCCGTCATCCCGACGCTGGTGACGATGCGCGATACGTCCGACGTGACGGTTCACGGCTTAACGTTCGAGGCGGCGCGGGGCACCGCGGTGACCATCGCCGGCGGCACAGGCAGCCGCGTCGCTTGCTGCATTCTGCGCAACCTCGGCGGCAGCGCGGTGAGCGTTGCTGGCGGCGAAGCCAACGGCGTCGTGGGTTGTGAGATCTATCACACCGGCGGCGGCGGCATCAGCCTCAGCGGCGGCGTGCGCGAGACGCTGACCCCGGCGAAGCACTTCGCGGAGAACAACCACATCCACGACTACAGCCGCTGGTACCGCATGTACCACCCGGCGATTTCACTCGGCGGCGTCGGCAACCGCGCCTCGCACAACCTGATCCACGACGCGCCGCACATGGGGGTCGGCTTCAGCGGCAACGACCACCTCATCGAGTTCAACGAGATCCACCACGTCTGCATGGAGTCGAACGACGCCGGGGCGATGTACGCCGGACGCAACTGGACGATGCGCGGCACGGTGATTCGCCACAATTACCTGCATCACATCAGCGGGTTCGAGAACCGCGGGTGCGTCGGCGTCTATCTCGACGACATGTGGTGCGGCACGGAGATCTCGGGTAACGTCTTCTACCAGGTCACGATGGCGGCGTTCGTCGGCGGCGGCCGCGACAACGTCATCGAGAACAATATCTTCGTGGACTGCAAGCCGGCGGTGCACATAGACGCGCGAGCGCTCGGCTGGGCGGGCGACCACGTAGACACCACGATGAGGGAAGGCCTGCTCGCGATGCCCTACCAGAAGCCGCCGTGGAGCGAGCGTTACCCGAAACTCGTCAATATCCTCGACGACGACCCCGCCGCGCCGAAGGGTAACCTCGTCGCGCGGAATGTCTGCTCGGGCGGGCAATGGGATCATATCGAAGAGGCGGCCCGCCCGCTGACGACCTTCGAGGATAACCTGGTGGCCGAGGACCCGCATTTCGTGGACCGCGAGCAGATGAACTTCCAGCTCCGCGACGACTCGCCGGCATACGAGCTGGGGTTCAAGCGCATCCCGGTTGACAAGATCGGGCTGTACGGAGCCGGGCGGAGCGCGTCGCGGCCGCGGTGACGCCGCCGATGCGCGACTCGCGCTCGCCACGGGGAACAAAAGCATGGCGGGCTGCACCGAATTACCGGACGCATCGGCCGATGCCGCACCGGCGGAGGCGGCTCCGCAAGAGGGTTCGCGGGGATGATGCCGCGGCGCGGGGGGCGCGTGCGGTCATGCGCGCCCTAGAGGAACCGGAAGGAACACGCGCGCCCGCAGCGGGCGTGGCGTGACTTTACTAACAACGGGAGGCAGATGACATGAGGAGCTGGAGGCTAGGTGTACTGCTGACGGTGATGATCGCCGTCGTGGCATCC
This sequence comes from Armatimonadota bacterium, assembly GCA_020354555.1. Lineage (NCBI taxonomy): Bacteria > Bacillati > Armatimonadota > Armatimonadota bacterium. The sequence continues at coordinate 4,331,955 of CP070648.1, read as the reverse complement.
CTGAACTGGGGATGTGCCGCAGCGCAAGTGGCGACGGAGATCCCCGCCGAGAAAATGCTGTCGGCCTACGTGAACGCGCCCGACCCGGCGTTCGCGTGGGAGAAGGGGCCGGTCCAGGAGGACGCAACCGGGACGTTGGGCTCCATCGTACTGACCTCGCAGAACTGGCGGGGGATTACGTGGAAGCATCTACTGCGCGTGGCCAAACCCGCGGAAGTGAAGCACCCGGGCTGGATGGCGCTGTTCATCTCCGGCGGGTCGGGGGCGCCCGACCCCGGAAAGCCGCAAGGCGAGGACGGCCTCGCCGTCGCCCTGGCGCGCTCGACCGGGGCCGCCGCGGCGGTGCTCTACCAGGTGCCCAACCAGCCGCTGTTCGACGGGATGTACGAGGACGCGATCATCTCGCACACGTTCCAGGAGTACCTGAAGGACGGCGATCCGACGTGGCCGCTGTTGTTCGCGATGACCAAGAGCGCGGTGCGCGCGATGGACGCGTTGCAGCAATACGCCAAGCAGGAGTGGCAGTCCGACATTCAGAGCTTCATCGTCTTCGGCGGCTCCAAGCGGGGCTGGACGACGTGGCTGACCGCGGCGGCGGACGGCGGCAAGCGGGTCAAGGCGATCGCGCCCGCGGTGATTGACGTCCTCAACATGCGCGAGCAGATGCCGCACCAGCTCGAGCTGTGGGGGGCGTACAGCGTGATGATTGACGACTATTCGTCCAAGGGCCTGACGGAGAGCTTCGACTCGCCGCGCGGGGAAGCGCTGTGGAAAGCGGTGGACCCCTACACCTACCGCGCGAAGATCACCATCCCCAAGCTGATGCTGCTCGGCACCAATGATCCGTACTGGGCGACGGACGCGCTCAATCTCTACTGGGACGGTCTCGTCGGCCCGAAGAACGTGCTCTACGTGCCCAACGCCGGCCACGGCCTGAACGACCCGGTGCGCTTGCTCAACACGCTCGGCGCGTATATCCGCACGGTGGCAGCCGGTGAGAGCATGCCGGAGATCGCGTGGACGAGGAAGATTGAGGGCGACACGTTGACGATCACCGTCCGGGCGCCTGAGGCGAAAGGCGCGCGGGCGTGGGTGGTGACGGCGGACAACCTGGACTTCCGTCCTGAGAAGTGGGAATCGCAGGACATGGAGGGCGGCGACGGCGTCTATTCGATCGCGATCAAGCGCCCGGCGGACAAGAATCTTGCCGCCTTCGCCGAGGTGGACTTCGCGGATGACGGCAAGCCGTTCACCCTCTCGACGCAGAACGCGATCCTGAGGAAGTAGCGCAGGCCGACTCGTCCTGGCCCGCGCGCTGCTTCGTGCGGGCCAGGGCGCCGGTTCCGCGAGGGGGCGCTCGACGGCGCGTGCGCTAAGGGGTGCAGCTACGCGCGCCGTCCCGTCGTTTGCAGCGTGGGAAGGGGCTCGGGATGAACCAGCCTCAGCGCACGCGCCCAGCGCCGCGGATGCGCACCATTGCCGCGCTCGCGCTCCTCGCGGGGCTGATTCCGCTTGCGTACGTCAGCCCGGCGGAACGATCGCTGTTGGCACGCTTTCGCGCGCTGAACGCCGACGCGTCTCCCGCGCCCGACATGGCGCGCCACCCGAACCTGCGGTATGCGGATCTGCCCGGCATCGACCCCAACCTGCTCAGCCTCGACATTTACGCTCCGAGCGCAGCCATCAAGTGCCCCGTGCTGGTGATGATTCACGGCGGCGGCTGGCGCCTCGGCGACAAAGCGAACCGCGCGGTGGCGGACCTCAAGTCGCGCCATTTCGTCGGCCAGGGATACGTCTTCGTCAGCATCAACTATCGCCTGTCGCCGGCAGTGAAGCACCCGACGCACGTGCAGGACGTCGCGAGAGCCATCGCCTGGGTGCACGGCAACATCGCCCGCTACGGCGGCGATCCGGCTCGGATTTCCGTCATGGGTCATTCCGCCGGCGCCCACCTTGCCGCGCTCGTCGCCACTGATGAGTCGTATCTCGATGCCGAAGGGAAATCCCTGCGCATCCTCAGTGGCGTGATTCTCCTCGACGGCGCGGGGTACGATCTGGCGCGGCACATCAACGACCTGGGCGGCGGGCGGGGGATGCGGTGGCTCTACGAAGGCGCGTTCGGCTCGGATGAAGCGGCGTGGCGCGATGCGTCGCCGGTCACGCACATCGCGCCCGACAAAGGCATCCCGCCCTTCCTCGTCTTCCACGCCGGCGCGCGGATCACGAGTGCGACGCTGTCCCGGGAGTTCGCCGAGGCGCTGGCGAAGGCCGGCATCGCCGCGCGCACGGTGCACGCGGCCGATAAGAGCCACCGGACGATCAACGCGGACATCGGGAAGCCGGGCGACTGGGTGACGCTGACCATCATGGGTTTCCTCGCGGGCGAATCGCCGGACAAGCCTCGCCCCGGAGAAGCCAGTGCCAGCGCGCGCCGCCTCCGCCTTGTCATCTCCGGCGCTTTTGTGATAACCTGCCGCACGGTAGGGGAATCAGGGGCGCGGTGTCGTTGACTGCCGCTTTGGAGGTTGGCGATGACCGAACCATCCGCACAGCCCGCTTCACCCAGGCGAAACTGGGCGCTCATAGCTCTCATCCTTGCACTGCTCGCCGTGGTGGTCATCGCGGCCATCACCAGGCCGCGTGCGAAGCCGCCCGGCACGTCGCCCGCTCCCACTGCTGGGCCAACGGAGGAAACCAAGATGGAACTCCCGACCTGCACCGTGCTCCGCACGCCGGAGCCGATCAGGGTTGACGGCGTGCTCGACGAGGCCGTGTGGCGCCGCATCAAGCCGGTCGGCGCTTTCATGCTCCACGACGGCAGCGCCGCCCCCGATTTCGAGACCGAGGCGAAGCTGTGCTGGGACGATACGTATCTCTATGTCGCGTTCACATGCGTGGACAACGACATCTGGGGCACGTACACCAAGCGCGACGAGCCGTTATACGATGAGGAAGTGGTCGAGATCTTCCTGAATCCCACCGGCGACCTTGTGAATTACTTCGAACTCGAGGTCAGCCCACACAATGTCATCTGGGATGGAAAGATACACAATCCCGACGACACGCCCAAGACCATGACGGGTGAGCCGGAGTGGGACTGCGCGGGCCTGCTCACCGGCGTGCGCGTCGTGGGCACGCTCGACGACCGCACGGATCTCGATCAACTGTGGTCGGTCGAGATGGCCATCCCGTTCGCCGGCATAGGACGAGAGCCCCCCGCCGACGGCCAGGAGTGGCGCGGGAACCTGTATCGCATCGACCGCGGGGAGAAGGACGAGTATTCCTGCTGGTCGCCGCCGCAGGCGCCCGGCGAGCAGCCGGCCTTCCACATTCCATCGCGCTTCGGGCGGTTCATCTTCTCGGCGCAGGAGGCGAAGTAACGCCCTTGGGTGTTGACCGCTCTGGTCGGGATGCCTCCCTTCGGCGCTCACGGGGCGAGGCGGCGCGTTCGCGGTCTGAGCGCGCGGTTCGGGGGCGTCGTGCACTCCGCTCACGAAGCGGCTCGCGGCTTAGGGGTGCTTGCAGCCTCTTGTCCCGCGCTGCCACCTGCGTGGTGCTGCTTTCCATCCCGGCGTCCGCGGCAGGGAATGACGAACTCCTCATCGAGCGCAAGTATCGCATGACGGCGCGCGAGGCGACGGTTGACCTCGAGCGCCGCCGCGCCCGGGCGGAGGGTGACGCCGTCCTCGCATATGAGCAGGCAGGGGTCGAGTTCCGCGCGGACGTCATTGACGTCGACCTCGAGGCCAAGTCCGTCGCCGCAGCCGGCAACGTGCGCCTCTTGCAGGGCGACAACCGTCTGTTCGCCAGCGCGGTTGATTACGACCTGAACGAGCGCACCGGCTCCCTGCAGCAAGCCCACGGCCAGGTGCAGGGCGTCTACTTCGCCGCAGAATCCCTGCGCGCGACCCCCGATCAGTTCGTGCTCACCAACGGATCATTCACCACCTGCGACCGGAGCGATCCGGATTACGCGGTGACCGCGCAGGAGATTATCGTGCGCCCGAACGACAGGGTTTTCTCCCGCAAGGCGGCGCTGTGGTACAAGGGCCGGCGGGTGGTGCGGCTGCCGAACTGGAGCTTCTCGATTGCCGAGGCCCGCCCTGCTGCGCCGCTCGTCCCCATCGGCGGCTACAGCAGCCGCGACGGCGTCTTCGCCGGCGCGCATTACCGGCTGTTCTCGTCAGCGTCATCGGGGGCCGACCTCGAAGCCCGCTACACAACGTCCCGCGGGGTCCGCGCGTACGCGCTCGGCGAACTCCGCCCCGCCTGGGGTCGGGTTTACGCCACCGTCGGCCGCCGTCAGGACCTGACGGGCGCGGACCTCGGCCTATTCGCGCCGGTGACGCCGACACGCGACTTCGCGCTCGACCGTCTCCCGGAAATCGCCATCGAGCCGAACGCTGTGCCGCTCGGCGAATGGGGCAGCGCCGGCGCGCGGATCGCCGCCGGACAGTACGTCGAGTTCCCGACCGACGTCAGGGCGTCGCGCGCCGTCGCAGACTTCCACGTCGAGGGTCGCACGCGCGATATCGGGGGCGGCGTATCCATGCGCCCGCTCGTCGGCGTGCGCCGGGCGTGGTACGATTCCGGCCAGGACCGCAGCGCCGTCGCCTACGGCATCAACTTCGAACTACAGCCCAGCGAGAATCTGGCGCTGCGCGCCCGGTACCTGCGCCGCGACGGGCGCGGCGACGGACCCTTCGCCTTCGATGCCATCGAGATCGCGCGCGAGCTGGGCCTCGGCGTGGCGGCGCGGATCGGCCCCGGCTGGCGCGCCGAAGTCCTCGCCCGCCGCGACCTCGATCGCGGCGACTTCCCCGCTCTCGACGTATCCATCATCCGCGTCGCCCACTGCCTGGAATACGGCCTGACGTGGCGCAAGGTGGGTCGCGAGTTGGGCATCCGCGTGGGTCTCGCGGCGTCAGGGCAAGTGGAGGCGACGGGCTGGTAGTCGGCTGACCCTCTACGCTGCGGTTCAATCCGAACCTCGGACGGGCAGGCCCGCAAGCTGGTATAATCCTTGCGGCAGGCGCGATTGCCGCCTGACGCACCGCGGCGGCGCAATCACGATATGGAAGACACCGTTCACGGCCTCTCTCGCTGGATTACCGGGCTGAACCCCGTGCTGGCGGTCGCCCTGGTCTCAGCCCTGCCCTGGATCGAACTCCGCGGCGGGATCCCCGTCGGCATTGCGCTGCTGGGACTGCCGGCGTGGAAGACCATTGCCGCGGCGCTGGTGGGGAACAGCCTGGCGGTCACGCCGATTGTGCTCGGCACGAAGCTGTACGAGAAGCGACTGGAGCGAGTGCGCTGGTTGCGCTGGCTGTTGAACTGGAGCTTGTCGCGCGCTCGCCGGCACGAGCAGGTCGTCAACCGCTACGGCTCAATCGGGCTGGCGCTGCTGGTGGCGATCCCCGTCCCCGGCACCGGCGCGTGGACCGCGACCGCGGTGTCCATCCTCGTCGGCATGCGCCTGGGCCCGACCCTTGCGGCGATATACGGCGGGCTCGTGATCTGCGCGGCGGTGGTCTACGCCGCGACCGCCGGCGTCATCGGCGGCGCGAGCCTGATCATTCCGCCCAAGTGACAGCGAGGCTCGTGTGCTCCGCGCGCTGGCCCCCATGCCACCTCGCCGCACCCGGGCAAGCTTGGCTGCGGGCCGGCCGGCACCTACCCCGGCGGGAAGTCGTTGATCTGCGGCCGCGGCTGGAGTTCCTCAACGGCTACCTCTCCCGTCGCGTAGAGGTCAACTCGGGACATGAACCGCGCCTCGTCGTATTCCTCGTAGGGGTACTCGCAGACGTCCTCGAGGTGGGCGACGATGCCATCCGGCCCGAGCTTGCACTCGACCTTGTTGCACAGGTACCACACCGTCTCCGCCCGGACATGGTAGCGGTACCTCGGCGCGTATCGCTCGTAGCCTTCTCGCCAGGCCATGATGTTGCTGCTCCCGAGCGCGAGCCGCCGCCGGCGCTTCCCTGCGCCGACAATTGCGACGCCTTGCCAGAGATGTCGAACCGATCCGGCGCTCACACGCCCACGATGAGAGGAATGAGGAACCCCAGATAGAGCGCGCCCCCGACGAGCAACACTGCGGGATGGAGGCGAACGCGCTCCGCCTGGCCCGCATTCGCCGCCGTTATCCGCGGCGCAAGCAGCACGGCGAACAACATCCACAGCCCGGCAACGAGGGCAATGGCCACCGACCGCAGCGCAGCCTGCGGCTGTCCTGCAGGGGCGAGCAGCTGCCACGACGTAAACGCCAGGCCGACGCTGACCGGGAACGAACTCTGAAACACCATGGCGCCGGTGATGTTGCCCAGCGCGTAGGTGTCCTTGCCCTGGCGCATCCACACGATGCTGTTGAACTTCTCGGGCAACTCGGTCGCGACGGGGGCGATGACGAGCGCGACGATCAGCGGGGCGACCCCGAGGGCCTCGGAGGTCTGCTCCGCAGCGCCGACGAAGATGTACGCCCCGCCGATGATGCCGCCGAGGGCCATCAGCACCTGACTGAAGATGACACGCAGGCGCGGCGTGCCGTTGGCGACCGTGCTCAGGCGTTCGAGATACCCGTCCTGCCCCTCGCCATCCTCGCGCCGACATACCCACCGCGCGAGCAGCCGCTGAAAGCGGAGCGCATGCACATCGGACTCGCAGGCGACTGTGTCCGCGAACGTCTGGCGCAGATAGACGGCGTAGCCGCCGAGTAGCGCGAAGCAGACGATGAGATGGAGCACACGCCCCGGCGCGAACGATACGAGCGTGGCGCTGGTATACATGATGAGGAAAAAGATGATATCCCGCGCCATCACGTGACGGCTGACGACGATGTGGGCGCCCTCCGGCCGGCGCCGCGCGTACACCACGGCCGCCAGGCCGGTCACAAACATGGCCAGCGTGCCGAGCATGAACGGCGCGCCGAGGATCGCGCCGATGCCGATTTCGTGCCCTGTCTCGCCGCCGGCGATGAGGATGGCGACGAAGGGAATCAGGGTTTCCGGCAGGGCGGTGCCGACGGCAGCGAGCACGCTGCCGACAGCGCCTTCGGCGAGGCTCAGGCGATGGCCGAGCCACTCGATGCCGTTGGTGAACAGCTCGGCGGAGGCGAGGATGACGAGCAGGCTCGCCAGCAGCGTCAGTATGGTGCTCGCTTCGAGGTGCTGTTCCATTCCCAGTCAGCGGCGTCCGCGCGGGTCAAGCGCGCAGCCGGCTGCGCGTCCCCGAGGGGAACGGCACCGCGTCAGCCCTTCATCACGCCGAGCGGCCGCATGCGGGCGACCCGGCGCGAGAGGCCGGCGCACTCGCACGCCTCCGCGACGACGTCCACGTCCTTGTACGCCGCGGGCATTTCCTCGGCGACGATGTTCCTGCTCGCGGCCCGCACGTGGATCCCCTGGTCCGCGAGTTCCTTAATGATGTCGCGATCCCGCGCCGTGCGGATCGCTTGCTTGCGGCTCATGAGGCGCCCGGCGCCGTGACACGTCGAGCCGAACGTCTCGCTCATCGCCTGCGGGATGCCGACGAGCAGGTATGAATGCGTGCCCATGTCGCCGGGGACGATCACGGGCTGACCCACTCCCGCGTAATCCCGCGGGACGTCCGGGTGGCCCGCCGGGAAGGCGCGCGTCGCGCCCTTGCGATGCACGCAGAGCTTGCGGCGCTTGCCCGCGGCCTCGTGCTCCTCGATCTTGGCGATGTTGTGAGCGACGTCGTATACGACCTGGAGGCCGATCTTGGCGGGGCCGGCGCCGATGGCGCGGGCGAACGCCTCGCGTACCCAGTGCGTGATACAGGTGCGATTCGCCCACGCGTAGTTGGCGGCGCAGGCCATGGCGGCGAGATACTCGCGCCCTTCCGGCGAGGTCACCGGCGCGCACGCGAGCTGGCGGTCGGGGAGGTCAAGCGCGTACTTCTGCATGGCGCGCTGCATTATCGCGAGTGCGTCGTCGCAGACCTGGTAGCCGAGGCCGCGCGACCCGGTGTGAATCATAATCGTGACCTGGCCGACGTCCTCGATGCCGAAGGCGCGCGCGACATTCTCGTCATAGATGTCGCACACCTCCTGCACCTCGAGGAAGTGGTTGCCGGCGCCGAGCGTGCCCAGTTGCGGCCGGCCGCGCTTGCGGGCGCGCTCGGTGAGCGCGCCCGGGTCCGCGCCCTCAAGGCGGCCGCCGTCCTCGATATGCTCGATGTCCTCCGGCCAGCCGTAGCCCGCGCCGACCGCCCAGCGCGCCCCCTGCTGGAGCACGCGGCGCAGCTCCGCTTCGTCGACGCGCACCCGTCCCTCGGAGCCGACGCCGGAGGGGACGTCGCGGAAGATCTGGTCAATTACCGCCCGCAGCTTGGGCGCGACGTCGTCGCGGCGCAGGTCGGTGCGCAGCAGGCGCACGCCACAGTTGATGTCGTAGCCGACGCCGCCGGGAGAGACGACGCCCTGTTCGATGTCCGTCGCTGCGACACCGCCGATGGGAAAGCCGTAGCCGTAGTGGATATCGGGCATGGCGACGGCATTGCCGACGATGCCCGGCAGACAGGCGACGTTCGCGATTTGCTCCGGCGACTGGTCGGACTTGATGTCGCGTATCATCTGCGCGGAGGCGTAAACGATGCCGTCCGTGCGCATCTGCGGCTTGTAGCTGCGTGGGATGCGGTAGCGACAGGGCCCCGCTTCCTCGAGCGGGCCGTTCCACACGTTGCTCATCGGTTCTCACCCCCGCACGGCATTCGGCATTACCCGTCGGCACCTCGCGCCGACCACGCCCCTCAGCGGCGCGCCCGCAGAAGTCGGAAGCTGTCGCGCGCGCGCGCGAACTGCTCCTTGAAGCGCTCGCGGTCCGACGAGGCGCACAACGTCACGACGTCGTAGGCCAGCCGCTCGCGCGGCAGCAGGAGCACGCGCGTCCCCAAGTAGCTATCCTCGACCGTCACGGTCCATTCCTGTTCATCTCCGCGTTCCGCAACCCGCACCATCTCGATCTCGAGGAAGCGCGGCGCCAGGTCGTCGTAGTACCGCTCCATGAAGGCCTTGGGCGTCTCCTGCTCGCGCATGCGGTGAGCGCGAACGACGATCATTCCCACGGCCTTCGGCTGGTTCGGGGAAATCGGCACCTCCTCGACAAACATGCTGAGGGGCAACATCTCGGCGCTCGCCTGGGGGGGCTCAGAAGCGCTGAAGGCGGCCGGATAGAGCACGCGATAGGGATGCGTGGAGAACGCCTTCGGCTTCCCCTTGTACGCACGATACTCACCGCTACAGCCGCCGACAACCACCGCGGCAAGGAGAGCCGCGGTGATAATGCACGCCATTCGCTGGTGGATGGCCATACGCCGATGCCTCCTACGGTTCCCGGTCCGCCGCGTGACACGCGGCCACGCAGCGAGTGTAGCACGCTAGCGCCCTGCGGCGCAAGCCGAGCACGTGCGTCCCGGAGCGGCAAGGGGGCGGCCACAGCGCGGACACCGCCGGCGACCTTGGGTGTCGCGCAGGCGCCTCAGGCGCAGCAGGCCTGCGGCGGCACGGCGCACCTTGGCTCGCAGCTCGGGGTCCGTGACGCTCGCGGCGATTTCGCGAACGCGCTCCTGCTCCTCGCGCGTCAGCGGCGGCAGGGCGCTGCGGCGCTCCGTGCTGTCACCGGCGTCGCGCGCCGCGGCCGTCCGCTTGTCGCGGACGGTCACGCGCACGTGCATCTCGCGCAGCACCTCCTCGCCGAGGCGCGCGTTAAGCGCCTCGAGGATCGCCGCGCGCATCAAGTGCAGCGTCTGCGCCCAGACGTGATTCGCGACCCCCACGAGCAGCACGCCGTCCCGAACGCGGATCGGCCAGGCGTTGCGCGCGATATCCTTGCCCACCACCTCGGCCCATACGCTCAGTGCGCCCCACTGTCGCGCCCGCCGGGCCAGATTGTGACGCCGCATGACGTCGTCGAGCACTTCGCCAAGCCGCCCGCGCTCCAGCATGTCTCACCTCACCCCATCGGCGTCACCGACCCGCCGGCGACGCGCAGCGTCATCGCCGCAGCCCGCACGCCCGGCGGAACCGACTCGACGTCAGTCGCGGCAACGATGGTCTGCCCCGCCGAGCCGAGCGTCTCGAACAGCCCGGCGCGGCGCTCGCTGTCGAGTTCGGAGAGCACGTCGTCGAGCAGCAGTACCGGTGGCTCGCCGACGGTCTGCGCCACGACCGCCAGCAGCCCGAGGCGGAGGGCGATCGCGGCGGTGCGCTGCTCGCCCTGCGACCCAAAGCGGCGCAGATCCACCGCGCCGCCTACGATCTCAAAGTCGTCCCGGTGCGGCCCCGAGAGCGTGATGCCGAACTCGGTTTCCTTGCCTCGCCCCTCGGTCAGCGCGCGCGCGAGCCGGTCGCGCACGCGCCGCCGCAGCTCCTGGGCGTCGGGCGCTCCGGAGGTGATGCCGGGCCACGCGTCTTCCTCGCCTAACGCCGGCCGGTAGCGCAGTTCGAGGGCATCCGCCATGCCTGTGAGCTTGCGGTACGCCTGGTCGCCCTCCGCGGCGACCGCGCTCAGGAACGCCGCTCGTTTTTCCACCACCACGGCGCCGAAGCCGGCGAGCTGCTCGTCCCACGACGCCAGCTCCCCCGGCGGTCGCGAACCGTCCCGGATCTCCTTGAGCAGGCGGTTGCGCTGGTCCACAACGCGCCGATAGCGCACGAGATTCCAGTAGTACGACCGGCTCAATGCCCCGAGTTCGGCGTCGACAAAGCGGCGGCGCGCCGATGGATCTCGCTTCACCACATCGAGGTCGTCAACCGTGAACAGCACGAGGCCGACCAGGCCGATCAGGTCCGCCAGACGCCGCGTGGTCCCGTTGATCTTGATCTGGCGGCCCTTCGGCGTCAGCGTCGCCTCCAGCTCGAGGTCGCCGCGGACCTCCGTGGTGAGCCGAGCCGTGGCGCGCGCGCTGTCCTGCCCCCAGCGGATCACCTCGACGTCGGATGCCCGGCGCGGCGAGCGCCCGAGGCACGCCAGCGCGATCGCCTCAAGCAGGTTCGTTTTGCCCTGCGCATTGGCGCCAATCAGCAGCACCCACCTCGCGCCTAACGTCAGCTCCAGTTCGCGATAGCTGCGGAAGTTCCACAGGCGCACTGTTTCAAGCTTCATCTACTCACCGTCGGGTCACGTAGCTCCTCTTCGGCATGGGTTGGGCTCCGCCGCCATCCACGAGCGCTTGGGACGTGAGACACAGGCCGCCGTCGCTTCTCGGAGCCGGCGGGGGAACTGCATCAGGGATTTGTCGCCCACGGGATTCCCCGACGGGCGGCCGCCGCAAGCGGCGACCAGCGGCCGGTGTCTCGGGCCGACTCCGCGGGAGCCCATCGCGGGCGAGGGCCCGTCGCTGAGCGGCGGCACGCCGCTCCACCGCATGGGGCAGGCACAGCACCGCACGACGGGCGAGTCGGCGGAGGCCCGGGCGCTATGTCAACTGCATGGGCATGATGATGTATAGGTACGCCGACTCCCCCACCGGCTTGAGGACGCCTGGGCTCAAGGGGCCGGTGAGGTCCATCTGCACTCGTTCCTCGGTGATGACCTCGAGCGCCTCGATCAAGTACTCGGCGTTGAAGGCGATCTCGGCCTGCTCGCCTTCCAGCTCGATCGGGACTTCCTCGTGAGCGCGGCCGATCTCCGCGCTTTCCGCCTCGATCAGCAGACCAGACGGCTGGAGCCGCAACACGACCTTGTTGGCGTCGGCGCGCGCGACGATGTCCGCTCGGCGCACGGCGGCAAGCAGTTCCTGGCGGTCCGCGCGTATGGTGTGCTCCGCCTCGGTGGGGATGACCCGTTCGTAGTTCGGAAATTGCCCCTCGATAATGCGCGAGGTGACGACGACGCGGTCGAGGTCGAACACGGCCTGGCTTTCTCCGAGGTGGACGCGTACCGTCGGCTCGGGATCGGCTGACAGCGACCGCAGGACCTCGCGCAGCGCGCGGGCGGGTACCACTGCGGAAGCTTGCTCCGCCGGGCCATCCTGCACCACCACGTTGTCCAGCGCGAGCCGGTGCATATTCGTTGCGACCAGGCTGAGCTTCTGCCCGTCCCACGTCATCAGGATGCCGGCGAGGATGGCGCGGGTCTCGTCGGCGGACGCCGCGAACTCCGTCGTCCGTAGGACTCGCCGCAGCTCGCTGTGCGGCAGGGTCAGATTGATGCCCCCGCCGGCTTCCGGCAGCGACGGGAACTCCTCGGCCGCCAGTCCTTGAATGGAATACTTCGAGCTGCCGCAGGTCAGAGCAATGGCGTTCCCATCGTCGGTGGCGATCTTGACCTCGGCCTCCGGCAGGCTAGCTACGACCTCGTTGAGAATCTTGGCGGGGAGTGTTAGCGCTCCGTCCTCGGTGTCCTCCGCCGGAATGGCGCAGTCCACCCACATCTCGAGATCGCTCGTCAGCAGTCGCAGCCGGTCACCACTGACTTCGAGCAGCACGTTGCTCAGTATGGGCAGCGTACTTCGGCCGGTCACCGCGCGGGACACCAGTTGGAGCGCATCGGAGAGTAGTCCGCGACGACTGGTGAGCTTCACTGTGTTCCTCCTGCCGAGCCATTGACGTATTTCTATGCAAGCAACAGGCGTCAGAGCACGATGTGTGTGCAGCCGGCGCCAAGAGATTATATAGATATGATTCTCTAATAATAATAATAATCCTGTGAAACCTGGGGATATTCAGCACACGCCGCACGCGAGACGCGAGGCGAGCGGTGGACATCCTGTGAGACACGCGAGCGGCCTATCCCCGGCCGTCCACCTTTACCCCGCGACTCGCGGCGCGGTCGCTGGATTCCCAGGCTTGCCCACGGCATCGTCCACAGTCGCGGCACACCGTCGCGCCGTCGTCCATCAGCGGGAGCCGCGTGACGCAAGAAGCGTGTCGGCAATCCATACCTGGCGCCAGGCCTGCCGTGGCGTACGGTGCGCGACGAAAGCACGCGCCTTAGCGCGGAGTCAGGACGTTGGTAAGCTCGTTGAGTACCGCGCGGAGCTGGGGGTCCGCCTGGGCGCGTTCGCGCACTTTGTTGCACGCGTGGATGACCGTCGAGTGGTCTTTGCCGCCGAAGCGCTTGGCGATCTCGGGGAAGGAGGCGTTGAGGAGTTCGCGCGCGAGATACATGGCGAGCTGGCGCGGGAAGACGACCTCGCGAGTGCGCTTGCGCGCCGTCATGTCGCTGAGGCCGATGTGAAAGTGCTCGGCGACCACCTCCTGGATGAGGCTGATGCTGACGGGGCGCAGGTAATCGCCGACCGAGTGGTCCTTGAGCTGCTCCATTGCGAGATGCAGGGTGATAGGCTGGCCGGTGAAGGAGGCGGCGGCGGTGACCTTGGTCAAGGCGCCCTCGAGGATGCGGATGTTGGATTGCACCATGTTCGCAATGTACCGGGTGACGTCGTCCGGCACTTGTGCCCCGTCAAGGCTGGCCTTGCGCTGTAGGATCGCCATGCGCGTCTCGAGGTCCGGGGGCTTGATGTCGGCAATCAGGCCCCACTCGAAGCGCGAGCGCAGGCGCGCGTCCATGACCTGCAGCTCCTTGGGCGGACGGTCGCTGGTGATCACGACCTGGCGCCCGGTCTCGTACAGCGCGTTGAAGGTCTGGAAGAACTCCGCCTCCGTGCGCTCCTTGGCGGCGATGAACTGGATATCGTCCACCAGCCACAGGTCAACGTCGCGATAGCGACTGCGAAAGGCGCCGAAGCGATCCTCGCGGATCGAAGTGACGACGTGATAAGTAAAGGTATCGCCGGTGACATAGGCGACGTTGAGGTCGGGGCGACTCGCGAGCACGTAATGCCCGATCGCGTGCATCAGGTGCGTCTTGCCGAGGCCGACCCCGCCGTAGATGAAGAGAGGATTGTACGAGCGCGCCGGCGCTTTAGCGACGGCGAGGGCGGCCGCCTGGGCGAACTGGTTGCTCTTGCCGACGACGAAATTGTCAAAGGTATAGCGCGGGATGAGCGGCGTCGGAGCGAAGTCGTCGCCGCGCCGCTGATCGGCGGCACCACGCGGCGCCGGAGGGGGAGTCGGTTCGGGCTCTGCGGGCAGGCCGAGGTCGAGCTGCTGCACGATGAACTGGATGCGCACGGGCCGGTCGAGGAGACGCGCTGCTTCGTCACGCAGGTGATGCGCCGCCTTGCGCTCCAGCCAATCTCGCGCGAAGGCGCTGGGAACGCCGATGCGGAGACACTCCTCGTCCAAGGAAATGGGAGCGATGTTCTTCAGCCAGCGTTTGAGCGCCGCGCGCGACAGCGTAGATTCCAAGCTCGCGATGAGCTGCGGCCACAGTTCGGACAGGACGTCAGCCGAGCGACCCATGGTTGCGGATCCTCCTCAGTAACTGATCATCCCAACGGGGCGCTTACGGACCTCGGACACTGGGGGGAGCAGGCCCGAACCGTTACAAGGGACAGGCCGAGGGCGCTCGGCTTGAGGCGGCGTCTGGCACTGGTGCGGTCGGTGCTGTATGAAGGCGACGAGTGTGGCGGCGAGAATTGCGATAAAGTGCCCTTCGGCCTGCCCCAGAATCACTGCCTCTCGTGCGCAAGCCGAATGGGTTCGTGCTGCCGGCCCCGGCTCGGCGGGCCGAGAGCCTTGCGAGATGATTGCGTGTTCTCTTGCGCCTCGACCTTCGCCCGGCCGAGGCGCAGACGCCTGCGCCGTCGTATCCTAATGCCCGTACTGCCCGTCGGGTTTGCGTCTGCTGCGGGACGATGGAATAAGTGCGAGCGACCTCCTTCGGATGCCTTCCTGCAAGGCGGATTCAGAGATTATGCACAAGGATATCCACAATTGTGGATATGGGCTCTGGATATTCGGCGCCAACCGTCCGTCGGCTCGTTAAGCGACCGCTCTCGGCTACACCCAGGACAACCCCACAACCATCACCGAAAGCGCAACCGACGTTGCGTAGGACAGGCGCCGTCCCCCCGAACAGCTTTCAACTGGAGCAATAGTGCGACTCGCCCAAGCGCGTATCAATGCTTTCGCATTAGCGCGCGCAAATCCCTCTTGCTGCGCGAAAAATTTTTCGACAGCAACGGCTTGGTCATCTTGCATTACCGCTTGCATCACCGCAGGGCTGCTGGCGCTTTATTGACCCCATCCGCCATCCACACTATAATCATGGCGGACGAGGCATCGCACACCGAGCATGACCCACACGCCCAGCGTCAGGCCTAAGGTCGCAACTGCCCGCGCCGTCGTCAGCGGCGCTTGTGCCGCCGCCGCATGCGGCGGCATCATTGCCTTCACCGCAACGACACGGTACCCCTTGTCGCTCGACGCGCCATCCTCCATCTTCGTCATCGCCGCCATCTGGTTCGGAACCGCGATCATCCTCTCCGCCGCCTCCGCCGCCGCGCTGCGATACGCCGGGAGAACCTGGGGCTCGGCGCTAAGCGCGGATGCGCTGACCTACCTGCCGCTCCTCCTGCTGTGGGCCGTCATCATCCTGCCTGTCGCCGAGCGCGCCGCCTTCCGACTGTTCTGGGCTGCGGTTGCGGCGGTGGGTGTGGG
>CP070648.1:4311793-4316329 GCA_020354555.1 Armatimonadota bacterium | reverse complement strand
GAAGCCAACTGGGCAAAAGCCGAGCGCATGGTGCGCGACGCGGCTGCCGCCGGGGCGGAGCTGGTCTGCGCGCCCGAGGGGTTCCTGGAGGGCTATATCGTTCAGGAAAAGGGTCTAACGCGCGCGAAGTACCGCAGCATCGGAGAGTCGGTTCGCCGGGGGCCGTACGTTCGTAAGATGCGCGGCCTGTGTGCGGAACTCCGCGTTGGTCTCTGCGCCGGGTTCGCGGAACGCACCGGCCCGCGCATGTACAACTCGGCTGCGCTTATCGGGCGGCGCGGTGAGGTGATCGGCGTCTTCAGGAAGGTGCACGACATGGGCGCGGAACCGCTCAACACGCGGGGCGACGACTTCCCCGTCTTCGATACCGAGTCCGGCCCCATCGGCATCATGATCTGCTTCGACCGCCAACTGCCGGAAACGGCTCGCCTGCTGGCCCTGCGCGGCGCGAAACTGGTCCTTAATCCATCCGCCGGAATGCACGGCGAAACCAACGACATCATGATGCGCACCCGCGCTTACGAGAACGGCGTCTGGGTCATCTTCTCGCATCCCAAGGACTGCCTGATTATCTCGCCGAAGGGCGAGATCGTCGCACGGGCTCACGGGCCTGACGAGGTCGTGCTGGCGAACATTGACCTCGCGCAAGCGGGCAGCGGCGGCCCTGGGCGGCATCGCCGGCCGGAGGTGTATCGCGATCTATCCAACCGGCGCTTGCGCTTTCCCGGCCCGGATCAGCGGTGAATCGGCCACCATGCCCGCGTCCGACCCCGGGACGCTGCAAGGGAATCATCTGTGGATGACGCTGCGACACGAGCGAAGGTCTCTCTCGACTCACTCGAGATCCACAACATAGACCTTCACTACCACGCCGGCACGGAACGCTCGGACGGCTGCTCGCTCGATGACTACCTGGAGTACGCGGCACTCACCGGCCGCGTCATCATCGGGGTCACCGATCATTTCGGCCGCTACCTCTACGGCGGCGAGCCCAAGCGCCCGGAACCGTACCCGCGCAGCCACGAAGGCTTCCTGGCTTTCCATGAAGATGTCATTCAGGCCCGCGCTCGATGGCCACAGCTCACCGTCTTCTTCGCGCCGGAGTTCGGCGCGGGAGCCGTTTCAGACCTCACCGACGAACATCTCTCGCGTTTCGACTACATCATCTTCGAACCGTACGCCCTCGAGGGGCCGGGCAGCTTGACGCGAACGCTGATCGCCACCGCCCGCGAATGCGGCGCGCTCGTCGAACGCACCGGCATACCGGCGTTCGTCGCTCACCCGTTCCGAGCGACGGTCAACGCCCAGGTCGTCAAGCAGGGCATTGCCCCCTGGGCCGCGCAATTGTCGCCGCTCGACGGAGACGCCGACCTCATCGCCGAGGCGAACGCGCTGTTCGAGATGGACATCCTTGCCGTCGCGCAGGCATTTCGCGACGGCGGCGTGCCGCTCGAGGTCAACATGGAGACGCAGTCGCGCATCACATCGCGCAACCTGTTCGCCTACTACGACCGACTGCGCGCGGTGTACCGCATCTTGCGCGATGAAGGGGTGGATCTGGTCCCGGCGAGCGACATCCACGGCATTACCGGCGGCACGCCGGTCCCGCGCGACACCTTCCAGGAACTCGCCATCCGTCCGCGCGATATCCGCTTCCTGGAGAGGCTACTTCCCGAGCCGACGAGAGGCTGACCAAGCGGCCGCCGCCGAGCGCGGGAACGTCAGCCGCCAGCTGATCTCCGGCGCCGTCACGCGAAGCCTGACGGTCCACGCAGTCCCGCCATTGCCCGCTGCGCCTTGCCGAGCGACGGGCGCGAAGCCGGCGCCGATGACCCGCGCGCCGGCGAAATCCACCGTCGCGGGATGGCCGGCTTGCCCGTCGCGTCCGTTTCCACCCGCAGTCTGTGGCACGAAGAAGACGAGCGATTGCAGCGTGTTCGGGTTAGCTTCCATGGCGCCGGAAAGAGTGCTCGTCGCTGCGTCCCAGCGCTCATGCCGCAGGGTCACCGCGCCTTGGGTGACGTGCCGATCGGTGGAGAGATACTGCGGGCGGCCGAGGACGGGATGGACGGCGAGAAGCGTACACGCGCGCCGGGGCGGGTGCACCTCCAGCGGGCCTCGGAACGTGAACGCGCGCGCGCCCCAGAAGTCATAGGCAACGTATTCCCGCCCGGCTTCAAGCCCGATCTCCTCGCACAGCGTCAACGGCCCGCTTTCCCGGGGTTCATCCCAGTCGAACACAGCCAGCACCTGCCACGGTTCCTGCGCGGCCGCCTTGAGCTGCCACAATCGAGGGTACTGCCGGTGGAAAAGGTCCAGCGGCCGCGCGGAGACACCGCTTGGCGGTAGCACTTTCCGCACGATCGCCAATTCGCCCGGATTCAGATCCACAAACGCAGCCCCGACTTTGACCATGCCCCCAGTCATCGCCACCAACGTCGCCCACGCCTTCGTCGTGTCCAGCGAGATAGTCTCCGGCACGCCCCATCGCTTCACGGTAGCGGGGTGGGGGAAGTAGAAAGCATCGGGGTCGAGCACGTACACCCGATGATTGAGGTAGTACCGCCGCGCGGACATCGCGGCCTGGTTCTTCGGCCCCCAGCACCAGCGCGCGCCCGCTTGCCATTGGGGTCCCGTGTCTTCGCCCGTCCGCGTGCCGTGACAGACGCCCGCGCCGAGCCCCAGGATGCTGAACCCGTGTATGAACGTCCCCGGCTTGCTGCCGCGCTTGATCGCCTCCAGCCCGGCGCGATATGCCTCGGACCGCGTCATGGGCACCGCGTATTCCTTGCCGAGCAGCTCGTAATACACGTAGTCGATCTCGTTGAACGAGTCGAAACCCCAGTCCTCGGTGTACCGTCGGCACAGCTCCTCGACGTAGCGCTGGACATCGGGCCGGCTCGTATCGAGCACCTGCCACTCCGAGGGCACCTCAATGAGGCCTAGCGTCGGCAGCGCCCATTCCGGGCGCTCCTTCATTACCGGCGAGTCCACGTGCGCCACGAACGGGGCAATCCATATCGCAACCTTGAGCCCGAGCGCGTGCACCTGGTCGGCGAAGGCTTTCATTCCTCCCGGCCACCGCTCGTTCGCCTCCCAGTCCCCCAGCATTCGCTGATATCCGTCATCGATGGCGAACCAGCGCATGCTGTAGGGCTTCAGGTACTTGGCCACGAACCGCGCGTTCTCCATCATGTTGTCGAGCGAGATGTCGGTGTGATACCGCGTGTTCCAGGAATCCCAGTGCGCCTGGAGATCCTCCACAGGCCAGGGCTTGATGCCGAGCACGGCGGCCTGGGCTGCGGCGAAGCCCTCCAGGGCCGCAAAGGGATCGCCGGTGGAGAAGTCCAGGTAAAGCAGCTCACCGGTCAGCCGCTCGCCGGCGGCCAACTGCTTCGGCGGGTCATACACGCTCGCCGCCGCCCACGACAGCCAGTCACCTGCGGGGCGCGTCCGCACCAAGCCCACGGCGTGCTCGTGGCTGAGAAAGCCCGCGACAACGGCCTTGCCGCTCTCGACGTCGTAGAGCGCGTGGTTCCAGTTGCTGTTCGACACCGTGTCGCCGCCGAGCAGGCGAACGTCCTCCTCCAGCCACAGATCGTGGCCGTTCTCCAGGATGCGCATGCCCGACGGTCGCGCGAACTCCAGCGCCCCCTCGGCGCCGGTGTCGAGGGGGCGGATCTCCTCCAGGGCCAGCGCCCTGTTCGCCGTGAACGACGCCTGCGCCGTGAGGTATGGCTTGCCTTGGTACTGCGTTAGGCTCAAGGTGACGTCGCCTAACTCACTGCGGTACAGGGCCTGCTTTGCGATTCCCGCGCCCAAACCGCGCACGGTCACTGAGCGCTCGGAGACGGAAACCAGCCGGCCGGCGGCCGTGACCGCGCCGGCGCTCTTGATCGTCGGCCGGGCGTCGCGCAGGATCGTTCGCCCCGCGGCGACGACGGAGACCGCCCCGGTCTGCCGGTTCAAGCCGAAGTGGGGAGGCGTGTCACCACGGGACGGACCGGCCGCCAGGACTGCCACGCCTATGGCCGGCAACAGGACTCTCTTCATCTCAACCTCCCCAACGCGTTATCACCTGCGCACCGAGGCAGTATAGCCCGTCGGCGCGGGTCCGTCGAGAGTCCCCAGCGCGCTAGTCCGCCCCAGGCCAAGAGGTAGGAGCAAATGGCTCACGGAATACACGTCGAGACTGCATACGCTGCACCGCGGTGGTGACTACAATGACGATCAGATGCCGTCGGTTGCTGGAGCTATTCATGTGCGTGCTTCTCGTGGGCTCCCCGCTGCTCGCCGCTGTGGCCTTCGGTGAGGCCTCGGAAGGGGCCACGCGCGCCTTCGCGCGCACCGAGGGTCGGTGGGTGGCGGATGAACAGGGGCGGGTGCTCATGCTCCACGGGGTCAACCTGTCGGGCTCCGCCAAGTCTTTTCCCTTCATGCCGTGGACGAGCAAGGACGAGGTGATGGCGCTCCGCGAGTGGGGTTTCAATAGCGTCCGCTACCTCATGGTGTGGGAGGCGGTTGAGCCGCAGCCGG
>CP070648.1:4266477-4311693 GCA_020354555.1 Armatimonadota bacterium | reverse complement strand
CTCGTCCTGGGCCGTCCCCAGAAGATGGCATACGCCGCGTGCACCATCACGACGAGGGTCAGCACTCCCGTAGCGATGGCGATGATGGCGGCCCACCACATGTGGGCTTGCGCCGCGGCGAGGAAGATGGTGATCTTGCTCATGAAGCCGTTGAAGAGCGGGAACCCGCTGATCGCCAGGGTGCCGACGAAGAAGCAGGCCGAGGTCACCGGCATCTTGCGCCCGAGGCCACCCAGGTCGTGCAGGCTGCGGATACCGGTGCTGTACATGATGGCGCCCGCGCCGAGGAAGAGCAAGGCCTTGTAGATGCCGTGGTTGATGAGGTGGAAGATGGCGCCATAGACCCCGAGGTAGGTGCCGATGCCGAAGGCCATGACGATGTAGCCCATCTGGCTCACCGAGCTGTAGGCGAGGAGGCGTTTGATGTCGGTCTGCACGATGGCCATGACGATGCCGAGCACCATGGTGAACGCGCCGAGGCCGACGAGGAAGACCTTGAGCGCCGGCCACGCCGGGAAGAAAATCGTGATCGTGCGGGCGAGCGCGTACACCGCCATCTTAATCATGACGCCGGAGAGGAGCGCGCTGACCGGGCTCGGCGCCTCGGCGTGGGCGTCGGGGAGCCAGGGGTGGAACGGCGCGATGCCCGCCTTGGTGCCGAAGCCGACGATGAGCCCCGCCGAGATGGCAATGACGACGCTGTGCGGAAACTTCCCAGCGATGAGTTTGATCTTGCTGATGAGGAGCGCGTCGAAGCCGACCAGGTAGGACGTCGAGGAGGCGTATATGAGCACGCAGCCGAAGAGGGCGAAGGTGATGCCGGTGGTGAGCAGCATCAGGTACTTGTAGCCCGCCTCGAGCCCGCGGCGATCCCAATAGAACGCCACGAGCAGCCCCGACGCGATGGTCGTCGCCTCCACCGCGACGTAGAGCATGATGACGTTGTTGGTGACGACGCCCCACAGCATGGTGGCGATGAACAGCATGAGGAAGAGATAGAAGACGTTGAGGCGCTGCTCGGTGATGTCGCGCCAGTGGATCGCGGTCTGATGCCGCATGTAGCGAATGGCGTAAACCGCGGCAAACAGGCCGACCCCGCTGATGACCAACACCATGACCATGCTCAGGCCGTCAACGAGCAACTCCTCCCCCCACGTCGTGAGCACGGCCTCGTACGCAAACATCTGGTAGAGCATGCCGATCGCGAGCGCGGCGGTGGCGCAGGCGCCGACGAGCACGACCGCGTTGCGCGCTGCGACGCCGATCTTGGCGCCCGCGTAGTATGCGGCGACGCCGAATAGGGCGGGAACGATAAACACCAGAGCAGGCAGTATGGACACAACGTGATCGGGCATCTAGCAACTCCCGGGATGATATCTCGGCCCGGTATCGGGCCCCAGGCGCGGCATTGTGACGCGCCGTTGTCCTGCAGCGACCAATCTCACCAATCGGACCCCGGTTGGGTTGTCCGTATCCGGACGCAGAGCGCCGTGATCTCGCGACCGACTGCGACTCACCAGTGCAGCTCCGACAACTTAAACGTATCGGTCGAGCCGAACTTCTGGTGGATTGCGGAGATGATGTAGAGCAGCAGCCACACCGTGAGCACGACCTCGGTGGCGATACCGATCAGCGCGGTCTCGCGAATCCCGGGCGCCAGGCTCACCAGGCTCAAGTGCACGGCGTTTTCGAGCAGGCAGAGCCCGACCACGGTCTTAATCGCGTCGCGGCGGGACAGAATGGCGTAGATGCCGATGACGAACACGGTCAGCGCGACGGCGAGATTGGTGCGAAACACGCCGTGCATCGCGGCGGTGGTTGGCGCCATGAAGTCGGCGTAGGTATGGGTGAGCTTATAGAAGCTCACCAAGATGAGCACCGCGATGATGACCGAGGGGCCGAAGCCGATGATGGCTCGCACTTCGCGGTCGGTGGTGCGGCGGACGTACGCGAACAGGAGCCATGGCGTGAGCACCACCTTGGTGCCGAATGCGACCGCCGCCCAGCCGTAGAGCGCGACGTTGCGGCTGCCCACCGCGAACGCCAGGATGAGCCCGCAGATGAGCAGCGCCTGCGCCGCATACGCGAACGCCGAGACGCGCAGGTTCCGCGCCTCCACCGCGCTGACCGAAGTCGCAATCATTATCAGGCTCAAAGTCCCAATCAGACTTTCGTTGTACATCTAGCGAGTCTCCCTGTGATGCACTCGATGGTTGGCGCTGCCACGGACGCGCGCCGGGGTCACTGGGCCGCCCCGGCCGCCGCTGTCTCTTCCTCGTCAGGTGCCGGCGGACGGAAGCCGGTGACCTGCATCTCGTCGAGCGCCGTCGGCGGGACGTAACACCGCCCGCAGCGCTGGCAAGTGGCCATGAAGACCTCGGCGCGCATGCGCAGTTGCATGTTATCGGCCGTCGCGGTCTCGAACTCGCGGGTGAGCGTGATCGCGTTCTCCGGGCAGACTTCCTCGCAGCGCCCGCAGTGCACGCAGCGCTCCAACTCGAACTCGAGCACGCGCGTCTCCTGCGACAGGTCGAAGATGTTGATCAGCCGCGTCGGGCACACCTCGGCGCAGCCGCCGCAGCCGATGCACTTGTTGACGTCGATCTCCACCCGCCCGCGGAACCCCTCGGGCGCCTCCATAGGTACCAGCGGGTACGGCAGGGTCACCTTGCCCGCCTTGAGGCAAATGAGCGCTTCCTTCAGCTTGCTCAGGAACATCTCGCTTCCTCTCTCACGCCTTGATCACCGTCAGCGCCACGGCGACCAGCGCGACGACGATGATCCGCGCGAAGTAGCTCATTGACTGGTCAATGCGCAATCGCGGGTTGACGACATCTATCAGTCCGACGAGGACGACCACGACGAACGCCTTGACCAGCGTCATCACGACGTTCAGCGCGGCCAGCCCGAGGTCCGGCCAGGGCACGAAGATCTGCACCAACAGCACCGAGAACAGCAGCAGGCGCATGTGGAAGCACCACTTGATGAGCGCCAGCCGCGGGCCGCTCAACTCGACGAACGGCCCGCCCATGATCTCCTGGTCCGCCTCCGCGATGTCGAACGGCAACTTGCCGACCTGCGCCTGAAGCGCGAGGAAGAAGGTGACGCCCGCGACCAGCATGGACAGTCCCACGGGGTCGGTGAGCGGCCACGGGTGACTGAGCTGCCAGCCGACCATGCCGTCGAGCATCAGCGTCCCCGACTTGAGCGCCGCGACGATGAGGGCGACCGCGACCACCGGCTCGGTGGTCAGCACCATCATCATCTCGCGCCCCGCGCCGAGTGACGCGTAGGGGCTGCCGGACGCGAAGCCCGCCGCGATGATACCGACCGCGGCAATGCTCATGACGTAGAGCAGCACGATGAGATCGGCTGACTGGCCGATCGGCGCGCCGGCCCCCATCGGAATGAGCAGCGCGATCATGAGCACCGCGGCCATGGTGACGATGGGCGCGAGGCGGAAGACGAGGCCGCCCGTGGGCCGCAGGTCCTCCTTGCCGAGCAACTTGATGAGGTCCAGGTAGGGCTGGGTAATCGGCGGCCCCTGGCGAGAGTGGATCCGCGCCTTGAGCTTGCGGATCACCCCCTCGAGCAGGGGCGACAGCAGAAGCACCAGCAGTATCTGGAATATCCCCACCAGTACCGCGTGAGCCATTTAGTCCCTCCGGTGGCCCCGTCGACTGCGCTCAGCGCACGCCTTCTCGCGCGAGAGGGCCACGAGTTCGTCGTTGGTGTAGATTCTCTTCCGCTCGTTGTTGACGTCAACCACCTCGACCCGCTCGGTGCAGGAGAAGCAGGGGTCAATGCTGCCCAGGGTGATGGGGACGTCGGCGACCTCCTGGCCCTGCACCATGGCCGGGATGCACTGCAGGTTGGGATACGTCGGCGCACGCACACGCCACCGCTCGGGGCGGTTATTCTCGCCGGTGAGCACGTAGTGGATGGCCTCGCCGCGCGGCGCTTCAACCATGCTGATGCCCTCGCGCCCTGCCGGTATCTCGTCCTCGATGGGGGTGACGATCGGTCCATCGGGCATGTCGGCGAGTCCCTTGCGGATCTGGCGAATGGACTCGAAGGTCTCCTCCACTCGCACCAGGGTGCGCGCGAGGACGTCGCCCTCGTCGTGGTAGCAGACCTTGGGCTCGATCTCCGCATACGCGGCGTAGGGGTGATCTACGCGGACATCGCGCGGATGGCCCGAGCCGCGCACCGTCGGCCCCACCGCGCACATCGCGCGCGCGTGGTCGTGGGTGAGCGGCCCGACGTTGCGCAGCCGCAACATGAGCGTCGAGTCGCCGGGCAGCGCGTCGGCGACGGCGAGCGTTTCCTTCTCGATCTTATCGAGGACCGCGAGGATCTTGGGGTGCACCTCCTCGGGGATGTCGCGGCGGACGCCGCCGATGATGTTCATGCCGTAGGTCTTGCGGTTGCCCGAGATCTCCTCGCTGAGCCACATGATGGGCTCGCGAATGCGCCACGACTGCATGAGCAGGGTGTCGAAGCCGATGATGTGGGTGGCGATGCCGAGCCACAGCAGGTGGGAGTGGACGCGCTCCATCTCGAGCATGATGGTGCGGATGTAGCGGGCGCGAATCGGCGCTTCGATCCCCGCCGCGTCCTCCACCGCCTGGCAGTAGCAACTGGAGTGGATAAACCCACAGATGCCGCAGATGCGCTCGGCGAGGAACGGGATCTCATTGTAGTTGAGGACGGTGTCGCCCAGCTTCTCGATGCCGCGATGGTTGTAGAACCCGCGGTAGTCGCAACCGACAACCCGCTCCCCGTCCACGAACAAGCGGAGCTGCGCCGGCTCCTCGAGCACGGGGAAGAAGGGGCCGATGGGGAGCACCGTCGTGCCTTCCGGCGCCTCCTTGAACTGCATCCTGGCCTCCGGCGCGGCGGGCGGCTTGTAGTCATACGGCAAGTCCTTGCGCAGCGGGTGCACACCTTCCGGCCAGTCGTCGGCGAGCACCAGCCGCCTGGGGTCAGGGTGCCCCACGGGGTCGACGCCGATGACATCGCGAAACTCCCGCTCCGACCAGCCCGCTCCTGGGACCACCGGCGTGATGGAGTCGATCTTCGCGTCATCGGGGTGCACCTCGGCGAGCAGGCACACGTAACCGTGTTCCTCGTCCATCGCGAAGATATGGTTGATCTCGAACGTGCCGAGGGCATCGCGGCGGTCAGTGCCGGAGGTGATGAGAAAGCGCGCGCCCGCCTCATTGAAGAGGTAGTCCGCCATCGGCCTCACGGCGTCCTTGCGCAGCTTGACGTACAGCTTGCGCTCGACCGGTTCGTAAGCCTCGACGAACGCGCCTCCCGCGCGCTGCTTGATCTGTGTCAGCAGCCCGTTATTGGAGAAGTACATCTCTTCCGTTTCCTCCCGCAACCGCGGCCGCTTTCATTACCCGCACGCAGACGTTCCTCGCCCTGCGCGCCGACGCAGCGGCCGCGCCGGGATTATCTTAACTACATTAACTATACCCGCAGCAGCAGGAACAGCAGGGCCAGCACAACGATCATCCCGACCACCTGCCACAGCATGTACATCTGCGGGATACCGATATGAGTGCGGCTCAAACGCTCGGCGAGCTTACCCCCGCCTCGGATCAGCGGCCCGTACAGCCACCCGTCGAGATCGAACACGCGCTCCACGATGCGCGGGAAGCTGACGCGGGGCACGCGGATGGTCGGGTAGATGCCGGAGAACGCGCGGTTGAAGGGCGCGAAGAGCCCTTGCGCACGGAAGCGCACGAGTTCGTCCGCATGCTCCTCACCGCAGTACCAGGATCCGACTTCGCGCACCGGCGCACCCGCGCTGCGCATCACGCCGTACGCCACCACCATGAGCCCGCCGAACAGCACCGCGAGCAGCACCGGGTTCCACGCCGCGGTCGCCAGCCCGCCGGGCGCGAGCGCCAGAGTCACGCCGGTGCCGGCCAGGACCTGCCCCGACTCCGCCAGCGCCACGGGGCCCGCGCGAAGGACGCCGTAAATCGCGTGCGACGCCCACACCGGCGCCAGGCCGAGGCCGACGCAGATCAGCGCCAGCACGACCTGCGCCGCATTCATCGTCCACGGCAGCGGCCCCGCGTGCGCCGACTTCGTCGGCGACTCTTTGCCCATGAACGCGACGCCGACGAACTTCATCGCGTAGGCGAGGCTGACGACGCTGACGAACAGCGCGATCAACCCGAGCACGACGAAGACGGCGTAGTTGAGGCCGCCGATGATGGCGGTCTGGTAGAGTATCCACTTGCTGACGAAGCCGTTGAGCGGCGGCAGCCCGGCGAGGGCGAGCGCGCCGATCACGGCGGTCGCCGCGGCGACGGGCATGACGCCGGAGAGGCCCCCGATCCGGTTGAGGTCGCGGCTGCCGGTGTGATAGACGACGCTGCCGGCGTTCAAGAAGAGGAGCGACTTGAAGGCTGCGTCGTTGACCATGTGATAGAAAGCGGCAAGCAGCGCGAGCGCCCCGAACAGCGGCGCGATCCGGAGGAAGGCGAGGCCCATGCCGAGGGCCATGAGGATGTATCCCATCTGGCCGATGCTCGAGAAGGCAAGCAGGCGCTTGCAGTCATTCTGCTGCACCGCCGCGATGCTGCCCACCACCGCCGATGCGACGCCGAAGGTCGCGATCACGATGCCCCAGGCGATGACGGCCTCGCGGGTGAGCATGCTGAAGGCGGTCCACAGGAAGACGCGGGCGATGCCGTAGACGCCGATCTTGATCATCACGCCCGAGAGCATGGCGCTCACGCTGGAGGGGGCGGCCGGGTGGGCATCGGGCAGCCAGTCGCCGAACGGGTACATGCCCGCCTTGGTGCCGAAGCCGACGAACCACAATCCGAGCACCAGGTGGAGCAGCCACGGCCGCGCCTCAGCCACCGTCGCCAGCGACTGCTGGGAGGTCGCGAAATCGAACCCGCGCACGGCGCCCGACTGCCACGTGATGATGGCGGCGGCGAACATGAGGCCGGTGGCGACATGGGTGATCAGGAAGTACTTGAAGCCGGCGCGCAGACTCACCGGGTTGTCGTGTTCGAAGATCACCAGGAAATAGCTGGCGAGCGTCATGAACTCCCAGAACACGAGGAAGAAGAACCAGTCGGACACGGAAACCACGCCGATCATGCCGCCGATGAAGAGGAGCAGGGGGCCGTAGTATCGCGCCACGTTCTCCTGCGGATACGAATCCATGTAGCCGATCGAGTAGAAGGTCGCCACCGCGGATACGATGACGATCATGAGTAGAAAGAGCGCGCTCAACGTGTCAACTGAGAGGTCGAGCTTCGCTTCGAGCCCCGGGATGGCTATCTCCGACGCGTACTCCGCCGGCTGGCCGCTGACGAGCACCGGCAGCGCCACGCTGAGCACGACGAGGGTCGCGAGGGCGACGAACAGAAACGCGGCCCAGCCCGCGCTGCGCCGATTGCGGTACATAGCGGCGGACACAACGGCGCCGCCCGCCAGGATACCGATGGCGTAGAGTATCAGTTCCGACGACAGTATCTCCGATAACATCAGCCTGTCTCCATTGACGCGCCTACCCCGCGTTCCGGAGCGGCGCTCGGCGCCGCCTTGACGCGCTCTCCGGCGCGTTTCGGAGCGGCGCGCCGCGCCGCCTTGCTTACGGCATGTACGGAATGTGCGCAACCAGCGGGATGCCCACGAGCGGCGCCAGCACGCACATAATGAGCAACACGCCCAACACGATCGTCATCTGCACCGACAGCGGATTCTCCGGCACCGCCAGCACGGGCTCCGTGGGTTGCCCGAGGAATACCTTGTGCGCCACCCTAAGCATCCAGGCGAACGAGATCAAACTCTCAAGCAGCACCAGCACCAGGATCGCCGGGCCGAGCCCACCCCCCAATTGGAACGCGCCCACGAGCAGGTAGAACTTGCTCCAGAAGCACGCCAGCGGCGGCACCCCCGTCACCGCCAGCACGCCGACGAGAAAGGCCAAGGCGACCAGCGGCAACTTGCGCCCCAGGCCGCCGAGTCGGCTGATCGAGCGCGTGCCCGTGGCGTACGCCACGGCGCCCGCGGCGAGGAACAGCGTGCTCTTCGCAAACCCGTGGTTGATGATGTGCAGGACCCCGCCGCGGAAGGCCAGCTCCGAGCCGAGCATGCCCATGCCGATGCCCAACAGGACGTAGCCGAGGTGCGCGATCGTCGAATAGGCGAGCAGCCGCTTCAGATCATCCTGCGCGAAGTAGAGCGCGAGCGCCATGAACATCGTCACCAGCGCCAGGATCGCGGTCAGCAAACCCAGCCCGGGCGGTATGCACCAACTCGCCGACACGACGCGCGCGATGAGGTAGACGCCAGCCTTGACCATCGCCGCGGCGTGGAGGTAAGCGCTGATCGGTGTCGGCGCTTCCATCGCGTCGGGGAGCCAGGTGTGGAACGGTATCTGCGCCGCCTTGGCCCACGCTGCGATGAGCAGGAATACAAACATCAGGTTCCTCAGCCCCGGGGAGAGATCCGCGAGCGCCGTGAAACTGAACGACTTGGTAACGATGAAGAGAACGAACAGAGCGACGAGAAAAAAGATGCCGCCGATGTGCGTCACGATGAGGGCCTTGAAGCCCGCGCGCAGGGATTTCTCTTCGTGGGTGTGGGAGATCAGGGCCCACGAGCACAGCGTCGTCAGCTCCCAGAAGATGAACAACTGCAACAGGTTGGGCGACAGCGCGACGCCGACCATGGCGCCGATGAAGAGCAGGAGCCAGAAGTAGTAGCGGCCCTGGCCCTCGCTGAGGTCGTGCTCCCGGTTGCGGTCGCTCAGGTAGGCGGTCGAGTACAGCACCACCAGAAAGCCGACGCCGGTGATGACGACGAGCATGAGGCTGCTTAGCGGATCAATGAGGACGCCGAAGAGGGCCACCTGCTCGAGGCTCTTGAGCCAGGGCATCTGTCCGAAGACGGACTCGAACGTCCCAGGATAGGCACGGATGACCGCCCAGAGGGCGAGGCCGAGAGTGACCAGCGCCGCGACCGTCGAAACCGCGCGCACGCCGCGCGGACGCAGCCCGGCCACGGCCGCGGCACCGAGTATCGGCAGCAGAATCAGCAGAACAAGGATTGAGAGCATCCTCTTACCTCTGTACGCGTGCGCGCCTCGCGCTGGCTTCCGCCAGCGGCAACCGGCTGCGCCGCTCTGACATGACCGGGGCAGCCCCCAAGGCCGTGCTGACGCCGATCACTGACCCTTCCGACAAAACTACAGCCAATAGCATCAACCTCTTTACTGCCTCCGCGCTCGGGCGCTCGCTGAAGCGCCGACGCCTAGGGCAGATACGGGATACGCGCCACCAGCGGGATCCCGACGGCAGGCGCTAGAACGCACATGGCGATGAGCACCGACAGCACTACGGTCATCGCCGCGGGCAGCGGGGTGCCCTGAATCGCCAACACGGGCTCCGAGGGTTCCCCGAGGAAGACCTTCTGCGTCACCCTCAGCATCCAGGCGAAGGAAACCAAGCTCTCCAGCAGCACGAGGGCGAGAGTCACGGGACCCAGCCCTCCGGCGACCTGGAGCGTACCCGCGAGCAGGTAGAACTTGCTCCAGAAGCACCCCAGAGGCGGCACCCCGGTCAATGCCAGCACGCCGATCACGAACGCCACGCCGACGAGCGGAAGTTTGCGCCCCAGGCCGCTGATCTGGCTGATCGAGCGCGTGCCGGTCGTGTACACCACGGCTCCTGCACACAGGAAAAGGGTGGTCTTGGCGAACGCGTGAGTGATCATGTGCAGAACTGACCCGCGAAAGGCCAGGCCGGAGCCGAGGATCCCCATGCCGATGCCCAGCAGTATCAAGCTGAGGTGGGCGATCGTGGAGTAGGCGAGCAGCCGCTTGAGGTCGTCCTGGGCGAAGTAGAGGATAAGTGCCATGAACATGGTCACCAGCGCCATGATGGCCGCAACCAGGCCGACGGCGGCGACGCCGACGCCGGTTCCCGAGACGTAGAAGGCGGTGACGATGCGCGCGAGGGCGTACACCGCGACCTTGACGATGACCCCGGAGAGCATGGCGCTGATCGGGCTCGGCGCCTCGGCGTGAGCGTCCGGGAGCCAGGTGTGGAACGGGATCTGAGCTGCCTTCGCCCATGCCGCGATGAGCAGGAAGAGGAACACCAGGTTCTTCAGCCCGGGCGCGAGCTTGGCGGCAGCGGTGAACCCGAACGACCTGGTGGCGATGAACAGGATGAACGGCGCTACCAGGTAGAACAGGCCGCCGATGTGCGTCACGATGAGGGCCTTGAAGCCCGCCCGCATCGTCTTTTCCTCCTGGGTGTGCGCGATCAGCACCCAGGAGCAGAGGGTGCTGAGTTCCCAGAAGATGAAGAGCTGCAGCAGGTTCGGCGAGAGCGCGACGCCGACCATGCTGGCGATGAGCAGGAGCAGCCAGAAGTAATAGCGCTGCTGGCCTTCGCCGAGCGCGTGCTCGCGGTTGCGGTCACTGACGTAGGCGGTCGAGAACAGCGCGGCGAGAAAGCCGACGCCGATGATGACGATGAGTGCGAGGCTCGCGAGAGGATCGAGCAGGACGCCGAAGAGGCCGACCGGCTCCAACTCCTTCAGCCACGGCATCTGCCCGAAGACGTAGCTGACGGTCCCCGGGAACGCTTGAGTCACGGCCCAAACGGCCAACCCGAGGGTGACCGCGGCAGTGGCGGCGGCGATGACGCGCACCGCCGTCGGGCGCAGCGCGAGGATAACGACCGCGCTCAACACAGGCAGCAGAATCAACAGGATTAGGATTGCTAGCATCCTCTCACCTCTGCACGCTTGCTCGCCTGAGGCGAACGTACCGCCCCCAGGCGGGCTTGGCCGCGTCAGCCGGACTCTTGCTGCGGGCGGCGGCTCCGCCCACCCAGCGCTTCGCTGAGAGCGGCGGCGACCGCCTTGACCGCCGCTTGCACCGCCGGTGTGAGCCCCTGTCCGAACTCCATCGAGCCCGGCTGCACTCCGATCAACACCGATCGCTGGTGCGCCTGCTCACGCGCGTAGCGCATCACCAACGCCAGCGAAGAGCGGTGCGTGACGCAACTCCGCTGCGGCAAGTCGGCCTCCTCCAGCAGCACCGCCTCCCCCGCCGTGCGGCCGAAGTCCACCGCGTCCACGAACACCAACACCCGCGCGCCGGATTCCGTCATCGGCCCCAGGTAGCGTTCCGGGGCGTCCCCCACGTCGAGCGTCTCGACGTCCGCGGCGCACAACTCCTCCACTACGGCCGGCCCGACGCCGTCATCGCCGCGGTCAGGATTGCCGACTCCGACCACGAGCGCTTCTCCGCGCACTGCCCGCCGCAAATCCTGAATCAGGCCGGACCCTATTCCGGCTGCTCCGTCATCTCTCTCCAATGGAAGATCCGACCGCCCCGGATCAGGCCGAGGCTATTCCAGCAGCCCCTTCATCTGCTTGTAGCTGAACACCGGGCCGTCCCGGCACACGTACTTGTGACCGATGCAGCAGTGATTGCACTTCCCCACGCCGCACTTCATGTGTCGCTCGAGTGTGGAGATGATGTTCTCCTCCGCGAACCCCATGCTCACCAGGTCCTGGATGACGAAGCGGATCATCACGGGCGGGCCGCAGATGTAGGCGGTCGTGCCGTCCGGCTTGATGTCCGCCTTGGAAAACAGCATGGGCACGAGGCCGACGTTGCCTTCCCAGCCCGGCTCGGAGCGGTCAACGGTGACGATGAACTTGACGTCGGAGCGCTGCTCCCACTCCTTGAGTTCCTCTTTGTAGACGAGGTCGGTCGGGGTGCGCGCGCCGTAGAGAATCGTGATTTCCCCGAACTTGTCGCGCTCGTCGAGCATGTTGTGGATGAGCGAACGCAGCGGCGGCAGGCCGATGCCGCCGCCGATGAAGAGGATATTTCGGCCCTGCACGTCATCGAACGGGAAATGATTGCCGAGCGGGCCGCGAATGCCGACCTCGTCGCCGGTGCCCATGGCGTGCAGCGCGCGGGTGAGCGCGCCGACCGCGCGGATGGTGATGTCGAAGCTTTCCTTGCGCGTCGGCGACGAGGCGAATCCGAACGGAGCTTCACCGAGCCCGAACACGGACAGCTCGACGAACTGCCCCGGACGCCAGGCGAACGAGTCGTGGAACTGGTCGTCGCGGAAGCGAAAGACGAAGGTTTTGGTGTCGGGCGTCT
The DNA here is from genome assembly GCA_020354555.1 of Armatimonadota bacterium. Lineage (NCBI taxonomy): Bacteria > Bacillati > Armatimonadota > Armatimonadota bacterium. The sequence continues at coordinate 4,299,518 of CP070648.1, read as the reverse complement.
CGTCGCGCACTTCGACGATGCGCGCGATCTCAGGGAGGTAGATGTTGGGCCTCTTCTCCATCACTTCCATTCCGCTCTCCTGATGGCCTCGCCGACCTCCGGGAGACCGAGGCGCAGGCCGGGGCAGATGCGGGTGCAGCGGCCGCAGCCGACGCAGCCCTGCATGCCGTCGCGCGCGACATACTGATAGCTGATCTTGTGGAACACGCGCCGCTTGACGCGATCCGACTGCTCCGGTCGCGGGTTATGGCCCGACGCCTCACGAGTGAGGCCGGCGTACTGGCAGGAGTCCCAGCGCCGGCTGCGCAGGCCATCGCCGTTGCGCTGGGCATCCGTCACGTTGAAGCAGTAACAGGTCGGGCAGATGTGGGTGCAGCCGCCGCAGGCAACGCACCACCGCGCCATGCGCTGCCACAGCTCCGCTTCCGCCGTATCGAGCGAAACCTTGCGGCTGGACGCCGCGAAGTAGAGGCGCGGCTCGGACGGGAACCGTTTCTCCGACGCCTCCTCGAGCGCCCGGCGCTGCGCGAGGTCGTCGTCCGAGGCCGGCGCGAACAGCTCGGCGGCGGCGGCGACCAGCGCCTCGCCCTTGTCCGTGTCCACTTCGGCCAGGTAGTGTTCGCCGCCGAGATCGGTCAGTTGGATGTCGTAGCCGCCCCCCGGGGGCAAGAAAGGACCGGTATCTGCGCACACGCAGAAGCAGGACTGGCACGGCTCGTGGCAGGCGAGGGCGATGAGTGCGGTGCCGGCGCGCCGGGCCGTGTAGTAGCTGTCGGGCAAGTCCTGCGCGCCGAGAGTGAAGTCGAAGAAACGTACGGCGCTGACGTCGCAACAGCGAATGGCGAAGAACACCCGCGGCTCTTCATCGTAGACCGGCTCCACCGCGTAGCCGCCGTTACGCCGATAACGGAGCAGCGGCTCGACCTGGGGGAACAGGAACCGCTTGGGCGGATCGGCGGTGTTGTCGAAGTCGAGGGTAATCTCGCTCGGCGACGTGATGCGCTCGAAGGCGACGTCTTCGCCGTGCAGGCGGACCGGAGCGATGACCGCCGCGGTCCTTTGGAGCGCCGCCACCCATTCCGGCCAGCGGCTCTTCTGCAGTTTCAGCGCTCGGCTCATCGTCTCACCTCTTACCGCTGGGCGGCGGCGACGCTTACTGCCACGGGCGAGTACACCAGGTGGCCTTCGACCTGGCCTGGCGCCGGGCCGCCGAAGAGATCGCGTACCGTGTCGCGAAGATGGTACGGCACGACCAGCGTGCGCGGCAACACGTCGGAGCTGAGCTTGAGCTGAAGCTCGGCTTCGCCGTGCGCCGACGCCAGCTTGACCCGGAAGCCCTGCCGCAACTGGAGTTCCTGGGCGTCGTCCGGGTGCATCTCGACGTGCCCCGCAGGGAAATCCGCCGCCGCAATCTGATACTCACGGCGCAGGTTATCGGAGTGGAGAGTTGTCGCGTCCGTCGTCCATCGCTCGGCCGCCGGGTCGAGGGCGAGCAGGAACGGATGCTCCGCATCGGTCACCGGCGGCGGCGGGCACTCCACGGGCTGCAGTGACAGCCCTTTGAGCTGGAGCCGCTCCCCCGCGCCGTTCGCGCTCGACCAGTATGCGCCCCACCCGGCGTCCAGTTTGTCGTATGTGATATCGGCATAGGAGGGCGTGAGCGACGCGATTTCCGCCCAGATCGCGCCCGCAGAGTCGTAGCGCCACGATGCGCCCAGCCGCCCGGCCAACTCCTGGATGATTTGCCAGTCGGCGCGCGCCTCGCCGGGCGGATCAACCGCCTTGCGCAGTCGCTGGACGCGCCGATCAGCGCAGGTGGCGGTGCCGTCCTTCTCGGCGTACGCAGCAGCCGGCAGAACGACATCGGCGAGTTCCGCGGTCGGCGTCATGAACAGCTCCTGCACGACCAGGAGATCGAGCGCCTCGATGTCGCGGCGCGCCTGCGCGGGATCCGCCGCACCGCCCACGATGTCCGCGCCCATGACGTACAGGCTCTTCACGCCGCCGAGCATGTCCGGGAGCGACTTGCACGCCGGCTCCGGCAGCCGGCACCCCCACGCCTGCTCGAATCTCTGGCGGACCTCAGCGCTGCCCAGGCTCTGCCCACCACTCAGCATCCCCGGGGCGAGCCCCATATCGAGGGCGCCCTGAAAGTTGTTCTGCCGCGCCAGGGGGTAGAGCCCCATCGAGGGCTGCCCGAGGTGGTTGGTGAGGGCGACGAGGTCAGCGAGTGCCGTCGCCATCGCGGCTGCGGCGGGGTGCTGCGCGAGCCCCGACGAGTAGAGCACCGCGCTCCTGCGTGCCTCGCCGTAGAGCCGCCCGGCGCGAGTGATCGCGTCCGCCGCGACGCCGGTGCGCTGCTCGACGCTGTCGAGCGTGAACTGCGAGAGGTCGGTGGCGAACTGATCGTACGCGTCCCAGTCGCGGTCGAGAAGCGAGGAGTCAATGAGCCCCTGATCCACGACCGATTTGAGCAATCCGCACAGCAGCACCGGCTCGGTGCCCAGCCGCGGCTGGAGTGACACCTCGGCGAGTTCGGCAAGCTCGGTGCGTACGGGAGAGATGACGACCAGCTTCGCGCCACGTGCGACGGCCTCGTAGACGAGCGACGCGATCATCGTGATCTCGGGCACGAGGTCGGCGCCGACGAGGACGATGACATCCGCGCCGGCGAGTTCAGGCGCGGGATTGGTGGCGCAGTTGACTCCCAGCGTAGAGCTTAGCGCCGCCAGATCCGCGATGCGCTGGGGGCGACTCGAGAAATCCACGTTGTCGGTGCCCAAGACACATCGGGCGAGCTTCATCAGCAGGAAGTTATCTTCGTTGGCGCAGCGAGCCGAACCCACCACGCCGACGTCCGCCCCCCGCCCCAGCCGGCCGGCGACGAGCGAAAGCGCCTCCTCCCACGAGACGCGCTCGAACTTGCCGCCCTTCCTAACCATGGGCGAGCGCAGGCGCTCGGGATGGGAGACGAACTCGTGGGCATGCCACCCGCGGATGCACAGCTTTCCGCGGCTTGTCGGGTGAGAAGAACTCGGGAGGACGCCGGTGAGCTGACCATCCTCCACCTTGAGATACAAGTTGCATCCCGACCCGCAGAACGGGCACGCGGTCAAGACGTTAGCCATTGAGGGTACCCTTTGGGGACACTTGCCGCGTCACATCGGCTCGACTATGACGTGACGCGACGGCGCGCCGTCCCATTATAGCATGCTTGTGAATAATTTCACAACCGACGTTAATCTTATCATACGCCGCCATGCTCTGTAAACCTCTCGTACGCGGAAAAAAGCTCTCCGTGACAGCATTCCGGGCCTCGGAATGCTGCGCCAGAGCAACGCTTGTCAAGGGAAAGCGACGTGGCTCCCTGCGGAGATTGTGCCTTTTGTCACAAAGTTGCCCTATACTGGAGCGCCGCCAGCCTGATTGCCGGCGCGGCCGTAGCCCACGGACTCCGTTACGTCGGAATGACACCCGCGTTTTCGAGCATGCCAACCACCGCGACCAGTGCCGGGCTGGCCGCGCTGACCTCCACGAGCGGGCGGCCGGCCGCGTCGAGCCCGCGCAGCTCCTCGTCCTCGGGGATCGTCGCCGCGACCTCGAGTCCGCGCTCTCGAATCGCGGGCTCCATCTCCGGGGGGACGCCGTCCACCCGGGTCAGGGCGAGCATGTGTCTGCCGACGGTGGTTTTCAACTCGCGAATCAGCTCCAGCGCCCGGGCGGCGGTCTCGACGCCCCGGACTGAGGCGTCGCTCAACAGGAACAGGAGGTCCACACCGCGGGTCGTGCGACGGCTGAGATGCTCCAGGCCCGCCTCGCAATCCATGACGACGAAGCGATACTGATCGGCGATCTGATCCACCACCGCGCGCAAGACATTGTTCGCGTAGCAGTAGCAGCCGGGGCCTTCGGGGCGCCCCATGGCGAGCAGGTCGAAGCCCTTGGATTCAACCAGCGCCTGCGCCGCGCGGTAGCGCAGGAACTCCGTCTTGCTCATGCCGGCGGGCAGGGAATCAATCTGGCGCAGCCCCTCCTCGCGCACATCGCCCACGGTAAAGGACACCTCGACGCCGAGAGCGGCGTCGAGGTTCAGATTCGGGTCGGCATCCACCGCCAACACGGGCGTGAGGTCGCGTTCGACGAGCGCCCGGACGGTCAGCGCGGCGACCGTCGTCTTGCCGGTGCCCCCTTTGCCGGTAACCGCGATGGTGGTGGGCATATCAGGAATCCTCCGCCGGCGGCCGGGTCGGCCGTTGCTCCACCTCGCGCTCGAGAAACGCCTTGACGTTCTCGACGGCCGCGGTGAACCCCGGTCCCGGCTGCTCGCCTCCGGTCCAGCCCAGCCCCTGAAGGAACGGCACCTCTCCCGCGACGGGGAGCGGAATGTGATCGCGGACGAATGCGACGTCGGCGGGCGCGCGCGCCTTGTTGGCCACGACGAATAGGTTGCGCATGCCCAAGTCGCCGGCGAGGGCAGCGATGCGCTGTGCGGTGCGAACGCTTGCCCGGGTGGGCTCGACGACGACGAGCAGCGCATTCATGTGACGCGAGGTGCCGCGCCCGAGGTGCTCCAGCCCCGCTTCCATATCCATGAGCAGCACCGATTCCGCGGACGTCACGACCTCGCGCGTCAACGCGCGCAGCACGGTGCTTTCCGGGCAGACACACCCGGCGCCGCCCTGCGTGATGGTGCCCATGACGAGCAGGCGGATGCCGGCGTGAGTGACGCTGAACCGATCAATGAGATCGTCCACCGCCGGATCGAGGGCGAAGAAGCCGCCGCCCTGGGAGGTGCCCGCACGTTCGCACAGCAGTTCGCGCATCTCGCACACCGGTGTGACGGACTCCACAAGCTCGGCGGGAAACCCCAGGGCCGCGCCGAGGCAGTTGTTGGGGTCGGCGTCCACCGCCATGACCGCGCGCCCCTGGCGGGCGAAGGCGTGGGCCAACCCCGCGCACAGCGTGGTCTTGCCTACCCCCCCTTTGCCGGCGACCGCGATCTTCATCGTCCACACCAGGCTCGCGTCTCGTTCAGCGGGGGCACAGCGGGTCGCGCCCTCGCCCCTGGGCGCGTCACACGCGCCCGGCTCAACGCCCTTGTGCCGCGGCCGCGTGTGGTCACGCAGCCGAGGCCCGATATGCCTTCAGGAAATCGGCGCAGTACACGTTGCGATTGAGCAGCAACTCGGCGGTGATCAGGGCGTCCATGAGTTCCGTGTCCATGGGGTCCAAGATCGCCGCGTCGAGGCCGTGCGCCAGAGCCATGACCATGTAGGTGCGGTTGATCAGCTCGCGGTACACCGCGCCCTGGCTGACGTTGCTCAGGCCGAGGATGGTCTTCGGCGGCGGGTCGGCGAGCATCTTGCACTGGCTGATCGTGTTGAGCACATGTGTCGGCGTCATCTGGTCGGCGCTGACGGGGATGATGACGCCGTCGACGTAGATGCGATCTGGGGAGATGCCGTGCTCCATGGCCCCCGCGACGACGCGCAGGGCGATCTCGACGCGGCCGTTGGCGTCGCGCGGAATGCCCTTCTCATCTATGGTGAGCGCGATGAGCGAGGCATCGTTCTCGGCCGCGAGCGGAAGGAGCACGTCGAGCTTCTCCTGCTGCCCGGTCGTGGAGTTGATCACCGATCCCTTGCCCGCAGCTTTGATCCCGGTGGCCATCACATCGTGCTTGGTCGTGTCAATGGCGAGCGGGGCATCGGTCACCTCGCGAATGGTTTCGACGAGCCACTGAACGGTCGAGACCGGGTCGTCGGAGGCGGGGCCGACGTTGACATCCAGGCAGTGAGCGCCGCCCGCGAGCTGCTTCTTGGCGAGGTCCTGGATGATGCCTTTGTCCTGCGCCTGGATGGCCTGGCGCACGTCCTTGAACATCCCGTTGATTCGTTCACCGATAACGTACATTACACGTACCCTCCTTGTCGGGGCGCGACCGTGATTCCGTCGGTGCCGCTCAGTGCTGCATCAGTTTGTCAATCGCTTGCTTGACCAGCTGGACCGCCTCGGGGTGCCACATGATGACCGTGTCCACGCCGCCGTGGAGGAAGCAGTTCGCGGTGACCGCCTCCCAGATCGGCCCGCGCTTGGCCTGCGGCCCCCACTGGGCGCCCTCCGCATCCGGCGCCTTGGCCTCTTTGGCGCGCCACGCCTCGGAGCCAACGACGGCGAGCATGGGCATGGACAGCATCTTGTCGCCGCCCAAGGCAGCGAGCCGGGCGCGCTCCATAATGGAATAGGCGTATTCCATGCCGTAGCCCAGACCGCCGGTCGCCTGGTACATGATGATGCGGTCGGTGCTCAGGCCCATGTCGGAAACCAGGATGTTGACCTGCTTGGCGATGTTGATGTCTATCGGCGCCTCGGTGATGAGCTTATGCCCGTCGGCGAGACACGCGGCGGTGATGGTCTTGTAGTTGTCCTCCCGCGCGGTGCCGAGCGCGCAGTTCTCGCCCGCTGCGGCCTCGCTGGCGCGGGGTATGACCTCGTTGTCCTTCGCATCGTCGCCGCAGCCCCAGATGATGAGCGGAACGCCGACCGCGCCGAGGACCTTCTTGACCACCTCGGCGGCGTGATCCGGGCCGGTGTCCTCATTGTCCGGGTGGGCGCTCGTGAGGCGCAGGCAGATCGCCTCGGCGCCGAATTCCTCGACGCATTTTTGCGCCCACGCCGCAGGATCGCCGAGCACGTTCCCGAAGGGCTTGGCGAGCGCCTCCGGCCATTCCTTGGGCTGCGTATCGAGGACTTCCATCGCGACCACGGGCCGGTTGGGGATTTGCCCCTCGAAGTGAAGGAAGGGCAGTGTGGCTGCGCCGCCCAAGGTCACGGTCGAGGTCCGTGTGCCTCCGTTGTCTGCGGTTGCACCGAGCGTGATGGTGCTGACCGCGGTGCTCCATTTCTCGACTGGGACTTCGAAGCTCATTTCGCTCCCCTTTCTGCGGGGGCGCGCGACCGCGCCCCTGTGGAGTTTCGCCTATTGCAGTAGTGTACAGTAGTGGCCGAGACTCTTCCGGAATGGGATCCGCGAGCGTCATCCTCCACTCCACGCGCCCTGCGATGATGCACGAATCCCACTAGCTGACGCCAATAATGGCGGACAGACGGTCGAAATCCAGGTTCTTCTCCAGCAGCTCTCGCGCGCGGTCAACCTTCGCGCTCTCGCGCACGCGCAGCCGGCCGATGATGCGGTCAATCTGCTCCACGGTGCTCAGCGTATCGGCGGACACCAAGAGCATGGGCACGCCGACTTGCTGCGCCCGTTTGACGAGGACGCTGCTCGGGTGCAGATTGCCGGTCAGGATGACGGCCTTGGTCGGCGTCTGCAGCGCCGCGAGCTGGATGTCCGGCCGGTCGCCGCCGGTGATAACCGCCTTTTCCTCCAACTCGCGGAAGTACTTCACCGCGCTCGTCACATTCATGGCGCCGATGACGAAGTGCTTGACGAGGTCGTCGAGCCGGTTTTCGCAGCACAGCACCTTGGCGTTGAGCTGCTCGGCGAGTTCGCGCACCGTCACCGAGCCCAACACGTCGTCGTGCGGCACCGCGCCGATGACGGCGATCCCCAGCCGCTCCAGGAACTCGCGCACCGGCCCGCGCACGTGCTCGAGCGCCTCCTCAGGCACGTAGTTGAAGACCACCGCAGCCAGCCGCTCGCCCAACACGTCGCGCGCGAGCAGCACCTCCTCCACCGTCGTATCGGACTCGTAGCGGGCGACCACGACCACCCGCGCATCGAGCAGCTCCGCGACGCGCCGCGCGGAGAGATTGACCAGCGCCCCGCGCGACACCGTGCCGACGCCGCCGACGACGGTGACATCGGCTCCGCGCGACACGGTGCGATACGCCTCCACGACGCGCTCGTCGAGCTTCTCGGCGTTGCCCCGGAGCGCCCGCTCAGCCAGGTCGCCGGTCAGCAGCACCGGACACAGCGCGCCGACGGGACCCTCGAAGCCGAGGGCGCGCGCGATGAACAGGGCGTCCTCGTCAGTGACCGCGCCTTGCTCGCGCACCGGCAGCGTGCCGACCGGCTTGAAGTAGGTGACTTTCAGCCCGCGGTCGCGCAGGCGCAGCCCGAACACCAGCGCGGTCAGCGACTTGCCGGCGTACGACCCTATGGATGCTATGTAGATCGGTGTCATCGACTATCCACTCGCAGATCCCGTATTCGCGTCAACCGCCGTTCGCTCACCGCGATGTCGTTTGGCGTCAGCCCCCATTCGGTTCTGCCCCGCGGCCTGCGGCGGGGCGGGCGCGTTACCGCCCCGCGCTCGCCAGCTTCCCGGCGACCGACGGGAACAGGCTCATGTCCGTATGCGGCAGGAACAGCCCCGCGACGTAGCGGTCCATGAACGTCGTGACGGCGCTCAGTTCCAGATTCGCCATGCGAGAGGCAATTTCGGCTGCGCGGCGCCTCGCCCCTCTCGATACCAGGGTCATGCGCGCGCCAGCGACGGATGTGTTCCCAACGAAGCGAATGCGCTCGAGCGGCACGTCCGGCAGCAAGCCGATGGTGACGGCGTTATCCGCGTCGAGGTAATTGCCGAACGCGCCCGCGACCATGACCCGGTTGAGGTCCGCGGGCGCCAGGCCGACGCTGTGGAGCAGCACCTGTACGCCGGCGAATACGGCAGCCTTGGAACGGATCAGGTTTTCGATGTCGGCATCGGCGAGCGCGATATCGTCTTCGCGCCCGACTTCTCGCCCCCAGACGAGAACGAACTGCGCCTGATCCTGCTCGACGCGGACGCGGGGGCTCGAATAGCCGAGGTCTATCCGGCCCGCGCGGTCGATGACTCCGGCGCGCAGCAGCGTCGCGAGCACATCGATCAATCCCGAGCCGCAGATACCCCTCGGCTTCGCGCCGCCGATGGTGGCGTATTCGAGCGTATCGCTCGCGGGGTCGTAGCGCGCGCGCTCGATGGCGCCGACGCTGGCGTGCATGCCGTATTCGATACCTGACCCCTCAAACGCCGGTCCCGCGGAACAGGAGCAACACATCAGCCACTCGCGGTTGCCCAGCGCGACCTCGCCATTGGTGCCCATGTCCACGAGCATCCACAGATCGTCAACCTCGGCGAGGCCGGTGGCAAGCGCGCCGGCGACGACATCTCCGCCGACGTACGAGCTGACGCACGGCGCGCAGTACACCGGCGCCATCGGGTTGGCACGCAAATCGATCTCGCCGGCGCGCACGAGCGGGAACTGCCGCGTGAGCGGCACGTAGGGGTGGCGCCTGATCTCCGCCGGATCGAGGCCGAGCAGGAGATGCGTCATCACGGTATTGCCGGCGCAGGAGGCGCTGGTGATCTGCTCGCAGTCTATGCCCTGCTCCTGGCACATCGCTTCGGTCAGGCGGTTGACCGTTCTGATGATCTCGCGCTGAAGCTCGTCGAGGCCGCCGTCGTGCTCCGCGGCGTAGATCATGCGGGCGATGACGTCCTCGCCGTGAGCGATCTGTTCGTTGAGGGCAGCGTCGGCGCGCACGGCCATGGCGAAGTCGATGTCCACGAGCTGCGCCGCGACGGTCGTCGTGCCGACGTCAACGGCGAGGCCGTAGGACTGCTCGGCTTCACACGATGGCCCGACGGCGATGATTCGTCCTCGGCCGTCGAAGTCGGCGATAGAAACGCACGCGCGCCAATCGTTGTCGCGCAACGTGCGCGGCACGGCGCGCAGCGGCGCGAGATCTATGTCGAAGTCGTCGTAATCGGCGTCGCGGGCTCGCAGCGCGCGGTGGAGGCGCTCGAGGTCGGAGGAGTTGTCGTCTATCGTCGGCTCGGGCACTTCGACTGCGAGGCGCTGGACGAGCGGGATCGCGGTGGCCACCCCCGGCTGCGCGAGGTCGCCGGCGAGCATCTGCAGTTCGCCAAGCTGCGACGCCGTGGGCACCTCCGCCACCAGGTCCTCCTCCACCCGAGTCTGGCACGCAAGAACGTGCCCCTGCTCGATGTCCTCGGGCGACAGGAACGGCCCCGGTTCGACGTGAGCGCGGCCGAGGTGCAGGATGACCTTGCATTTGCCGCAGGCGCCGACGCCGCCGCAAGTCGAGTCAATGGAGACGCCCGCCTGCTGCGCTGCTTCGAGCAGCGTTGTGCCGGGCGACACCTCCACGCATTTGCCTTCGGGATAGAAGACGACGATATGCATGTCGTTGGTGGTCCGTGGCCTGTCGTCCGCGGTCCTAGCCTCGATGTCCGCATTGCGGACGACGGACGTGTGACCACGGCCTGCGGCGCTACCCCTGCCAGGTCGTCTTGAGATAGGTCGGTATGCCGCTGGACTCCCTTGGCCCCACCAGCACCTGCCAGCCGGAGGCCTCCTGGAGCTTGCCGCTCAACACGGCCACGCCGCCGGGGATGACGAGCTTGCGGTGGCTGACCTTGTCCTCGATGCCGCTGCTCTTGATCGCGGCGGCGATGGTATCCGCGGTGAACTTCTCGGCCGCCCAGGCGGTGAGCACGGAAGTGCCCTCGGTATCCACGACGACGATCCAGGACGGAACGCGGCTCGCCTCGACATCACCCTCGACGGTGAAGTAGGTCAGGGAGAAGTTGGTCGTCGTGAGCACCGGCGAATTCGCATCCGGCTCGCCGACCTGATAGAGGCCGGCGTCGAGCTGGATGGGCTTCTGCGGGTCGGTGAATATGTTCTGCCGCGCGGTGAGGATGGCGATGAGCTGCCACGGCTGGTCGGCGTTCATGACCAGAATGCCGGCGTACTTGGCGACGTATTCGGTCGCCTGCACGACCTCTTCCTCGGGCGAGTCGGCGGCGGTGAAGGCGATGGTCGGGAACCCCAGGGGGCGGAACTTCTTGCGCAGGGCGGCGCGGCGGATCAGCGTCTGATCGGCCAGCACCTTGACCGGCTCGCGCGCTCCGCTGTCGAGCACGAGATCGGTGACGCCCAGACCTTGCACTTTCTGGCTCAGCGCCGCGAGCGCCTCCAGGCCGTCCGCGCGGAGGGCGAGCGGGCACGAGTTCTCTTTCGCGATGCGCGCCATATCCTCGGCGTTATCGGCGGTCGCGGCGTAGATCAGCGGTTTGCGGTCGGCGACCTCCTTGACCGCGGCCTCCATTGCGGCGGGGTCGTCGGCGATGAGTACCAGCGCGTGATCCGTGTTCGCGGCTACGGCCTTCGCCGCCGCGGCGAATTGGGCGGCGTCAGCGCCGCTCTGGAGGGCAACCATGTTGACGCCGATGCGCTGGCCGACGCGGTCGAAGACGAGCTCGTTGATCTGCTTGACACGCGCGACGAGTTGATCCTCGGGCAGCGCTGCGTCCACCGTTACTGCGAGCGCGGTCGGATGGTAGAACGTCTCGTCGTGGCGAAAGAGCACGGTCTCGTTGCCGACCTCCACCTTGGCGTCGCCGACGCCGGCGGTGACGAGCTTGACGGGCGGCGCGGAGGCGCCTTCGAGCGCGGCCTTCGCGTCGTCCGTCACGTGCGGGCACTTGTCGAGCGACGTCTGCTTCTGCGCCAGCTTCATGGCGAAGGCGAGGCACGTCGGCACGCCGCAATCGCCGCAGTTGGTCTTGGGCAGGTGCTTGTAGATGTCGAGCCCGGTGAGTCCCATATCATGCTCCTCATCTTCGTGATCCGGATGCCGCAGTCCGTGGTCCGAAGTCCGCAGGCGCGGCACACCGCGCCTGCGATTCGAGGCCGGACTGCGCACCGCGGGATGTTGCTAGAACAACGGGTCCATCTTCAGCGCGGGATGGTCTTTCTCCTGGAGGTGCGCGACCAGTTCCTCCGTCGTAGTAGCCGTGGTTTCGTCTCCGATTCTGTCGAGCAGATCCGGCTCGCCGATCTCCGCGCAACGCTTGGCGAAGCGCTCGGCGATATCCTCCTTGAGTTCCTTGGGCATCCACACGATGCGCGGCTGCCCGCCCTCGGCGGAGATGAACTTAGGGCTCGAGATGTAGAGGCGGCCGATGCCGAGGAAGCCGGGCGTCTGCAGGCCGCCGCCGACGCTTCCCGCGAGGGTGGTGAAGGGCATGCCGCACGGCGTCATGTCGGGGTACTCGCGGTTGACGATCATGACGCCGTTGCACTCCGGCAGAATGGCCATGATGCACTCAAAGCACCCACACGAGGTCATGGGATCTTCCATCAGCGAGTAGGCGTTGAAGCGCTCGACGTTCTTGTTGGAGGTGTTGTAAACGAACTCGTTGACGCCCTCCCACTGGCCCTTGACCTCGTCTATGACGCGGCCCTTCTGCACCGGCTGGTTGGGGCCGGCGGGGTTGATTTCGTAGGCGGCGCGCCCGTCGAGCCAGTTGTAGGCGCCGCACAGCCCGAGGCGCTCGGGGCTGATGATGCAGACGTGGTTCGGCGCGTACGACTGACACAGCGTGCAGGAGTAGAAGATGTCCACGCTCTCGTCGGTCATGCCGGCGATGCGCTCGTCGCGCGCGGTCCAGGCCTTGCGCGCCTCGTCCAGGATCGGCGCCATCTTGTCATCGTCGGTGAAGACGGTGACCTGCACCTTATCCACCAGAGCCGGGAACTTGCTGAGATACTCTGCGCGCAGCAATTCCCCGAAGTGGCGCAGGCGGAAGCCGGACTTGAAGGCCTCCTTGCTGATGCGCACCCACGGGATGTCGCGCTGGCCCATGTGGAAGATGCCCATGGCGTGGTTGACGATGGTATGCACCTGGCGCTCGAGGATGGGCTCGAAGTCGCGGTGCATCTTGCGGCCCGCGACCTCGATTAGGAAGGCGAGCGGCAGATGCCCTCCCTCCTCGACGGTGTCCACGTCGGGGCCGAGGAGCTCGATCTTGCCGTCCTCCACCTCGTTCAACTCGCGCATGCGCAGGTACTCGAAGCAGGTCGAGTACTTGCCGCCGAACTGCGCCTGCATGTCCTCGCGGCGCACGGTCTCGCCCTCGAACGCGGCGGCGACGGGCACGGGAATATCGAGATCCTTCACCGTGACCTTGACCCCGCGCACCTCGACGCAGGTCGGGATGATCTTCTTGTGATCCAGCTCGTGCACCAGCTCCTCGTAGGTGGTGACGCCGGTCGGGCGGATCTCCGGAATCGGCGTGTCGGCAATAACCGGGAAGCCCATGTTGATCGCGCCGGCGCCGGTTGCGTACTTGAGGTCGTCAATCGTACCCAGGCCGAGGCCGAAAGCGAAGATGCGGTTCTTGCAGTACAACAGGTTGTTGAGCCACTCGCCCTTCTTGTGGCCGCCGAAGGTGAGGGCGCCGCGGATGGCCCAGTTGAGGGCGTAGATCACGGAGTGCGTGTCGGGCCCGAGGGGCACGATATACATCCCCCACCAGGCCTTCTTGAGGTCGCCGTCCTCGGTCTGCGACGGGTCGCCGGGGATGATGTTCTCCTCGACGAGCTGGTCGCGCATCGTACGGCCCTCGTGGTTGCCGCACAGGAAGGTAAGGATGTTGCGCTTCTGCAGTTCGCGGATGAGGAACACGGCGGTCTCGTTATCCGGCGCGGCGCCGATGACTGCGGCGAAGCCGGGGAGGCGCCCGTCCACGAGCTGTATGCCGAGGGTGCGCAGGATGGTGTCGGAGATGAAGCCGTGCCAGTTGTCCTGCGGCTCGGTGCCGTTGAGGTAACGCAGGGCCTCGACCAGTTCCTCGCAGAGCAGCGTGCAGATGCCCGCGTCGAGGGCGCTCGGCAGATACGGCAGCCACAGCTTATCGCCGGGTTCCTCGTGCAGCAGGGTCCGCGCGTATTCCAGGATCTGCTTCGCGTCGGCGAGGGTGGTCGCGTCTATCCCCAGCAGCGCGTTGGCCATGGGCAGATAGAATGCGGTCTCCGGGAAAGCGATCTCGCAGCTCTCGCCGCGCTCGGCGGCGGCGGCGTTGAGCATGTCCTCCGCTTCCTTGAATATCTGGTGCGAGCCGCGCACGGCGGCTGCGGCTACGATCTTAGACATTCGTCACTCCCTCTCTCTAATACGCTTCTGGGCCAGGACCGGCGCTCCTCGGAGCGCCTTACGACATGCCCGATCGCGCGCTACAGCTCCGCCGCGTCGAGCACCTTCGGCACGTGCTTGTCCCAGCCGATGGGCATGATGTGCGCGCCTCTCGCCATCGGCCCCAATTCCTTGATCAACCGCGCTGCGATGTTCACGCTGGCCGCGACTCTGTCCTCGGCGTCGGACATCTCCTGGATCAACGGGTCGGGGACGAAGACGCCGGCGACGCTGCGGTTCATATACTTCGCCATACCCGCGGACTTCAGCAGCACAATGCCGACCAAGATGGGCACGTTGATATGGCTCGCGGCCTTGACGAATCGCTCGAAGGCCGGCACGTCGTACACCGCTTGAGTCTGGATGAATTGCGCCCCTGCTTCAACCTTCTGCTCGAGCTTGATGATCTGCGGCTCGAGCGGCTCGGCCCCGGGGTTGACGACCGCGCCGAGGGTGAACGGCGGCGCGCCCTGCAGCTCATTGCCCGCCATGTCGCGCCCCTCCGTCAACCCCTTCGCGGCGCGCAGCAGGGAGACGGAGTCGAGGTCGAAGACCGGCTTCGCCTGCGGATGGTCGCCGAGCGTGGTGTAGTCGCCGGTCAGGCACAGCACGTCGGTAATGCCGAGGACGGACGCGCTGAGCAGGTCCGACTGCAGCGCGAGGCGATTGCGGTCGCGGCACGTCATCTGGAAGATCGGGTTGAAGCCGGCCTCCCGCAGCAGATGGCACGTCACCATGGAGCCCAGGCGCATCGCGGAGGCCTGGATGTCGGTGACGTTGATGCCGTCCACGCGGCCGCGGACGAGCTCCGCATCCTCCAGCACGTGATGGATATCCGTGCCCTTGGGTGGGCCGACCTCCGAGGTGACGATGAACTTCCCTGAGTCTATTGCTTCTCGCAAGCCCATTTGACGCTCGCCTCCTAGCGGCGGGATTTCGCCTCGCTGCCGCGCGGTCGCCGCGCCGCCGCCCAGCCCGAGCCGGGGCGCAGCGCGCGGGCGGCGCGCGATCCGATCGCGCTCGACCGCAGGCGCCGATTACACCTCGCGTTCCAAGGCATAGATGCTCTTCTGCCTCAGTTCCGCCGACGGTATCATCTTCTGGTAATCGCGTTCCGGCGGGAGCCGCTTGAGAATGTCGAGCCGCCCGATCGCCTTCAGTCGCTCGTAGATCCTGGTCCAACCGCAGTCAATGTCGGGGTCAATCTCGCACTTGCCCTTGTCGCTGCCACCGCACGAGCCGTGGAGCAAGCTCTTGGTGCAGGCGGTGATGGGGCAGATGCCGCCGGTGTAGTCGAGCAGGCATTCGCCGCACTCGGCGCAGCGCTCGCTCCCGCGCCATAGACCCTGGAACCCGCCGAGGTAGACGGAGTTGAGGGCGGGGTGCACCATCTTGTCAATCACGGCGGCGGTCGCCTGCACGCCCACGCCGCACGAGACGACGAGCAGCGCGTCGGCCTGCGCCACTTCCCCGAGATGGCGCATCAGGCGCAGCGCGACCAGAGACTTATTGCACAGGAAGTCCACGCTGGCGCGGCCGACGACGGTCTTTCCCGCCGCTTCCAACTCCTCCTCGAAGCGCGCGAGTTGCTCTTCGCCGCCGGTGTCGCACCCTTCCGGGCACCCGGCGCAGCCGAGGATGAAGATGCTGGTTTCACCATCCATATGGCTGAGGATTTCGTCCGTCGGTTTGATCTCGGATGCGATCATGCTACTTTTCACCCTCCTGGCCCGGCGGCAACAGCTCCGATTCCACCAGGCGCACGACGTCCGGCAGTCGCTCGCGCACCTCGCGCGAAAGATCCATGCCCCAATCAATCGTCTTGGGCTGCACACCCACGACGATCACCTCGCCGACCGTGCATCCGCCGCGCTCCGCCATCTCCAGCGCGTCGAACAGATCGAGCTCATGCAGCGAGCGCAGCAGCGCGCGGCGCCGCTCGACATCGCGCGGCCTGAAGCGGAAGACCGAGCCGGGCTCCGCCTTCGCGTCAACCGCGTCCACCACCACGAGCTTGCCGATGCTCTTGTAGCTGCTCAGCGCGTCGGCTACCGCGATCCCCGCGTCAACCACCTTCGCGCCCGCAGGCAGCTTGCTCGGCTCCAGCGCACGCGCCGCATGGACCCCTACGCCCTCGTCGCTGCGCAGAAGATTGCCCACTCCCAACACCAGAATGGGACAGGTGTCGCTCACAGCACACGTAATCTCGACAATTCGTCCCCGGCCGGCGTGATCAGGTGCACCGCGCAGGCGAGGCACGGATCGAAGCTGCGTACGATGCGGACCACCTCAAACGGGTTCGCCTCGTCGCGAATCTTCGTCCCCAACAGCGCCTGCTCGATTGGCCCCGGCTGCCCGGTGCCGTCCGCCGGGGAGGCGTTCCACGTCGTCGGCACGACGAGTTGATAGCGATTGACCCGGCTGTTGTCCAGACTGACCCAATGCCCGAGGGCGCCGCGCGGGCCGTCCGCCATGCCCGCGCCCTGGCCCGCCTCGGGAATATCCTGTGCCGCGCAGAAGGGCTCGCCAGGCTTGAGCTGTGTCACCCATTCCGCCATCTCGTCGGCCACGAGCTTGGCCTCGAGCGCGCGCGCGGCGTGCCGTCCCAACACCGAGTTGAGCGCCCCCGCGTTGAGGCCGAGCTTCGCCAGCAAGCCTTCGACCGCGGATTTGATCGGCTCGACGCCGCGGATGTAGCCCACGATCATGCGCGCGGCAGGGCCGACCTCGTACGGCTTGCCGTTGTAGCGCGGCGCCTTGAGCCAGCTGTAGCCCGCCGCCTTGTCCGGCTCGGGCACGGTCTCGCCCGCGGACGGGTGCGCGGCGCCGCCGTCACGATACCACGAACGGGTCACTTCTTCGCTGACCGCCTGGTCGTCAACATCGGCCACCTGGAGCGACGAGTCGGTCACGCCCTGCGGCATGAAGCGCTCGCGCTCGGCGACACCGGCATCGGTCGTGCCCATGTCGAAGACGCCGTAGGCGAGCCAACGGCCGACGCCGTTCCCGATCTCGGCGTAGTCCGCGTACGCCTTGGCGACGGCGATGACATCCGGCAGGTACACCGAGTCTATGAAGCCGCGGATCTGGTTGAGCCGCCACAGGAAGTCCGCGATCTGATCCGCGTTGGGGCCGGAGGTGACGCCGCCGGCGACGATGCCGCACTGGTGGGGCATCTTGCCGCCGAAGACGGCGAGCATTTCGTGCGCCCGGCGGCGCATGTCCAGCGCCTGCACGTAATGAGCTACCGCCTCGCGATCCACCTTGTCGGCGAGGCGGTAGTCTCCCTCGTAGCGCGGCACGAACGGGGCGAGTTCGCCGCGGCGGATGAAGTCTTTGACCGACCGCAGCGTCGGGTCCGAGCCCCGATACCGGGCGACCTTGGTCACATCCACGTAGTCGAGCGCGGCGAGATGGTAGAAGTGCAGGATGTGTGACTGCAGGTAGTTGGCGCCGAGGATGAGGTTGCGCATGATGCGCCCATTGTCGGGCACATTGCCGGCAATGCCGAGCGCCGCGTCAACCGCCTGGGCCGACGCCGTCGCGTGCACTGCGGGACACACGCCGCACACGCGCTGCGTGATGATGGGCGCGTCGAGAGGATCGCGGCCGACCATGATCTGCTCGAAGCCGCGGTAGAGGGTACCCGAACAGCGGGCCTCCTTGACCTCGCCCCCGTCGGTAACGACCTCGACCTTGAGGTGACCTTCGATGCGAGTGACCGGGTCTATGTTGATGGTTGCCATTGCGCTACTCCTGCTCCTCGGGCCCACCCGTCGGTCGCTTGCACGCGACGAGGGATCCGTCCGCGCCGACGCTGATGTGGGGCAGCTCTTGCTCGGGCGTCTTGCGGTAGAGCGGGCTTACCACGTCCGGGAACTCCGGCTCGACGCACCCCATGCACGGCGAGCCGGCCTTGATGCACCAGTTGATGGCCGAGTTGAACATCCGCTCCGGGCAGTCGGCGCTGGTGATCGGGCCGCGGCAGCCAAGCTCGTAGAGGCACCCGGGCTCGCCGATGGCGCGCGCGAATTTCCCGGCCTCGAAGTCCGCGCGGCGCGGGCAGTTCTCGTGGATCAGCTTGCCGAAGAAGCGCTTCGGCCGGCGCAAGACATCGAGATCCGCGGGTTGAGGCATGCCGAACAGCAGCAGCGACGCGACGGCGCCCACAAACCAGTCCGGGTGCGGCGGGCAGCCGGGGATGTTGATGACCGGCGTCGAGATGCCGACTTCTTCCAGGACTTCGGTCACGGGCTTGCACGCGGTCGGGTTCGGGTGACCCGCCGGAATGCCGCCGAAGGAGCTGCACGTGCCGACCGAGATGACGGCCATCGCGTTCTGCGCAAGCTCGCGCACCTTGCTCAACATGTCGAGGTGGCGACCCGCCTTCTCCCCGACTCCGCCGTAGCGCTCGTGGGCGGTGGGCACGGCGCCCTCGACCACGAGCAGGTACCCGGATTCCGGCACGGCGGGCGCTTCGGTCATGGTCAGCGCCATTTCGCCAGACGCCGCCATGATGGTCGGGTGGAAGCGCAGGCTCACGTGCGCGCCCGGCACGAGCTGATCCACGACGAAGTTCTTCGCCGTGGGGCTTTCGGCGTTGAGCAGCGCGACAGAGCAGCCGGAGCATCCCGCGCACTGGAGCCAGATCGCGGGGTACTCCTTCTTTCTTGGCCTTCTCGTCCTTGCCCTCCTGGGCATGAGATCAACCTCCTCAAGCGTTCCGGCAGCCGCATGCGCGGCGCCGCATCACAGGACCGCGTCAACTCTCAGAACAGCCCGACGGTCTTGCCTTCCTCGTCAATGTCAACGTCCACCGCCGCCGGGCGCGAGGGCAGGCCGGGCATGGTGGACATCGTGCCCAACAGCGGGTACAGGAAGCCGGCGCCGACCGACGGCCTCACGTCCCGGATGGGCACGCGCCATCCGCGCGGCCGCCCCTTGATGGCCGGATCGTGGGTCAGCGACAGGTGGGTCTTGGCCATGCAGATCGGCAGCTTGTCCAGGCCCCACTTGGTGAAGGTCTCGATCTTGCGCTCGGCCAATGGCTCGTAGTCCACGCCGTCGGCGCCGTAGATCTTGGTGGCGATGGCTTCGATCTTCTGCTTGATCGGTGCGTCGAGGTCGTAGAGGAACTTGAAGTCGCTCGGCTTCTCGCACGCGGTCACCACCGCCTCGGCGAGTTCGACGCCGCCCTCGCCGCCCTTGGCCCATACCTCGGACAGGAAGGCGCCTTCGGCACCCGCAGCGACAGACTGCTCGCGGATGAGCTCGATCTCGGCCTCGGTATCCTGCGTGAAACGGTTGACCGCGACGACGACAGGCACGCCGAACATGCGGGCGCTCTCGATGTGCTTGACCAGGTTCTGGCAGCCCTTCTCGAGCGCGGGCAAGTTCTCGGTGACGAGTTCGGTGGGCAGCGGCTTGCCGGCCACGACCTTGCCCAACCCGCCGTGCATCTTGAGCGCGCGCACGGTAGCGACGATGACGACGCAGTTGGGGACGAGGCCGCTGGCGCGGCACTTGATGTTGAAGAACTTCTCCATGCCGCAGTCGGCGCCGAAACCGGACTCGGTCACGAGGTAGTCGGCGAGCTTGATGCCGATCTGGTCGGCGATGATGGAGGAGTTGCCCTGGGCGATATTGGCGAACGGGCCGGCATGGACGAAGACCGGGGTGTGCTCGAGCGTCTGCATCAGGTTGGGCATGACGGCATCCTTGAGCAGGACGCACATCGCGCCCGCCGCCTTGAGTTCCTCGGCGGTCACGGGCTTGCCGTCGCGAGTCTGCCCGACGATGATGCGGCTCAGGCGCTGGCGCAGGTCCTTGAGGTCGGAGGCCAGGGCGAGGATGGCCATGATCTCGGAGGCGACGGTGATGTCGAAGCCGGTCTCGCGCGGGACGCGGCCCTCGCCGCCGAGGCCCGAGACGATGTTGTACACAGCCCATTTGTCGTTGAGGTCAATGACGCGGCGCCAGGAGATGTTGGCCGGATCTATGTTGAGCTGGTTGCCGTGCTTCAGGTGGGCGTCAATCATCGCGGCGAGGAGGTTGTTGGCGATGCTGACGGCGTGGATGTCGCCGGTGAGGTGGAGGTTGAAGTCCTCCATCGGGATGACCTGTGAGTGGCCTCCCCCTGCGGCCCCGCCCTTGATGCCGAACACGGGCCCGAGCGAGGGTTGGCGGATGCAGGTGAACACACGCTTGCCGATGTGGCCGAGCGCCTGGGACAAGCCGATCGTCGTGACCGTCTTGCCCTCACCGAGCGGGGTGGGCGTAATGGCGGTGACGTCAATGTACTTGCCGTTCGGCTGGCCCTTGAGGCGGTCGAGGACATCGAGGTGGACCTTGGCCTTGTACCAGCCGTAGGGTTCGAGTTCGTCCTTCTTGATGCCGAGAGCTTCGGCGATTTCGAGGATCGGTTTGAGCTTGGCCTGCTGCGCAATTTCGAGATCGCTGAGCACTGGAAGCACCCTCCTGTGGCGGCGCCGGGATCAGCCCCAGCGCGCCAAGATATCAGCCGCCCGACCACGGGCGCGGCATCCCGCCGTCGCCCGGACGCGGGCGTTCAGTCCCCGCTTGTCACCGGCTCTCGCTCGGCGCTGCGCGCGCGGAACTCCCCGCGCGTGCCGAAGAACAGCGCGCCCGTCGGGCAGGCGGCGACACACGCAGGATCGCCGCCGCAGATATCGCACTTGCAGGCAACGCCGCGCTCCTCGTCGGCATGGATGGCGTGGAACGGGCAGGCCTCGACGCAAGACCAGCAGCCCGTGCACTTGCCTTCATCGAGCACGACGAGACCCGACTCCTCGTCCTTGGTCAGGGCACCGGCTTCGCACGCCTCGACGCACTTCGGGCGCGCGCACTGCATGCATTGCACCGGCGCGATCTTGCCTTTGGTCTCGCGCACGACGACGCGCGGGCGCGCGCGCGGCTGCTCCAGCACGGCTTCGGTCACCTCCGCGCATTCGGAGTGGCACAGCGCGCACGCGATCTCGCACGCCCGACACGCGAGACATCGGCTGCTATCCGCAAAGATCCGCTTATCGTCTTTCGCCATCGCTCGTATCCGGCGGCGTGCGTCACAACCGCGTGATGCCGAAGGGCGGCCGTGACCGGCGGCGCCGCAGCGCCAAGCCCAGCTAGGCCGCCGCCGCCTCCTTTTTCTCATCGCGCTCCGAGGGATACATCATCGGGCGCAGCTTGAGGGCGGCGCGCTTCTTCTCGATATGATCCATCATCAAGTGCGCCGCCTTGATCGGATCCACCTCGAACGCCCACCGCGCCCCGACCATGTCCTCCAGCTCGTCGCCGCACAGGAAGTCCGTGACCGCCTGCGACCCGAGCACCGGCAGCGGCGTGCCGAATACGGTGAAGATGCCGGAGCCGACGACGTACATGCCGATCGCGACCGCCTTCTCGCTCATCCACTCAGGCGCGGCGCCGGCGACCGGCAGGTCGCTGATGTCCTCGCCGAGGCCGCCCTCCTTCACCATCTCGCAGCACGCGATGAGGATGCGGCTGTTGTCCACGCAGGAGCCGACGTGGAGCACGGGCGGCATGCCGACCGCCTCGCACACTTCCTGGAGCCCCTTGCCGGCGTACTCGACGGCCGCCTCGGGCTGGAGCAGCCCGTGCTTGGCGCACGTCACCGCCGAGCAGCCGGTCTGCACCACCAGCACGTCGTGCTTGATCAGTTCCTTGACCATGCCGATGTGGCAGCTCTCGTGGAGCACGTTGGGGTTGCAGCATCCGACGACGCCGGCGACGCCCCGAATGCGGCCGGTGATGATGGCGTCATTGAGCGGCCGGTACGAGGAGCGGAATCTGCCGCCGAGCATCTCGAACACGTACTCTGCGGTGAAGCCCGCGACCAGATCCATCGAGTCCTGCGGGATACTCACCAACTCCGGCTTGCGGTTGGGGAAGTTCTCGATGGCGGTGCGAACGATCTGCTTGGCGATGTCGAGGGCGCGCCGTTCGTCGAACTCGATGTGCTCGACGCCGGGCATCTTCGCCTTGGGCGACGTGGTGATGAGCTTGGTGTGGAAGCAATTCGACACTTCGTCGAGCGAGGGCATGAGGCACTGCACGTCAACGATCATGGCCTCGACGGCGCCGGTGGCGATGGCGACCTCCTGCTGCAGGAAGTTGCCGGCGGAGGGGACGCCCTGGCGCATGAGGACTTCGTTCGCGGTGCAGCAGATGCCCGCGAGCTGAATGCCTGTCGCGCCTTTCTCCTCGGCGAGCTTGAGCAGCTCGGGGTCGCGGCTCGCCTCGACGATCATGTCGGACAGAATCGGCTCGTGGCCGTGGACGACGATGTTAACCTTGTCCTCGCCGAGCACGCCCAGGTTGACCTTGGCGCGGATCGGCGTGGGACAGCCGAGCATGATGTCCTGGAGGTCGGTGCCGATCATCGAGCCGCCCCAGCCGTCGGCGAGCGCGGCGCGGATACCGTGCATGATGATGTTGCGGTAATCCGTGTCGACGCCCATGTGGGTGCGGTGCATGATCTCGACGACCTCGCGGTCAATGCCGCGGGGCCACAGGCCGAGCTTGCGCCACAGGTCCTGGCGCCTCTTCGGCGCACGCTGGAGCAGCGTCAACTCGCCCTCTTGCTGGCCGAACTGCGCGTAGGCTGCCTCGGCGACCTCGAGCGCAAGCTTCTGCACGTCCTTGCCGTCGGCGCCCTCGATGCCGAAGTAGCCGGCGACGTCGCGCAGCTTGCGCTCGTGCTTGACCTGGTAGTCCTTCGCCTCCCCCTTCGCCATGAGGAGCATGGTGTGCGCGACGTCCCGACCGTGATCGGAGTGCGCGGCGGCGCCGGAGGCGATCATGCGCGCCAGGTTGCGCGCGGCAATCGTATCCGCCGTGGCGCCGCACACGCCCACGGTTGCCCCGTCGCCGAAGGGATCAATCCGACACGGCCCCATATTGCACACGCGGCAGCAGATTCCGAGCTTGCCGAAGCCGCACTGGGGCTGCATGGCGTCGTAGCGATCCCACACGGTGCGTATCTCGCGCTGCGCAGCGAGTTCCAGCGTGCATTCGGTCGCCGGATCAATGCTCCGCGGCTGCTTGTCAGCCATTCGTTGACTCCTTCTGTTCGGCGCATACTGCGGGACGCGAACCCCGCGGCCGACGCAGGGCCGGCATGAGTGCCAGCCGCGCCGCCCCGGGCCCGGCCCGTGTATCACAGAAATCTATTTTGTGAAGCCTCGCACAAGTCCTGCTGACAGCGCAAAAAGATTCTCGTGCGACGCTGAAGCCGTGGGGCTCATCGGGCCCGCCCGCGCAGCAAGCATCGCGGGCGACATACGGCGCGGGACGACGGTTGAATGTCCTTCGTATCCCAACGGATCGGCGACACGAGTCCCCGACCCGGATGAACCCAAGCGGTCCAACCTTATATTACCACTCCCCGCGCAGATGTCAACCGCGCGGACGGGCCCCCGTGACCGCGGATTCGTCGGGCACCCGCCCCGACGAGTCGGCAAGGGATGCCGTGCGCACCGCCGGCGGGCGCCGGCCTTCCGGAAGAGATGCACGCTGCGCTCGGCATGACATCGCCCGAACGTGCCGCGCAGGACATCGGATGCCTGCTGCAGAACTGTCGTCGTCGCGGTCCGGGAATAGGCCGCCGCACCGCTCCGTTGGAGTCTCGGGCATGACAGAAGAAGCCGAGACTCTTCCGTGATCCCGCTTTGCGGGATGGTGGAGTGAGGCCAAGCCTCACCGGGGTCCGCGAGCCTGCAATCTTCGGTCTGCCGGCCCTGCGGCAACACACGAAGCCGAATTGGGGGATAGCCAATTGCGTCTCAGCCAACAGGAAGTCGAGCATATTGCACTGCTCTCGCGCCTCAAGCTGACCGATGAAGAGCGCGAGCGCATGACGACCCAGCTCAATGACATCATGCGTTTCTACGAGCAGCTCGGCGAACTGGACACGACGGATGTGGAGCCGACATCGCACGTGATACCGATGTCGAACGTGCTGCGCGCAGACGAAGCGAGACCATCGCTGCCGGTTGACGATGTCCTGGAAAACGCTCCCGAGCGAGCCGGCGATAGCTTCCGCGTACCGCGGGTGGTGGAGTGACGCGCGTGCCGGACGAACTGCTGCTGACCGCCGCCGAAGCCGGGCGCTTGATCGCCGCCCGCGAGTTATCATCGGTTGAACTCACCCGCGCGTGCCTCGAGCGCATGCGAACGGTCGAAGGCGATGTGCACGCGTTCGTGCGGGTCACGGACGACCTCGCGCTGAGCCAGGCCGCGGAGATCGACCGCCGCATGGCCGCCGGGGAGAACCTGGGGCCGCTGGCCGGCGTGCCGATCGCCCTCAAAGACATACTGTGCACGCGCGGCGTGCCGACCACCTGCTGCTCGCGCATCCTCGAGAACTACGTGCCGCCGTACGACGCGACGGTGATCCAGCGCCTCAAGCAGGCCGGCCTCGTCTTTCTGGGCAAGACCAATATGGACGAGTTCGCGATGGGCTCGTCAACCGAGAACAGCGCATTCGGGCCGACGCACAACCCGTGGGATCTGGCGCGCGTTCCCGGCGGCTCCAGCGGCGGCTCGGCGGCAGCGCTTGCGGCGCTCGAGGCGCCGCTGGCAATCGGCACCGACACCGGCGGCTCGATCCGCCAGCCGGCGGCGTTCTGCGGCGTGACCGGGCTCAAGCCGACGTACGGTCGGGTGTCGCGGTACGGCCTCGTGGCGTTCGCCTCCAGCCTCGATCAGATCGGGCCGATGGCGCGCGATGTGCGGGACTGCGCGCTGCTGCTCCAGGTGCTGGCCGGCCACGATCCGTTGGATTCGACCTCCATTGCGGCTGCTGTGCCGGACTACGCTGCGGTTCTCGAAGACAGCGTGAAGGACCTGCGCGTCGGCGTGCCCACGGAGTTCTTCGAGTATCGCGGCAGCCGCGTGTCTGGCGAGGTGGAGGACGCCGTGCGCGCGGCGGCGCGCGTATTCGAGGGCCTCGGGGCGGCGTGCGACGAGGTCTCGACCCCGCATCTCCAGTACGTCATACCGGTGTACTACATCATCGCGCCCGCGGAGGCGAGTTCCAACCTGGCGCGATACGACGGCGTGGCATACGGTCACCGCACGCCGCGAGGCGCCGCAGATGTCATCGAGTTATATGAGGAAACGCGCGAGGAGGGGTTCGGGCCCGAGGTCAAGCGCCGCATCATGCTGGGCACCTATGCGCTGAGCGCGGGCTACTATGACGCGTATTACCTCAAGGCGTCCCAGGTGCGCACGCTGATTCGCCGCGACTTCGAGAAGGCGTTCGAGAATCACGATCTGCTCGTGGCGCCGGTGACGCCGAGCCTGCCGTTCCGCCTCGGCGAGAAAACCGACGACCCGGTGCAGATGTATATCTCCGACGTGTGCACGATCGCCGCCAACATGGCTGGCTTGCCCGCAATTTCGATACCTGCGGGTTATGCGGACGGCCTGCCCATCGGCCTGCAGATCATCGGCAAGCCGCTCGATGAAGCGACGGTGCTGCGCGCGGCGTACGCTTTCCAGCAGGCCGCGGACTTCCACCGTCTGGCACCGCTCGACGCGCCAGGCCGTGATGGTGTACGCGCGGTGGTCGCATGGGAGCGGCGCGGGCAGCGCTGAGCCCTGGAGATGCCCTGCGGTAAGGCCCGGGCACAGTAGAGCGTCAATCCTCCGCCGCGCGGGGCCAACCAGCAACCGCCGCCCGCGCGATCGATCCGGCTATCAAGTCGCGTCAGAAGCGCCGTGCTCATCGCGGCGGGTTGGAGCGGGGGTCAGGCGGCTCTCACTGCGGCGACTCATTGTGGGATTCCAGAGTCTTTCGAGCAGTCCAAGCAAACAAAACGAGAGCTGCTAGTAGAATCAGAACCCACCAAACGAAGTGTGCATCGATCCCCGTTTGGGAAATCGGTTGTCTCTCGAACTTGCCTGCCACATCCGTCCACCAGTAAGAGAAGTTGATGATGTCCGCGGCAATGTGGCTCACGACTCCCGGTATGAGCGAACGAGAAGCGTAGGCAAGGATTCCCCACAGTACGCTTATCGAGAAGATAACGATCAAGACCGGCGGCGCCCAGGCCTGGTTGAGATGTATCACCGTAAACACGATTGAAACCGCCGCCACCCCGACAACGGGGCCGTATCGACCCTCGATCGGCGACTGCATGTATCCA
Source organism: Armatimonadota bacterium (assembly GCA_020354555.1). Classification (NCBI taxonomy): domain Bacteria; kingdom Bacillati; phylum Armatimonadota; species Armatimonadota bacterium. The sequence goes on along the minus strand of CP070648.1, from coordinate 4,273,382 downwards.
CGGAAACCCACTTCCTCGGTAATACCTGCGACACATGCGGCCATCACGATGTACAGCCAGACCAACCAGGTTGGGAAAGAACTGAAATCGTATCCCAAAGCCCACTCATCCGCCGGAAACTGAACTGCCCGAAAAGTGATGACAAAGCCAGCTTCAACTGCAACCACAGCGAGCATCGCCGCAGCCATGCTCCAGATCCACGTGTTTGTGGGCAGCTTTGTCCCACGGAAGTACCTTCTGCGGCTCTCAGCCGTCTTCTTGTGCCCCCAATCTCCGCTGAAGTACTTCCAAAAGACCACCAGTACACCAAGCATAACAGCCAAAGACCACGGTGCCGGTATCACAGCCAATACGAGTGCCCAAATGACAGCACCGGTAATCGCGTAGACCAGAAACCCTACGACTATGGATCGCACAACCAGTGGTATGCGTTTCCAAGATCTGATCAGTATTGAATCTGACAACTGGCGATGCTTTCCGAGATCTCCCATTTCAGGTGGACACTCCTGACTGATTATCCTGAAAACGACAAACGACTGCAAGCGACAAGCCGTGGCGATCGCCAATACTGTATTGCATTCCGATAGGATTGCTCCGTCACGTCTTGTTGTTCGGACGCGATTGACTCGCTCGGCCGCTCAGGATTACCGAGCAGTCCAAGATGTGACCCGCAGCGGGATCGAACCGATTCAGGATCAAGCACCACGACGCGGGAACGCAATCCCCGCGAGAAACGGCGCTTGTCTATGCTGCGACCGTTCGGGGCGCAGTATTTGTGCTTGTTCGCACGAGCATGCGTCGCTATAATTATGGCGACACGTTATTGGCCAAGGGGCCGAGACTTGTCCGGGGTGAGGTGCGTCAGCGCAGTTCTCCGGTCGGTCGGCCCTCCGACGAAATCCGCAACTGCGCACACCGAAGCCCGCGTGGCGTTTGCGGAGAAGACGTGCGCTACCCAGTGTGGGCCACAGGAAGGTAACATAGCATGCCTGACAGGGAACGGGTGATTCTGCAAGTCGCCCTGGATTTCGTTGACCTCGACCGCGCGCTGAAGTGCGCGGCGGAGGCGGTTGCGGGCGGCGCGGACTGGTTGGAGGCGGGAACGCCACTGATCAAGAGCGAGGGCCTCGACGCGGTCCGCGCGCTGCGGGAGAAGTTCCCGGATCGTACGATTGTAGCGGACATGAAGATCATGGACGCCGGGCGGACGGAACTCGAGGCGGCGGCGAAGGCGGGGGCGGACATCGTGGACGTCCTGGGTGCCGCCGCCGATTCGACCATCGCCGAGTGCATCGAGGCGGCCCGCAACTATGGCAACAAGGTCGTCGTTGACCTGATCAGCTGCGGCAGCCCGGTCGAGCGCGCGCGGCAGATCGAACAGCTCGGCGCGGACTATATCGCGTGTCACACCGCGATTGACGTGCAGATGCAGGGGGTACATGCCTTCGACGTGCTGGAGCAGGTGTGCAAGGCGGTCAACATCCCGGTGGCTGCCGCGGGAGGCATACACTCCGAGAACGCGACCGAAGCGGTCGCTGCCGGCGCGCGCGTCGTCATTGTCGGCGGGGCGATCACGAAGTCGGCGGAAGCGAAGGCCGCGACCGAGGCCATCCGCCAGGCGATCGACACCGGCGCGAAGGTCGCGACCGACCTCTACAAACGCGCGACCATGGAGAACATTCGGGAGGTGCTGTCGAAGGTCTCGACGGCCAATCTCTCCGATGCTCTGCATCGCGGCGGCGTGTTGCCGGGAATCTACCCGATCACCCCGGGCGCGCGGATGTGCGGGCCTGCGCTGACGGTGCGCAGCGCGCCGGGTGATTGGGCTAAGCCCGTGGAGGCGATTGACGAGGCGCAGCAGGGAGACGTCATCGTCATTGACGCGGGTGGCGTCGGGCCGGCCCTGTGGGGTGAGCTGGCGACGTACAGCGCATTGAACAAGCAGGTGGCCGGGCTGGTGATTGACGGGGCGATCCGCGACACGCCGGAGATTCGGAGGGTTGGTTTCCCGGCCTTCGCGCGGCTGATCATGCCCAACGCCGGAGAGCCGCGCGGTTTCGGGGAGATCGGGGTGCCGATCAAGGCCGCCGGTGTGGTCGTGCGGCCGGGGGACTGGGTAGTCGGGGATGACGACGGTGTCTGCGTCGTGCCCCGCGAGAAGGCCGCCGAGTATGCCAACCGCGCCCAAGGCGTGCTGGAGCAGGAGAACCGCATCCGCAAGGAGATCCAGGAGGGCAGCACGCTGAGCTCGGTAACGCACCTCATGCGGTGGGAGAAGGCGGGGTAGCGCTGAGGAATGACCGAACCGGCGCGGAGACACATTGCCATCGTCGGCTGCGGCGCCATGGGGGCGCTCTTCGGCGCGCTCCTCGCACGCGTCGGTCACGCCGTGTGGACGCTTGACAGCCGCCCGGAGTGCGTGAGCGCGGTTGCCGCGCACGGCATTGTCGTCGAGGGTGCAGGCGGCTCTTTCCGCGTCGCCGCCAATGCGACCACCGACCCCGCCGAGGTATCGGCGCCCGATTTCATCTTCATCTTCGTCAAGGCATATGACACCGCCGCCGCGGCGGAAGCTGCGGCGGCATTCGCAGGCCCGGAAACTCCTGTCGTCACGCTGCAGAACGGGCTGGGGAACGTGGAGACACTGGCGGCACGGTTCGGCACGGAGCGCGTGATCGGCGGCACGACGGCGCATGGCGCGACGGAAGTGGCGCCGGGACGCGTCCGCCATGCGGGCATCGGCCCGACGATCATCGGCGAGTCGCCTGGTGCTCGCAGCGCCCGGCTGGAGGCATTGGCCGAGGTCCTGCGCGGCGCCGGGATTGAGACCGAAACGACGGCCGACCTCGATTCCGCCATCTGGAGCAAGGTCGTGGTCAACTGCGGCATCAACGCCGTGGGGGCATTGACGCGTCTCCCCAACGGAGCGCTGGCCGACGACCCCGGCGCGGCACAGGTGCTGCGCGCGGCGGTCGAGGAGGCGGCCGCCGTGGCTGCGGCAGGAGGTGTGACCCTCGCCCACGACGATCCGGCAGCTCACACGCGGGAGGTCTGCCGCGCAACGGCAGAGAACCTGAACTCAATGCTCCAGGACGTGCTGCGCCGGCGGCGGACGGAGGTGGACGCGATCAACGGCGCAGTTGCGCGGGCAGGCGCCGCCGTCGGCGTCGCGACCCCCGTCAACGCCGCCCTAGCTGCTTTGGTCGGCGCAGTCGAGCGCACCTACGACCGCCACATCACCGGGTTCTCAGGAGGCAGTGAGTAGCATGATCACCGTAGTTGGAGAGCGGCTCAATTCCACTCGCGACAGGGTAGCGGCCGCGATCGCGGCGCGCGACGAGGAGTTCGTGAGAGACGAGGCGATCCGCCAGAGTCAGGCGGGTGCGGATTTCATTGACGTCAATGCGGCCGCGCGCGTGTCGCAGGAGATTGACGATCTCAAGTGGATGATCGGGGTCGTGCAGGATGCGGTTGACGCGCCGCCGTGCATAGACTCACCCGACCCCAAGGCGATCGCGGCGGGCCTGGAGGCGGCGCGCGGTGAGGCGATGATCAACTCGATCACGGCCGACCCCGAACGGGCGGAGCGCCTCCTGCCGCTGGTGCGTGAGCGCGGCGCTCGGGTCGTCGGGCTCACGATGAGCGAGAAAGGGCTGCCGACGACGGCGGCGGACCGTCGCGACCTCGCGGTGGCGATCGCGGACCTCGCGGCGAAGCACGGTGTTGCGACTGACCGGCTGTATATTGACCCCCTGGTGCGCCCGGTGAGCACCGAGGGCGGGCAGGGGCGCGAGTTTCTGGAGGCGGTGCGCGCGATCCGCGATTCCGTGCCGGGAGTGCACGTCGTATGCGGCCTGAGCAATGTCTCCTTCGGGTTGCCTCAGCGGCACCTACTCAACCGGACGTTCCTGGCAATGGCGCTGGCGATGGGGCTGGACGCGGCGATTGTCGACCCGCTGGATGATGCTCTCATGGCCACCCTGCGCGCCGGCTGCGCGCTGCTGGGAACGGACGAGTACTGCGCGGAGTATCTGTCCGCGCATCGCGCAGGTCTGCTGCGCTGAGGGCAGAAAGAGGGATGCGGAGATCACGGGGCGCCGTCGGCCCCCCGTATCGGCCGCCCCGCGGCGCGCCGAGTCCCGCGCGCTTGACGAGTGGAGAAACGTCATTGCCGCGCGACACAACCATCGGATCCCCATGCTAGAGCACTTCTTTCAACCGAACTCAGTGGCGGTGATCGGAGCCTCAACCGACCCGGCCAAAGTCGGCCACGCCGTGTTTCGCAACATGATCTCGTCCGGCTTCAGGGGTGTCGTCTATCCCATCAACCCGAACGCGGAAAGCCTGCTGGGGCACGAGTGCTACCCAAGCGTCGCCGAGGTGCCGAGCGACGTGGACATGGCCGTGATCGTCGTGCCCGCCAAGTTCGTGCCCGCGGTCATGCGCCAGTGCGGGGAGAAGGGCATAGACTCGGTCATCATCATCAGCGCCGGCTTCAAGGAAACTGGGCCGGAGGGCGCGCAGCTGGAGCGCGAGGTCGGGGGCATCGCGCGCGAACACGGCATCCGGGTGCTCGGGCCGAACTGTCTCGGCCTGATCACGCCGCGCTTTGGGGTCAACGCGTCTTTTGCTCCCGGCATGCCGCAGGCGGGTAACGTGTCGTTGATGTCGCAGTCCGGAGCGCTTGCGACGGCGATCCTCGACTGGGCGCTGGAGCAAGGCGTCGGTTTCAGCAAGTTCGTGAGCTTCGGCAACGGGGTCGACGTTGAAACGCTGGAGCTGCTGCGGGCATGGAAAGACGACGAGGACACGTCCGTCATTGTCGCTTACATCGAAGGCTTGCGCGACGGCGCCGAGTTCATGAGGATCGCGCGCGAGGTCACCGCGGTCAAGCCGGTGATCATCCTCAAGTCCGGAGGCACGGCGGCGGGCGCGCGCGCGGTGTCGTCGCACACCGGCAGCCTCGCCGGTTCGGAGCAGGCCTATGACGCGGCGTTCCGCCAGACGGGAGTGATCCGCGCTCACTCGATCAGCGAGTTGTTCGATTACGCGCTTGCCTTCGCCTATCAGCCGCTGCCGGAGGGGCCGGCGATGGCGATCGTCACCAATGCGGGCGGGCCCGGCATCATGGCGACGGACGCGTGCGAGCGCAGCGGGATTCTCCATCTCGCGTCGCCGGAGAAGGCCACCGTGGAGCGCCTGCGCGAGAAGCTGCCGCCGGCATCGAACTTCTACAATCCGATCGACGTGCTCGGCGACGCGGACGCGGCGCGCTACCGATTCGCGATGGAGAGCGTGCTGGCGGACGCCAACGTCAACGCGGTGGTGCCGCTGCTCGCGCCGCAGGCGATGACCGAGGTGGAGCACACGGCACGGGCCATCTACGAGGCGGCCGCGGCGGATGCGAAACCGGTGCTGGCGTGTATGATGGGCGGGCATCGGATGCGCGCCGGCGACCGTCTGCTCGACGAGCATCGCATCCCGTCGTACGCGTATCCCGAGCAAGCGGTGGGCGCGCTCGCGGCGATGGTTCGTTACCGGCAGTGGCTGGGCGAGCCCGCGCCGGAGGCAGTCGAGTTCGCGGCGGACCGGAGCAAGGTCAAGCAGGTCTTCGACGCGGTGCGGGCGCAGTCGCGTGTGAACCTCGGGGAGGTCGAGGCGCGGGAGGTGCTGTCCGCGTACGGCTTCCGCGTTCCCGAGGCACGGCTGGCGCACTCGGCGGAGGATGCGGTGCAGATGGCGGAGGAGATCGGTTATCCCGTGGTGATGAAGATCTCGTCGCCGGACATCCTGCATAAGTCAGACATTGGCGCGGTGCGGGTGAATATCTCGGGGCCGGAACAGGTGGCAGACACGTTCGACCTCATCATGCTGCGGGCGCAGCGCTACATGGCGAGTGCGCAACTGCGCGGGGTACTGGTGCAGGAGATGATACGCGGGGGCAAGGAAGTGATCCTGGGGGCGAGCCGCGACCCGCAGTTCGGATCGCGCATCCTGTTCGGCCTAGGCGGGATCTACGTCGAGGTGCTGAAGGACGTCGCGTTCCGCGTCGCCCCGGTTGACCGGCGTCACGCCCGAGGAATGCTCGAGGAGATCAGGGCGTCGGCGCTCCTCGGCGGCGTGCGCGGCGAGCGACCTGCCGACACCGATGCGATCGTCGAGGCGCTGCTGCGTCTATCGCAGTTGACGTTGGACTACCCCGAGATCCTGGAGATGGACATCAATCCCCTGGCGGCGCTGGAGCCGGGCCGGGGGGTGGTCGCCATTGATTCCCGCATCACTATTGCGGAGCAGGAGGGCGGTTCGGCCGCTCACGGAGGCTAAGATGATAGGAGTATTTGTCGGCTCCACGGAGCCCTATGGGGGCAAGAGCCTGGTCTGCATCGTACTCGGCCTCAAGCTCAAGCAAAAGGGGAAGCGAGTCGGCTACTTCAAGCCGCTTGGCTTCCTGCCCGCGCGCGTGGAGGGCCAGGTAGTTGACGAGGACGCGGCGTTCATCCGCGACGTGCTCGAGTTGCCCGACCCCCTGGGTGAGCTGTCGCCGGTCATCGTGAACGAGGAGCTATACCGTAAGGCGATGGCCGAGGATGTCGGCGAAGGCATCCGGGCGCGGATCGCGCAGGCGTATGCCAGCCTATCGCAGAACCGCGAGGTGATGCTGGTCGGCGGGATCGGCGAAGTGACGGTGACGGGCAGGGCGCTGGGGGCGGAGGCGCGGCGGCTCACCGACCTGCTGGACTGCCGTGCATTGCTCGTGGCCCCGTACAAGTCTGAGCGTTCCGTTGACGGCATCTTCGCGGCGCGGGAAGCGCTTGGCGAACGCATGGCGGGCCTGCTGCTGAACGACGTGCCGGCTGATCGCCTGCCGTTCGTGCGCGAGGAGGTGGTGCCGTACCTGGAGGGTG